>NZ_VIDW01000001.1:0-295686 GCF_006519665.1 Paenibacillus sp. tmac-D7 | reverse complement strand
GCCGGCTGCGTACCGCAAGCGGCTGCAGGAAGCGCTGCAGGCCGCGCGGGAGCTGGAGCGGACGGCTGCGCTGGCCGCCGAGCGGCAGACCGCGGCGGCTGCGCGGGCCGCGGAAGCGGAGGAGCAGCGGAGGCTGCTGCAGGAGCTCGCTGAGCAGGAGCGGGACGGAGAGCGGCGTACGCTGGAGTGGGCGGAACGTTTGATAGCTTTACATAACGATGCGGCAGCAGGCGAGCGCCGTATGGCCTTGCTGGAACAAGCCGCCGCACGGGAAGGCGAACGCGTGCGGGCTCGCTTGAAGGCGGCGGAAGCGGAGGCGATGGCAGCGGCGCTTGCGGCGCATCTGCACGACGGCGGTGCTTGTCCGGTGTGCGGTTCGACCGAGCACCCGAACCCGGCCTCCCATCGCCCGGAGGGCGGTGACGGGACGGCTGCTGCGACTGACGGAGGCGAGGTGTCGCCGGAAGCGCTTGAGGCGTGCCGGCAGGAGCTGCGCGAAGGCCGGTTTCATGCGCGACGACTGCTGGATAAGCTGGAATCGCTGGAGAAGCAATGGGCGCAGCAAGCCGCAGCGGACGGCGTCCCGGCAGCCGAAACGCCGGCGTCGATCCTGAAGCTGCGCGAGGCGGGGCAGGCACGGTTGGAAGCCGCCGCCGCGGTAGCGGAGGAGGCGGAAGTCCGGACAACGGCCGCGTTCGAGCAAGCGCTCGCCGCCCATTCGGATGTAACGCTGGGGCTCGAACGGGAAATCGAGGCGCTGGAACGCAGCTGGCAAACGCTGCTTCAAGACCGGCGGCAATCGGCCAAGCGCCGACAAGAGCTGGAAGCGCGGCTGCAAAGCGTCCAGAGCCTCGTAGACGCCGAGTCGCGCAAAGCGCAGGAATGGACGGATACGCGAAGCCGGCTGCGCGATCAATGGCAAGCCTCTTACGCCGAATGGGAGCCGGAGCAGCTGCCTGAGTTAGCCGGGCAGCTCGAACGCTCGGATGCGGCAGCGGAAGAAATCCGGCAGCGGCTGGCGAAAAGCGTTACGTTCCTCGAGGAACAGCAAGTCCGGCTGGAGCAGCTGCACAAGGAGCTGGCCGACGCCGAGAAACTGGCGGTGAGGACGGCGGCCGAGCAGGAAGCGCTGCAGCGCCAAATCGGCCAGCGGCAGGAACGGCTCTTTGCGCTCGTCGGCGACGGCGACGCGAACAAGCTGACCCTTGAAGCGAATGGCGCGCTGTCGAAGCTGCGAGCCGATGCGGCGACGGCGGCGTCGCTGCGCGATCAAGCGCAGGCCGCGCATCAGTCGGCGGCTTCGCAAGCGGCGGCAGCTGTGCAAGCCGAGCAGTCGGCGGCTGCGCTGGAGCGCGAGACCCAGAGCGAGTGGGAGCAGCAGTCGCTCGCCGCCGGTTTCGCCTCTGCGGCCGAAGTGGAGGACGCGCTGATCGCCGAGGCGCAGCGCGGCGAATGGGCGGCCGAGGTGGAGGCGCACGGCAAGCAGGAGCATCAGCTGGCGGTCCGCCGCCAAGAGCTGGAACAAGCGCTCGCCGGCCGTCACGTCTCGGATGAAGCTTGGGACGCGTTGGAGCAGGAACTGGCGCTTTGCAAAGCCGAGGATGAAGCGGCGCTGCAGACGAGCGCTAAAGCGGAACGTGATTGCGAAGACGTACGGGCGAAGCACGGGCGTTGGCTGGAGCTGGAGCAGAAGCGCGCTGCGCTGCAGGCGGAGCTGACGCTGCTTGGCAAGCTGCAAAGCGTGCTGCGCGGCAATGCCTTCGTCGAATTTTTGGCCGAGGAGCAGCTGATGCATGTCAGCCGGGCGGCGTCGGAGCGGTTAGGTCAGTTGACCCGCCGCAAATACGCCATCGAGGTCGATTCGGGCGGCGGCTTCGTCATCCGCGACGACGCGAACGGCGGTACCAGACGCCCGGTCACGACATTGTCGGGGGGCGAAACGTTCCTGACATCGCTGTCGTTGGCGCTCGCCCTCTCCACCCAAATTCAATTGAAGGGCGAATATCCGCTTGAATTCTTTTTCTTGGATGAAGGCTTCGGGACGCTGGACCCGGAACTGCTCGATGCGGTGGTTACCGCATTAGAGAAATTGCATCTGGATAACTTAACGGTCGGCGTCATCAGTCACGTGCCGGAATTAAGAGCCCGGCTGCCGCGCCGGCTGGTCGTCCAGCCTGCAGAACCGGGGGGCCGTGGAAGCCGTGTGACGCTGGAAACGATGTAGGTGTCGGCACGGCGCATCATCACGCATAAACATACCCGGCCGTGCATAGGTAGAGATATCCATATGGACACGTTATCGGCGTGACATGCTTTCGGCGGCCGGCGGCATGTCACGAGCACAAGGGGGAACGAACGATGGACCGATCAACAGATCAGCCTATGCGAATCAGGAAGCGGGATCAAGCAACATATCGCATGGGGGCAGTCCGGCGAACCGCCGCCAATTTTACGAAATTAGCGCTGTCCGCCTTGCTTGGTATCGGCCTGTTGGTAACCGGATCCGCGCCGGCCTACGCCGATGCGATTTGGGACCGCTGGAAAGCGGCGGATGCCGCCGTTTCGTCCGGTAACCCGGCAGCGGCCGTGCCGCATTGGGAGTTTTTGGCAGACCATTATGTGTCCGCCGGGGACTGGGAAAGCGCAGCGTTGTTCAGCGGCAAGCTGAACCAATATTTTGACGGAATCGGCGATTATGAGAAAGCCATCGCTTACTATGAACGCGAGAATGAGTATTGGCTGAAGGACGGCAAAGACTGGGGCGCGGTCGACCTGCAGCGTGCGGAGCAAATCCGGACGACCGTCGAAGCGTACATATCCACGGCCGACACCGAAGCGCTTCGGCAGCGGGCGCTGCCTGTGAGCGGCAAACTGTCCAAGTTCGAGCCCGAATACGGCATGTATATCGGAATGTATACGGAGCGCGACCCGAAGATGCTGAACTACTACGACCGCTCGGAGTCGTTCTACGGCAAGAAGCATGCGTTATATTTGGCGTATACGCAGGTCGGCAAGCCGTTCCCGAAGCAGTACGCCCAACGTGCGAAGCAGGCCGGTGCCGGACTGCAAATCGCCTGGGAGCCGATGAACGGGCTGGACGCGGTGACCGACGAGGTCGTGCGGGCTTGGGCGCGGGAAGCGAAAGCGGCGGGCATTCCGATTTTTCTCCGTTACGCCAGCGAGATGAACGGCAACTGGGTGCCCTGGCACGGCGATCCGGATACATATATCCGCAATTTCCGGATGGTTCACGACATCATGGAGCAGGAAGCGCCGAACGTGGCGATGGTTTGGAGCCCCGGCGACGTGCCGATGTATTCGATGGATGCGTATTACCCCGGCGACGATTATGTCGATTGGGTAGGGGTCAGCTTGTACAGCGAGCCGTACGAGAACGGCGATCCGAAGCAAGGCAATATGCAGGCGACAAGCCCGGTCGAACGGCTCGATTACTTGTACCGCACATACGCCGAGCGCAAGCCGCTCATGATCAGCGAAACGGCGGTGAGCCATTACGCGAATATTCCGCAAGAGTCTTTCACCGAATATGGCACGCTGAACTTGCAGCGGTTGTACGGGATTATGCCGTATAAGTATCCGAGACTGAAGGCGATCACCTACTTCAACGTCAACCTGGAGATGAAGGAAAGCAAGAACAATTACTTATTGCGCGACAACGACGCCATGTACAGCTTGTACAGGAAGCTGATCGAGCCGCCGTTTTACTTAACGAACATCGAAAACGCGGCAAAACCGCCCAAGCCATCCGGTCAAGTGCCTTTGACCGCTGGCGTCGCGATTTATAAGAGGGCTTTGATTACCCCGTTCGTCAAAATTCCGGATATTTATATCGGTAAAATCGAGTATGCCGTGAACGGCCGGCTCGTACAAACCCAAACCTCCCCGCCTTACGGCATCGAGCTGAAGGCGGGAGATGTGCCGGAAGGCTCTGTGCTGGAGCTCGGGATCTACAATCATGCCGGCAAGAAGGCGGCGACCCGGTCGTTTCCGATCACGTCCGGAATCTCGGTGTCGATCGACGGGAAGGACGTCGACTTCGAGCAGCCCCCCGTCATTCGCGAGGGCAATACGCTTGCGCCGGTTCGCGCCATCTTCGAAGCAATGGGCGCGAAAGTCGACTGGAACGCCGCTGCGAAGACGGCAACGGCGACCAAAGGCGGCACGACCGTCTCGATCGCCATTGGCAGCGGAGAAGCCTACAAGAACGGAAAGCCCGTTAAGCTTGAGATGCCGGCGCAGCTTGTGAACGGAGCCACGTTGGTTCCTGCGCGCTTCGTCGGCGAGGCGTTCGGAGGCGTTGTCGGGTGGGACGGCGAAACAAGGACGGTGACGATCCGGATGGACGGTAAATCGGCAGCCGCCTTCCCCGGCGAAGCGGTGAAAGTAACAGCGGCGTCAGCCGTGTCTACGTTGACGCCGAGTGCTTCGGAACGATCGGCGAACGGCGCGCCGTCCCGAACGGCTGTCTGGTTCGGCTGGTTCAAAGATCAGCTTGGCCGGCTTGCCAACCTGTGGGGCCGTCTGGTTTAAGTACCGGTAAGTCTTTGCCCAAGGCTTCCCCGGCCGGAATCCAACCGGCCAAGGGGAAGCCCGTTTTTCTTTACTCCCACGCTGCTATTCCGAATTGTGCCTCTCTATCGATTTGCGCCGTCCGATACATCGATTAAACGGAAAAAGACTGCTCGCCGGGAGAATCATCTCTCCCGGAAAGCAGTCTTTGTTTCGTTATACCGTCACCGCGGCCAGCTCGTCGATAATGGCTTTGGCCGCTTGTCTCGCGGTGGAGAAGGCGCGCTCGGCCAGCTCCCCTTTTCCTTGACAGCCGTCTCCGCAGAAATGGAACGGAACGCTTTCTAGCCGTGTCGGCAGCAGCCGGTTGCCGGCGATGTTCTTCACGCTGGCAACCATCGCCTTCTTGGAGACGCGCTTGACCTCTGTCGCCTCGCGCCAACCGGGATAATACCGGTCGAACAACGCTTCCATCTGCTGCGTCTTTTTGTCCAAATACGCTTTGCGCTCCGTTTCGTCGGCGAAGGCGTCGTTCAAGTAGGCGATTCCCTGAAGCAGTTGGCCGCCTTCGGGAACGAGCGTATGGTCGGTCGCGGACACGTCGCTGATGAACAGCTTGTTGTCCATGTCGCTGATATAGCTGAACGGACGGGCGACCACTTCCTTCAACCCGACATCGTACACCATTACTTCGGTAGCCGTATTGTTCTCGTACGGCGCCAGGAAGGGCTCCCATGGCGTCCCTTTAAGCAGCTTGCACACCTGCTGGACCGGCATGGCAAATATAATGCGGTCGAACGCCACCTCGCGGTTTTTTGTTTTCAGAATAAACTGCTGGTCGGCATACCGGATGCTCTCGACTCCTTCCTGCAGCGCAATGTCCCAGCGGCGGGACACTTCGATCTTCTGCTTCAGCTGGTTGGTGATGACGGCCCAGCTGCCGAGCACGTAGTTCACCGGCCGGGAGGAGAGGAACAGGTTGTGATAATAGTCGCTAATGACCGGCCCGGGCACTTTGCGGGCCTCTTCCGGCGTAATAAAGAAGTTGGAGCAGACGAGGTGCTCCCACAGCTCCTTGACATCTTCGTCTGCATCCGATTCGGCCAAATAATCGCCCAAGGTCGGGTAGTTCCGCACATTGTGAATATTGGCGATGATCGCCGATATTTCCCCGACGAAACGCACCTTCTGCATCGGGTTCAACAGCTCCGTCCGCAGCAAATTGACGAAGTCGAGCGGAGCGGGGGTCAACTGTCCGTTCTTGGCGTACATGACGTGCCGTTTATCGACCTGCTTGGAGCTGAACGATAAGCCGAGCTCGCGCTCCATCACGCTCAATTTGTGCCGATCGATGCCGTAAATGGCATGTGCGCCGTAGTTCAAAGTAAATCCCGCTTTCTCATAAGTAAAAGCCCGCCCCCCGAGCTGCGGGCTGCGCTCGAACAACACGCCTCGAATTCCGGCTTGCTCCGATAAATAAGCGGCCGCGGTTAATCCCGCCAGTCCGCCTCCGATAATCGCCACTTGCATAAGAAATTCTCCTTTCGGTTCCTCTTCCAGCGTCGCGGTTCGTTCTTCCGCCGTATGCCGTATGCCTTCCCAAACCCAGATCAGCTGCGACCGCATGGCGGCTGGCAAATCGCTGCCGTCGTCCCGCGAACACCACAGCAGCAGCGTGCCGAAGAAGGCGGATACGAGAGCGTTCGTTTTGCCGGGCTCCGGAAGCCAGCGCAGCAGGCTCTGGTACAGCGTCTGCTGCAGCTCCTCCATGGCCGATTTTAGACTGTCGTTCTGGAGCGACAGCGCGATCCAGCTTCGCAGCAAACGCGCAGACGGGGCGACCTGCTCGGCAAGCTCGAGCAGCAGCCGGTTAATATGGTGCTCCAGGGACGGAACTTGAGTCGGTTTCCGTTCCGACCAAGCTTGTATAATCGTGATTAGTTTGCGCGGCAAGTCCAACAATATTTCGTCTTTGCCTTTGAAATAATGGTAGAACGTTCCCTTCGACGTGCGAGTCGCTGCAATAATATCGTCGACGGACACCTGCTCGTATCCGCGTTCGATAAACAGCCGAATGGCGACCTCAAGCAGATGCTCCCGCTTTTTGCGTGTGGCCGCGCGCATGAATCGGCTCATGTACAGGCCTCCTTTGTATTGGACTTGGTTTCAGGAGGAAGGTTATACCGTTATTATATGACAACTTCGCCAAAGTTCCTATACATTTTTAGACTCTGAGTCTAATTTTATGTTCGGACACGCCAACAGCTTGAGAAGCGCGATGCAGCCGTATTTCGGGAAGCTGGAGCAACGGCTTGCAGGACCGAGCGGGACCGTGCTGCAGGAAAGTCGTTATTCTTCCATGCATGGATGGGCAAGGGAGTATCGCGGGTCTGCCGGCGTTACGGCGAGCGGTTGGATTTTTCTTCAAAAATTCGATATGATAGAAGCGATATAAAGTGGATAGGACGGGGGTGTAGGTCATTGGATTGTATTTTTTGCAAAATCGTAGAAGGAACGCTGCCTTCGAAGAAAGTTTATGAGGACGAGCGCGTGCTCGCGTTTCATGACATTAAACCGGAAGCGCCGGTGCATCTGTTGATCATTCCCAAGAAGCATATCCCGACGATGAACGACGCGGCGGCGGAGGATTTGCCGCTGATCGCCGATATGCATCGCGCGGCCCAGCAAATCGCCAAGGAGCAAGGCGTAGCCGAGACCGGCTACCGGCTGATTAACAACTGCAACCCGGACAGCGGGCAGCTCGTCTACCACATTCATTATCACTTGCTGGCAGGCGAAAAGCTGGGGCCATTAAACGGAAAATAAAGCGTGTTTTCTTTGCTCGCAAGACTTTCCGTATATAGGTTGACACCTGTATATTTTTTGGCCTATAATGAAATTTGATGAATGTCTTTTTTCGTCTTGGACGGTCTGTTCGGAGGGAGGGAAAACTGGTGTCAGAAACTCGAGTTCGCAAGAACGAAACGATAGATGCTGCACTTCGCCGCTTTAAGCGTTCCATCGCTAAAGATGGCGTGTTGGCGGAGGTCAAGAAACGTAAGCATTATGAGAAGCCTAGCGTTAAGCGCAAGAAGAAGTCTGAGGCTGCTCGCAAGAGAAAGTTCTAGGGGGCTTAATCGATGAGCTTAAGCGACAGATTGAACGAAGACATGAAGCTCGCGATGAAGAGTCAAGACAAGTTTAAACTCTCCGTAATCCGTATGGTTCGTGCCGCTATCAAGAACATTGAGATAGATCAGCGTAAAACCTTAGAGGAACAAGAAGTTCTTGACGTTTTGAATCGCGAAGTCAAACAGCGCAAAGATTCCCTCCAAGAATTTGAGAAGGCCGGTCGTGAAGATTTGGCCGAAAACCTTCGTGCTGAGATTGCCATATTGATGGAATACATGCCGCAACAGCTTTCCGATGAAGAAGTAAAAGCCATTGTACAGCAGACCATCCAAGAAGTGGGGGCTTCTTCAAAAGCGGATATGGGTAAAGTCATGGGCGCGTTGATGCCGAAGGTGAAAGGACGAGCTGACGGTAAAGTCGTCAATCAGTTCGTTCAACAATTATTAAACTAACGACCCGGAGAAACACTCCAGTATTGGAGTGTTTCTTTTTTTTAACCTGAAAGGGTATCTTCGAACGAATAATGCGTATCGGACGAATCAAATGCCGAACATTTGCGTATTACTTTCCGATAGGGCATATTTCATCCTGATCGAAGGAGGCTAGCCTATGTACGCAGCAGCCGATAAAACCAGCGAACCGTGCTTCATCCGCAGGTTGATCCTATGGCTTGCGCTTGTGGCAGGCGTCGCGTTCGTATGCTTGCTGCCGGGTGCGCACGCCGCGTCCGTACCGCAAGCTCCGTCCGCACCGCCGCTTGCCGCCCCGGTTGTCGTCATTCCGGTGGATCGGACGATCGAAAGCGGGCTTGAACGGTTTATGCAAAGAGCGTTTGCCGAGGCGCAAGAGCTTGGCGCCATGCACATCATTCTGGACATCGATACGCTCGGAGGAAGCGTGGAATCGGCCGAGCATATCGGGCAGCTCGTGAAAGAAAGTCCGATACCGACAATCGCTTACGTGCGGGGGAAAGCGATTTCGGCCGGCGCGTATATCGCATTGAATGCGAACCGCATCGCCATGGAGCCCGGCAGTTCCATGGGAGCGGCCGCCGTAGTGGACGGGACCGGCAGCGAGATCGAGAACGTGAAGGTCGTCTCGTATTGGTCGGGGCAGATGAAGGCCGCCGCGGAGCTGCGCGGCCGCAATACGCAAGTCGCCGAGGCGATGGTGGATAAACAGGTCGGGCTTTCGCTGCCGGAGCTTGGACGCGAAGTACCGAAAGGGCAAATTTTGACGCTTACGGCGGGAGAGGCCGTGAAGGTCGGTTATGCCGAGACGATGGCCGCCGACGTGCAGGAAGTGGTGCGCTTTATCGGCGGCGCGGATCATCCGCTCGTCACGATTGAAGCAAGCGCTGCGGAGCAGGTGGCGCGTTTTGTGACGCTCCCCTGGGTGTCCGTGCTGCTGTTGTTGGTCGGCATCGCCGGGATCGCCATCGAAATGCTTGTAGCAGGCTTCGGCATCGCAGGCGTGCTGGGTATTTTAGGGTTTGGACTTTACTTTTTCGGGCATTATATCGCTGGATTTGCGGGGGTGGAAGACGTGGCGCTGTTTATTGCCGGCATATTCCTGCTTATACTGGAAATTTTCGTGTCCAGCTTCGGCATTCTCGGCTTCCTTGGAGCGGTTTGTCTATTCAGCGGCGTCGTGCTGTCGGCCTATAACATGAAGCTGGCGGCGCTGAATCTGGGCATCGCGTTCCTCGGGGCCGTCGTCGTTGTAGCGATTGTCGTGAAAATCTTCCAGCACCGCGGCGTTTGGAACCGGTTCATCTTGCGCGATAAGCTGACGACCGAAGAAGGCTACGTTTCCGTCGTTACCCGGCGCGAGCTGGTCGGCAAGACCGGCACGTCGGTTACGCCGCTTCGGCCTGCGGGGACGGCCGTCTTCGATGAAGAGCGGCTCGACGTCGTCGCCGATGGTGAATTTATACCCGCCAACCGGACGGTGACAATTACGTTCGTCGAAGGATCGCGTATCGTTGTGAAGGAAGTAAAACAATAAGGAGGCGTTGTGTTTCATGGATACGAGTTTGATTTCGGTTTTATTTTTAGCGGTTGTGGTCATTATTGCGCTGTCGGTGTTTTTCACGTTTGTGCCGGTCATGTTGTGGATTTCCGCGTTGGCGTCCGGAGTGAGGATCGGCATTATCACGCTGGTCGCGATGCGCCTGCGCCGCGTCTTGCCAAGCCGCATCGTCAATCCGATGATCAAAGCGACGAAGGCGGGAATAGAGTTGACGATCAACCAGCTGGAAAGTCACTTTCTGGCGGGCGGTAACGTCGATCGCGTCGTCAATGCGCTGATTGCCGCACACCGCGCGAACATTCATCTTGAGTTCGAACGCGCGGCGGCGATTGATCTGGCCGGACGGGACGTGCTGCAGGCCGTGCAAATGAGCGTCAATCCGCGCGTTATCGAGACGCCTACCGTATCGGCCGTGTCGAAGGACGGGATTGAAGTAAAGGTTATCGCCAGAGTGACGGTACGCGCCAATATCGAGCGGTTAGTCGGGGGCGCCGGGGAAGAGACGATCATCGCCCGTGTCGGCGAAGGCATTGTCACGACGGTCGGCTCCAGCGGCTCGCATAAGGACGTGCTGGAAAATCCCGACTTGATTTCACGCACCGTGCTTGGCAAAGGATTGGACGCCGGTACGGCATTCGAGATTTTATCCATTGATATTGCGGACGTCGACGTGGGCAAAAATATCGGCGCCAACCTTCAAACGGAGCAAGCGGAAGCCGACAAGCGCATCGCCCAAGCGAAGGCGGAGGAGCGGCGCGCGATGGCTGTCGCGCAGGAGCAGGAAATGAAAGCGAAGGTCGTCGAGATGAAGGCCAAGGTGGTCGAAGCCGAATCCGAAGTGCCGCTTGCGATGGCCGAAGCGCTTCGCGAAGGCAAGCTTGGCGTCATGGATTATATGAACTTGAAAAATATCGATGCGGATACGCAAATGCGCTCCAGTCTCGGCAAAATGAACAACAACCCCGGCCAACAGGGCGAGGACGCGTGAAGCGGGAGCGACGCGCGGTAAAGGCGGTGAATAACCCGTGAACATCATCGGTTTTTTATTGGAAAATTGGATCGTTGTGGCGATTGTTTTCTTCGTCTTCAGCTCGTTGTTCAAACAGATGAAGCAAGGAAACCCTGCTAAGCCGCAATCGCCCGGCAAGCCGGTTTCAAGCATGCCGCCCTTCGGGGGCGGAGGTTCCGGCTGGCCGAAAGGTTCGGACGCCCGGCCGATGCGCAAGGCGGCTCCTGGGCAGCCGCAGGCGGCTTCTGCGGAGCGTGCAGACACGCGCGGACACGCGAACAAGCCGCCCGTCATTCGCGAGTCTGCGGAGCGCCAGGCCGCAGCTGAAGACCCGTACGCGGCTCAGCGCGAGCAGCGGGAGCGCCCGCTAGCCGTGGGCCGCGGCTTGGGCGAACGCGTCACCGGCGGGGCGGGAGCCGCCGAGCCGGCTTCAGCGCCCGGTCCGCTGCGCCCGGAAGACGCGGCGCTCGGCGTCCTCTGGGCGGAAATTCTTGGCCCGCCGCGCGCTAAGCGTCCTTATCGGCGTTAGCGGAACCGGCTTACATCTAACCGCCGCAAGCGATGAAGGTTGTCCTTCATCGCTTGCGGCGGTTTTTGGCGTTGGCGCAGTTCAAGCCTCCTGCGCGAAACTGCGCATCCCCGGTTCCGCGGGCAGGCTTCCTAGCTATATTTCGGCCTGGATTTCGGCCGGGTCATTTTACTCTTTTTCCCGGCCCGACGTCATAATTTCGATTCCCCGGCATATCGTGTAAATAGCCCGTGATCTTCCGCTATTTTGCAAAGCGCCCGCTACCGGAGGAGGTTAAGTATGCGCAGTCTGACTCACAAAATCAATCAATTTACGGCAAAACTGCTCGACCTGCCTCAGGACGTCGCTATGGACCTGCCCCGCATTACGATGATCGGGAATATGCAGCTTTATATCGAAAATCATCGGGGCGTCCTTCACTTCTCCAGCGATTCTTTGAAATTGGCCTTGGCGAAAGGAAAACTTGAAGTGGACGGCTCCGATCTGGTGATTCGCGCGATCCTGCCTGATGAAGTGATGATTGAAGGGAAAATCCGAGATATCAAATATATGTCCTAGAGCCGGAAAGGGGATGAGAGTCTTGAAAGCTTCGTTAATTTACCGTCTGCGCGGCTTTGTTCATCTGGAGGTCACCGGAGGCAAGTTGGAGCATTTGGTTAACCGCTTATCACAGAAAAGGATGTCCGTCTGGGACATCCGTTATTTGGACAAGGAGCGGATTTCGTTATATGTCACCGTGCCCGATTTTTTTCGGCTTCGTCCGCTCTTGAAAGAGACAGGCTCCCTGATTCGCATCAAGGAAAAACGCGGCTTTCCGTTTTGGCTGGACAAGCTCGAGAGGCGCAAATTTTTCGCCATCGGGCTGCTCGGCTTCGTCATCGGCATTTATTTGCTTTCCCAGCTCGTCTTGCAGGTTCGCGTGGAGGGCAACGAGACGATTCAAACCGAACAAATTTTGCAGGCGGCCAAGCAGCAGGGGGTGTACCGGCTGCAGTGGAAGTTTAAGCTGAAGGAGCCTTCCGAGCTGTCCCGGGCGATGCAGAGTCAGCTGCCGGCCGCCGCTTGGATCGGCGTTGAGGTGCGCGGTACGCATGTCGTGATCAAGGTCGTCGAAGCGACGATTCCGGAGAAGCCGCCGCTGATGAATCCGCGGCATCTGGTGGCCTCGAAGCATGCGCTTGTGACGGAGATTTTTGCTGAAAAGGGACGTCCCGCCGTTAAGCCGAATACGTATGTGCGCAAAGGAGACATCCTCATATCCGGCATGATCGGCGACGAGCTCCATCAGCAAACGGTCGTAGCTTCCGGCACCGTCAAAGGTGTGGTCTGGTACAAACCGACGGTCGAAGTGCCGCTCGTGCGTCAATATAAAGTTTACACGGGCGAAAGTAAACAACGCTCTTACTTGGTCCTCGGCAGCCGCGGGGTGCAGGTGTCCGGGTACGGTAAAGTGCCGTTCGGGCAGACGGAAACGATTCAGGAACGCAAAACGCTCAGTTGGCGCTCCTACACACTGCCGATCGGATGGCTCAGCGAGAAGGTGATGGAAGTGGAGCTTCAGGAGCAGCCGATCGATCCGAAGGAGGCGTCGAGCGTCGGATTGACGGAGGCGAAAGCACAAATATTGTCTGCCGCGGGCGGGGGCGCAAGGGTCGTTTCCGAAAAAATTTTGCATGAGAAGGCGGAGAATGGTAAAGTTTATATGGAAGTGCTTTTGGAAGTCGAGGAGTCAATTGCGGTTGAACAACCGATTGTGCCTTAATTTCATATGACGAACGGTTATCGTTGAAGGAGAACTGGATGGAACAAGCGACAACGGTGAAAGTATCTTTGAAAAATCCGTCCGAGGGCCAGGCGCTTTTCGGGCCGCAGGATAAGTTTCTGCACTTGATTGAACGGGAAGTGCAGGCGTCCATTTTTACGCGCGAAGCGGAGATCGTCATTCAAGGCGCGAGCGCCGAAACCGCGCGTCTCGAGCATTTATTTGCGGTACTGCTCGAGTTGATCCGAAACCAGTACGTGCTGACCGAGCGCGACGTGATTTATGCTTTGGATTTGTCCAAAGAGATGAAGGCCGATCAGCTGCTGGATCTGTTCAAGGGCGAAATCGCCGTTACGCACAAAGGCAAGCCGATTCGTGTGAAGACGATCGGGCAAAAGCAGTATGTAAACGAAATCAAGAAGAAGGATATCGTCTTCGGGATCGGACCTGCGGGGACGGGCAAAACCTATATCGCCGTCGTTCTCGCCGTAGCCGCGCTGAAAGAGGGCAAAGTGAAGCGGATCGTGCTGACGCGCCCTGCCGTCGAGGCGGGAGAAAGTCTCGGTTTCCTGCCGGGCGACCTTCAGGAAAAAGTTGACCCTTATTTGCGCCCGTTGTATGATGCTCTTAACGACGTGCTGGGTCCCGAGCAGGTGCTGAAGTCGCTGGAGCGCGGATTGATCGAAATCGCGCCGCTCGCCTACATGCGGGGGAGAACGCTTGACGATTCTTTTATTATATTGGACGAGGCGCAGAATACGACTCCGGAACAGATGAAAATGTTTCTGACGAGGCTCGGCTTCGGGTCGAAGATGGTCATTACCGGCGACGTCACCCAGATCGACCTGCCGCGCGGCAAGTCTTCGGGTCTTGTGGAAGCGAAACGGATCCTGGGCCGGATCGAAGAGCTCGGATTTATTACCTTCGCCGAACAGGATGTCGTTCGACACTCGCTCGTGCAAAAAATCATCGTAGCCTATAATGAAGACAAAGAAGGCTGAGAAAGGGCTGACCTTTCATCATGAGCAATCGCGTTTCCATTCGGGGCAAATACCAATATCGGCTTGCCGGCTGGAGATATAGCGCCATCGTGCGCTTTCTTCTGTTTTTGGCGCTAGCCGTCTTTTTTTACTTTGCGCTTTTGCACCGTGTTGTCCCGCAAACCTACGATATCACGCTGAACGCCGTCGCCGAGAAAGACATTCTGGCGCCGCGCGCCATATTGAATGAAGTAGCCACGGAGAAGGCCAAGGAAGAGGCGGCTGCGAAAGTGCAGCCTGTTTACAAAATCGTTTCGTTGAAAAACGAGATGGCGCTTGAAGCCGTCTTCGAGAAGCTGCAGCAAATTAATGCCGACGCGGACGTGTCCACAGCCGATAAAGTGAACATTTACAAAACGGTCATTCCGCAGCTTATTCAAGACCACCTGTACCGTCAGCTGAAGCAGTTTCAGGACAGCGGGCAGTACAGTCCCGAATTGCTGGCCGAGATGCGCCAGGATTTCGACGAGCAGCAGTACCGGATTCCAGAGGAAGCGTTTTATAAAATTCCGCGGCTGAGCAAGGATGATTTACTCCAAATGCAGCCGGTCGCCAAAGAAATCGTATCACGGCTGATGACGGATCAGCTGCTGGAGGCGCAGCCGGGCCGGGCGAAAGTGGCGGAGCTGGTTAACGCCTCGACCTTGTCGAAGAACAACGCGAGGGAGATTGTGCAGGAGCTGGTGCGGGCAGCGCTGACGCCGAACAAGTTCTACGATCAGAAAGGTACGGAAGAAGCGAAAGGCCACGCCCGGGACAATGTGAAGCCAATTTTTATCAACAAGAACGAGGTGCTCGTGGCCAAGGGTGATAAAATTACCGAAGACGTCTATCAGCGGCTGGCTGCGCTGGAGCTGTTGAAAGACGATCGCTCGTATTGGCCTCATCTCGGTCTGTTTATTTTCGTTTCCTTATGCGGACTTGCGCTGTATATGTACGTCCGGCAAAGCGCGCTGCCGATCAAGTATAACAACGTGCAGCTGTTAATGCTCGTGCTCATTTTATTTTTGACGGTTACGTTTATGAAAGTGTTCTCGATGATGCAGAACCTCGACTACCCGATGATCGGGTATTTGGCACCGACAGCCATGGGAGCGATGCTGATCACGATTTTGTTAAACCCGCAGCTGGCGTTTATCGCAACCGTGCTGTTCAGCGTGATGGCGAGCATCATTTTCAACTCCGACCACGTGCAAACGTTCGACTTCCGCTACGGCTTGCTGACATTCTCCACGTCGTTCGCCGCGATTTTCTCGATTCAGCGGGCGAGCCAGCGCTCGTCGATTCTCAAGGCGGGCATGATGGTTTCGGTGTTCGCGGTGGCGCTTGTTGCCGCCTTGCTGTTGTTCGAGGAGCAGGAGTCCAAACGCGCCGCCATCTTCGCGGCCTCGTTCGCCCTTGGCAGCGGGCTGCTGACCGCCGTATTCGTCATCGGCTTGCTCCCGTTCTTCGAAGTGGCGTTCGGCATTCTGTCGCCGTTGAAGCTCGTCGAGCTGTCCAATCCGAACCATCCGCTGCTGCGCAAGCTGCTGACGGAGACCCCGGGGACGTATCATCACAGCGTGATGGTCGGCAATTTGTCGGAGGCCGCCGCGGAAGCGATCGGCGCGGACGGCTTGCTGTGCCGGGTCGGATCGTACTATCACGATATCGGCAAGACGAAAAGACCGAGCTATTTTATCGAGAATCAAACGAATATCGAAAATCCGCATGACAAAATCGATCCGGCGCTCAGCAAGTCCATTATCGTGGCTCATGCCCGCGACGGGTCCGAAATGTTGAAGGATGTTAATATTCCCAAGCCGATTCGCGATATCGCCGAGCAGCATCACGGCACGACGCTGCTTCAGTTTTTTTACCACAAAGCGAAGAAACTAGCCGAAGAGCGGGGCGAAGAACCGCCGGAGGAGAAGGACTACCGCTACCCGGGACCGAATGCGCAGACGAAGGAAGCGGCGATTGTCGGCATCGCCGACTGCGTCGAGGCGGCTGTCCGCTCGCTGCGGAATCCGACCGTGGAGCAAATCGATTCGATGGTTCGCAAGATTATCAAGAGCCGATTGGACGACGGTCAATTCAATGAATGCGATTTGACGATTAAAGAGCTCGATCAAATTGCGAGAACGTTGAACGAGACGCTGCTCGGTATTTTTCACTCCAGAATCGAATATCCGGCCGACGTTCAAGTGACGCGGGCAGATCCAAAAGCTCGTAAAGACAAAGACAAGGCTGCGGACGAGAATAAAGCGGACGAGAATAAAAAAGAGGTGGACCCATGAGTTTGAGATTATCGTTTAGCAATGAGCAAGACCATATCGAGATTAGCCCGGAGCTGGTCCGGAAGCTGGAAGAGCTGCTGCGGCTGGCCGGGAAGGCCGAGCAGGTATCGGACGGCGAAGTGACGTTAACGTTCGTCGACGATGCGGCGATTCAAGCGCTGAATAAACAGTACCGCGGACTGGATAAGCCGACGGACGTTCTCTCCTTCTCGATGCTCGAGATGGGCGAGGATGAGATTGAGATCGTGTACGGCGACGAGGAGTACGACGAAGAGGAATTCGAATTCATCGGCAACGGTGCGGATTCGGACGCCGATGAAGACGATGCTTCGGACGAAGGGGACGACGAGGAAGAAGGCTTCGAGGAGCCGATCGGAGACGTCATTATTTCCGTACAAAAGGCTGTGGCGCAAGCCGAAGAGTACGGCCATTCCGTCGATCGGGAGCTAGGGTTCCTGTTCGTGCACGGCTTCCTCCATTTGCTCGGGTACGACCATCAGGACGAAGGGGCAGAGAAGCAAATGTTTGCGAAGCAGGAAGCGATCTTGCAGCAGGCGGGCTTGACCCGGTGAGACAGCCGGTCAAATGGCAGCGCAGCTTCCGGTACGCGTACGAAGGCGTCAAATATGCGCTCTCCACCCAGCGCAACATGAAATTTCATTTCACGCTAGCGTTTCTGGCCTTGGTGCTTGCCTTGCTTTTCGGTCTTTCCAAAACGGACGTCTTGTTCATTCTGCTTGCGGTGACGCTCGTTATCGTGACGGAACTCATCAATACCGCCATTGAGAAGTCGGTCGATCTGGCGATGCCGGACATCCATCCGCTCGCCAAAATCGCCAAAGACGTAGCGGCAGCCGCGGTATTGGTGACTGCGGCTTTTGCCGTTGTTACGGGCATGGTCGTGTTCTACGATCCGATCGACCGGCTGCTGCGGACCGGTCGCGCCATGGAAGGCCATGCGCTGACCGCAGGCGCGGTATGGATTTTGCTATCATTGGTTATTCTGACGGTAATCGTCATTCAGACGCGGTTCACGGAGAAGGGCACCTGGGTGAAGCCGAGCTTGCTCAGCGCGGTAGCCTTCGCCGTTGCGACGCTGATTGCATACCGCATCGAGGATACGCTCGCATCGCTGCTAGGTTTTTTTCTCGCTATCGTGCTCTCGCTCGTGTTATATGATAAACGGCGGAGATCTTTCGCCTCGCAGCTGCTGGGAGCCTTGATAGGCAGCCTCATCACGTTGCTTTGCTTTTATTTATACACGATTTTCTAATCAAAGAAGGATGTGACCGCATGCAACGCTCGGAATTGATCGAATGGGCCAAGCAAGTGCGGGAGCGGGCTTACGTGCCGTACTCCCGCTTTAAAGTAGGCAGCGCATTGCTCGATTCATCAGGCCGCGTTCATCTCGGCTGCAACGTGGAGAATGCGGCGTACGGGCCGACCAACTGCGCCGAACGAACGGCGCTGCATCGCGCGATCGCGGACGGGGAAGCGCCGCGTACGTTTCAGGCCATTGCGGTCGTCGGCGATACGCCGCATCCGGTTTCTCCTTGCGGCGTTTGCCGTCAAGTGCTCGTGGAGCTATGCGCTCCGGATATGCCGGTGTATTTGGCGAATTTGCGCGGAGACGTCACGGAGACGACCGTATCGGCGCTGCTGCCCGGGGCATTCACATCTCAAGATCTGGACGGAGGAACAGACAACTGATGTCAAACTCTTCAAAGAACGACACCAAGAAAGCGCCTTTTAAATCCGGCTTCGTGGCCATTATAGGCCGGCCGAACGTGGGCAAATCAACGTTGATGAATCAAGTGATCGGCCAAAAAATCGCGATCATGTCGGATAAGCCGCAAACGACGCGCAACAAAATTCATGGCGTATATACGACCGATGAAGCGCAAATCGTCTTTCTCGATACGCCGGGTATACATAAACCGACATCGAAACTCGGCGATTATATGATGAAATCCGCTCAAAGCGCACTCAGCGAAGTGGAGGCCGTGCTGTTTCTGATCGACGTTGTCGAAGGGCTCGGCGGCGGCGACCGGTTCATTATCGAGCAGCTACGTAACGTCAAGACGCCGGTCATCCTGGTCATGAACAAAATCGACCAGGTGCATCCCGAGCAGCTGCTGCCGGTAATTACAACGTACAAGGAGCTGTACCCGTTCGCTGAAATCGTGCCGATCTCGGCGAAGAACGGCAACAACGTGAACACGCTTCTCGAGCAGGTGATCAAATATTTGCCGGAAGGACCTCAGTATTATCCGGCGGATCAAGTGACGGATCACCCGGAGCAATTCGTTTGCGCGGAGCTGATCCGGGAGAAATTATTGCATCTGACGCGCGAAGAAATTCCGCATTCCATCGCGGTGTCCATTGAAGATATGCGAGTGCAGGAGAACGGTCTCGTCCGCATTTCGGCCGTCATCTATGTGGAACGGGATTCGCAAAAGGGCATCATCATCGGCAAGAGCGGCGCATTGTTGAAGGAAGTCGGCAAACAGGCGCGCGCCGATATCGAGGCGCTGCTCGGCTCCAAGACGTTCCTCGAGCTGTGGGTGAAGGTGAAGAAAGACTGGAGAAACCACGACCGCGTGCTGAAGGATCTCGGTTTTAGGCACGAATAAGACGGAATTTGTTTCAGTAGTACAAAGGCAGGGTAATGGAGAGCATACATGCCAGTATTTGTTCAGCATACTTCGATGCGATTCGTATCATCCTATTCCTATAAACAGGTATTGTAGTCATGTCACACTGGGGAGGATGTACCATGAGAGATTTTTCGTGGAAGTATTTTTCGATGACTGGAGATGTGGATGCCTACCTGCTTTATAAAGAGATGAATGTCCAAGACGGAGAGGAACCGGAACCGGAGGAAGAAGCGGGGCTGGAAGCCTCCGACTGGCTTCAGTAAGTAATACGCGCGAGGCTTAGGAGCAGGGAGAGACTGCCGATGCAGTATAGGCTGCAGGGAATCGTCATTCGCAGCATGGATTATGGGGAAGGCAATAAAATTATTACGCTGTTTACTCGGGAACAAGGAAAAATGAGTATTGTCGCCCGAGGCGCCAAAAAAGTAAAAAGCCGATTCGGCTCGACCGTCCAGCTTTTTACGCTGGGCGATTTTTCATTTTTCAAATCGGGTCAGCTCGGAACGCTGAATCACGCCGAGATCGTGGAGGCGTTCCACAAGTTGCGCGAAGATTTGCATCTG
The DNA here is from genome assembly GCF_006519665.1 of Paenibacillus sp. tmac-D7. Taxonomy (NCBI): domain Bacteria; kingdom Bacillati; phylum Bacillota; class Bacilli; order Caryophanales; family Paenibacillaceae; genus Paenibacillus; species Paenibacillus sp. tmac-D7. The sequence continues at coordinate 276,154 of NZ_VIDW01000001.1, read as the reverse complement.
GCGGCTAACGCGTCGTACCTGGCGGAGCTGACTGACCGGATGCTGGGCGATCAGGAAGGACAACCTTACTTATTCGAGCAATTGAAAGGGAGCTTTCATGCGCTGCTTGAAGGCAAGGATATGCAGATTGTCGTCCACTTATACGAAATGAAAATGATGATGCACGCCGGTTATATGCCTGAGCTGGAACAGTGCGTCATCTGCGGCAGTAAAGGGGAAGCGGTTTCGTTCAGCGTCGGGCTCGGCGGCATCTTATGCGAGACTTGCCGGCTGCGCGATCCGCAGGCGATTGCTTTAACGCCCGGAGCATTGAAGCTGCTGCGGATCTTTGTTCAAACCGACGTCAGGAGGCTCGGGCAGATTGACGTGAAGCCGCAGACGAAAGCATTGTTGAAACAAATATTGCGCGCTTACTTCGACACGCACGCAGGCTTGCGCTTGAAATCGCGTGATTTTTTAGATCAAATGGATCGCTATGAAATATAGATGAAAAAATTGACATAATTTTCGTGCAATGTTATTATAATATGATGCATCCATGGAATTCTCGTTACAGAGTCTGCTTACTAGGCTTTGGTTAGCGAGATTTTTTGTTTGTCCCATCATGAAACATTACCGTGTATAGGCTCGTAGTAAGAGTAGGTCATGCCAGAACTTTACCAAGGGGGACGAGGCCGAGATGGTAACCATGCTTAAGCCGGTCATATTCGTTGCTTCCGATTCGGCCGGAGATACGGGGGAAGCGGTCGTACGCGCGGCCGCCGTTCAATTCGATCCGTTGCAAGTAGAAATAAGACGGGTGCCTTTCCTGCAGGAAATAACGGATATCGATCGAATGATCCGAACCGTGGTGGAACGCAACGGGGCGATCGTCTTTACGCTCGTTATTCCCGAGCTGCGGGATTACTTGATCGAGGAAGCTGAACGCGCCGGCATCGTATACATCGATGTGCTCGGACCGGTCATTCGCACACTGGAGCATACGCTTAAACAGGAAGCAAGGCATTTGCCGGGAATGATCCACAAGCTGGACGAAGATTACTTCAAGAAGGTGGAAGCGATCGAGTTTGCCGTCAAATACGACGACGGCCGCGATTTCAGCGGCGTGCTGCAGGCCGACATCGTGCTGGTCGGCGTGTCGCGGACTTCCAAGACACCGCTGTCCATGTATTTGGCCCACAAAAAATTCAAGGTCGCGAATGTGCCGCTGGTACCGGAAATTGCACCGCCCGATCAATTGTTCACCGTATCCTCCAAGAAGATTGTAGGCTTGCGGATCGACCCCGAGAAGCTGAACGTGATTCGCACCGAGCGGTTGAAGACGTTAGGGCTGCCCGGCAACGCCACTTACGCGAACACCGCGCGCATTCATAAAGAGCTGGAGTTTGCTGACGCGGTCATGAAACGAATCGGATGCGCGGTCATCGACGTGTCCAACAAAGCCGTCGAGGAGACGGCCAGCATCATCATCGATATATTCCGTTCCAGGTAGTCTGTTTCTTTTGGATATAAGCAGGATTTTTTGTAATTTCATCGTATATAATATTACGGTAGTGCGATTGTAAAAACATTCACATATCTGAATTAATCCCCGTGGTGGTCTCTCATGACGTATAAAATAATAGTGGATGCGGACGCTTGCCCGGTCAAAGCCGAAATCCGCAACGCCGCTTCACGGTTTGACGTTCAAGTGGTCATGGTCGCCTCGTTCGATCACCGGCTGCAGCCGGAAGACGGCGTCGAAATCGTTCAAGTGGATCGTTCCGATCAATCGGTCGATCTTTATATCGTGAATCGAATTCAGGCAGGAGACGTTCTCGTTACCCAGGACTTCGGTCTTGCGGCTCTTGCGCTCGGGAAGAAGGCGTTCGCCCTATCCAACCGGGGGCAGCTGTTCAACGATCGTACGATGGATTTTTTGCTGGAACGCCGCCACGAGCAAGCCAAGCTGCGGCGCGGAGGGAAGCATACGAAAGGGCCCAGAGCGTTTACGAATCAGGATCGTGATGAATTTCTACAATCTTTGACAAAACTTTTATCCCGTTTGCAGGAGAATCGCCTAAAGTAGCGAATAGTATTACGTGTTAATTGGATTGAAGGTGGATAGGATGAGTAACGGACGCATTCCCGATCATGTCATCGACGCCGTCCTGAAGGCTCACGATATTGTCGAAGTCGTCGGCAAGTACGTGCATTTGACGAAACAAGGGCATTATCTGAAAGGCCTGTGTCCTTTTCACTCCGAGAAGACGCCGTCGTTCACCGTTACGCCGGAGAAGCAAATTTACCATTGCTACGGCTGCGGCGCAGGCGGGCAAGTGATTCGTTTCGTCGCCGAAATCGAAGGTTTATCCTTCGGTCAAGCGGTTAGGAAATTAGCGGAGGAAGCGAATCTGCAGGTCGGTCTTGGGGCGTCTCATACCGGGACGGAAACGAAAGAGAGCAAGGAGCGGGCTAAGCTTCTCGAAGCGTACGAGCTGGCCGACAAGCTGTACCAGTACATTCTCCACAATACGGAGCAGGGAAAAGCGGCTAAACAGTATTTGATGGGACGAGGGATTACAGGTAAGCTGATGGAGACATTCGGCATCGGCTACGCGCCATCCAGATGGGATACGCTCGTTAATCTGCTGGACAAGAAGCAATTTCCGCTGCCGCTCATGGAACAAGGCGGTTTGATTTCGGCGAAACAGGATGGCACCGGTTACGTCGACAAATTTCGAGATCGCGTGATGTTCCCGATCCGCGATTGGAAAGGGCAGACGATCGCATTCGGCGGAAGGTTGATGGGGGACGGACAGCCCAAATATTTAAACAGCCCGGAATCGATGCTGTTCCATAAGAGCCGTACCTTGTACAACTTGCACGCATCGAGACCCCAAATACGCAAAATGCAGGAGATTGTCCTGTTCGAAGGGTACATGGACGTCATTCGTTCCTGGGATGCGGGAGTCACGAACGGAGTCGCCACGATGGGAACGGCTCTGACGCCGGAACACGCCGAAGCGATTCGCAGGCTTGCGGAACGGGTAACGGTTGCATACGACGGCGATAATGCCGGACAATCGGCCGCCTACAAGAGCATTCCGCTCTTAGAGAACGCCGGGTGCCAGGTGAAGATCGCGGTAATCCCGGGGGGCATGGATCCGGACGAATATATTGCCAATCACGGTTCTGAACGATTCGTACGCGAGGTTATCGAGACCGCCGTACCGTCGATCAAATATAAACTTCTTTATTTTCGCAAAAACTATAGGATGCAGGAGGATGGGGAGAGGCTACGATATATACAGCAGGCGCTCCGATTGATTGCGGGGCTCACATCACCGATTGAGAGGGAGCACTACGTGAAGGATTTAACTTCCGAGTTCCGGTATTCCTATGACTCCGCGATGCAGACGCTTAATGAGATCAGGCTGCAGACGGAAAAAAACAGCCGATCCGGGGATAATAAACCCAATCCGTGGAATAATGGTATGAATGACGGAAAGCCTCGTGAACAGACCCCTTCAATGATCCCTGCCTATCAATTTGCAGAGCGACAATTGCTTGCCGTAATGATGCTGGACCGGGACGTTTCCCAGTATGTCGAGCGTCGTTTGGGGGACGAGTTCAATATGGAGGCTCATGCGGCCATCGCCGCCTACTTGTACGCCTACTATGCGCAAGGATACGAACCGAATGCAAGCATGTTCATCGGGATGCTCCAGGATGACAAGCTCGAGAGCTTGGCAAGCTCTTTGACCTTAATAGATAATCGCAACGGTGTGAACGAAGCCGTGATTGACGATTACATTCGCGAAATTAAGAAGTATCCGCTTCTGCAGCAATTGGAGCGTAAGAGAGAAGAAATTAAACAAGCGGAACGAATGGGAGATATTCCAAGAGCTCTGCAGCTGGGCAGTGAAATTATATCCTTGGAAAAGCAATTGAAATCATCCTGATGCTTAAGCGCGCTTAGGGGAGTTCCAAGGAGGAGGGAGTTGGATTATGGCGAACGATCAACGCACGGAAATAGAGACAGAGTTGACGTTGGAGCAAGTGAAAGAACAACTGATCGAACAGGGCAAGAAGCGCTCGGTTATTACGTACAAAGAGATAATGGAAAAGCTGGCGCCTTTCGATCAAGATCCGGAGCAGATCGACGAATTTTTCGAGCAGCTCCAAGAAATGGGCATCGACGTCGGCAACGAGTCGGATGAAGACCATGACATGAATCCGCATGATAATGAGCACGACGATTTCCACTTTGACGACGATCTATCTTTGCCTCCGGGCATTAAGATCAACGATCCGGTGCGGATGTACTTGAAGGAAATCGGCCGTGTTCCTCTGCTTTCCGCAGAAGATGAAGTCGATTTGGCGAAACGGATCGAGCTTGGCGACGAAGAAGCGAAGCGCCGTCTGGCCGAAGCCAATTTGCGTCTCGTTGTCAGCATTGCCAAACGATATGTCGGACGCGGCATGCTGTTCCTTGATTTAATCCAGGAAGGCAATATGGGCTTGATTAAAGCCGTTGAGAAGTTCGACCATACGAAGGGATACAAATTCAGTACGTATGCGACATGGTGGATTCGCCAGGCGATTACGCGAGCGATTGCGGACCAGGCGCGGACGATTCGGATACCGGTACATATGGTAGAGACCATCAACAAGCTGATCCGGGTATCCCGACAACTGCTGCAAGAGCTCGGGCGCGAACCCACACCGGAAGAAATCGCCAAAGAGATGGATCTCAGTACCGATAAAGTGCGCGAAATTATGAAAATCGCTCAAGAGCCGGTTTCATTGGAAACGCCGATCGGTGAGGAAGACGATTCACATTTGGGGGATTTCATCGAGGACCAGGAGGCGCTGGCACCTGCGGATGCCGCCGCTTACGAACTGCTGAAGGAACAGCTTGAGGACGTGCTCGACACGTTGACGGAACGGGAAGAAAACGTTCTTCGCTTGCGCTTCGGACTGGATGACGGCCGCACAAGAACGCTGGAGGAAGTCGGTAAAGTATTCGGCGTTACGCGCGAGCGGATTCGCCAAATCGAAGCCAAGGCGCTCCGTAAGCTTCGGCACCCAAGCCGCAGCAAGCGGCTGAAGGATTTCTTGGAATAAACGAAACGGTCATGCGTTCGGATCTATGTTGGACCTTCTGCGAGTGCCTCGCAGCAAGGTCTAATTTTTTATGTCCCCGCCGCCGATAATGAAATAGGAAAGAAGTATGCCGGGCCTTGGGGGAGAAGGACGCTTATGGACGAAAAAAAGAAAATGCTCATTCGCGAAATCGAACACTGGCGGCGCAGCCGACTGTTACCGGAGCAGTATTGCGATTTTTTACTTAACATTTATTTGGATAACGATGCAGCGAAGCCCGATACCGGGAGCGGATTTTTGGGGCTTTCGTCATCGCAAATAAGAAACAGCAATTGGGAAATATGGATGATCAATTTAATCATAGCGGCCGCTTTATCCTTTTCTGCTCTTAATTTTAACGCTTTTGAATTACCAATGCAAATGGGGGTCGCATTGGCCGTTTTGACCGCCTGTTATGTGTGGGGAGGGCTCAAGCGGGCCAAGGAACCGATGGCGGCGCAAATACTGCTGGGCATGGCTTCGCTGTTCCTGCTGTTTATCGGGGTTTATATGATGAAGCTTCACGGCATCGAGGAGCCGGTGCTTGTCGTCGGATATGTGTTTATCACCAGTCTAATATGGATGATCACCGGGCTATTGGCACGGCTGGCGCTGTTCCAGTTGTGCGGATGGGTCAGTCTCGTTTTTTGTTACGGTTGGCTGCTTCATCATCAGCTTGATGCGATCAACTGGTTTACGCTGGAAATTAGCTGGGTGCCGCTTGGGATATTGTTCTGCTGGCTGTCCTGGTTGATCCACGAGAGAAGCCGTCAAATCGGGCTCGTCTTCTTCTTGCTGGGCCTCATCGTTTGGTACATGCCGGAATTGTATGGTATGCTTTATGCCGAGAAGTACGGCGAACAAGCGCTGCAATGGCTGCTGCTAAGCAAAATGTGTATGCAAGCGGCGATCTTGTTCGTTTGGCGAAAAAAATGGACCGTCTGGGTCATGGGGTAATGTGAATGATAAAGTTGTCGAAACGATTGGAATGGATTGCGAGGGAAGTGCCGGAGGGCAGCCGGTTAGCGGATATCGGGTCCGATCACGCGCTGCTCCCTTCTTATTTGGCGGCAAACGGGGTCATCGTGAGCGGGGTGGCCGGCGAGGTGAACGAAGGGCCGTATGAGGCGGCATCCAGGCAAGTCCGTTCAGCGGGCTTGAAGCACGTCATCGACGTTCGGCTTGGCGACGGGCTGGCGGTGATCGAACCGGGCGAAGTGGACGTCATTACGATCGCGGGAATGGGCGGAGCCTTGATCGTGTCTATTCTGGAAGCGGGGAAGTCGAAGCTCAAGGGGGTGAAACGGCTCGTATTGCAGCCGAATGTCGGCGAACCTGCGGTTCGGGAGTGGCTGCTTGCGAACGGCTGGGTGCTGATCGGAGAACGTATTCTGGAAGAGGACGGCAAAATCTACGAAATCTTAACTGCTGTGTCCGCCGCTGAAACCGGGCTTGAGCCGGAGCAGATGTACGCTCCTCTCGTATGCGCGGACGGAAGGGAAGTTCAGCGTGAGCTTCTCCTTCTCATGGGGCCCTACTTGACGCGGGAAGCGTCCGACGTCTGGAGAACGAAGTGGACTTGGGAACTTGAGAAAATGGATAAGATATGCGCGCAGCTTCGGTTGTCGCAGACCGAGGCCGCCCGCGCGAAAGAAGCCGAATACCGGAAGGAAATGAACCGGATCAGGGAGGTGTTGGCCGCATGTACGCCAAAGGTCAAGCCGTCATTCAACTAATGGAAGAGTTAGCGCCGAAATCGTATGCGGTGGAGAATGACAAAATCGGTCTGCAGCTCGGAACGCTGCAGAAGGAAATCCGCAATGTGCTCATTGCGCTGGACGTCACGGATGAAGTCGTCGAAGAAGCGCTGCGCGTCGACGCCAATTTGATCATTGCGCATCATGCGATTATTTTTCGCCCGCTGCCGCATCTGCAAACCGATACGCCGGCCGGGCGCTTGTACGAGAAGCTGATTAAACACGATATCGCCGTCTACATTTCCCATACCAATTTGGATGTGGCGGACGGCGGCATTAACGATATGATGGCTGAGGCGATCGGGCTGAAGGTTACCGAGCCGCTTGATGAAGTGCACACCGACAAGCTGAAGAAGCTGGTTGTCTTCGTGCCGGTCGACCACGCGGACAAGGTGCGCGCCGCGATGTTCGATGCAGGGGCGGGCGCTATCGGCAAGTACAGCCACTGCAGCTTCAACATCGAAGGCGTCGGAACGTTCAAGCCGGGCGAAGGAACGGATCCTTACATCGGACGGCAGGGGCAGCTGGAGCAAGCGCAAGAAATCCGCATTGAAACGATCGTGCCGCAGAGCGCCGAACGGCGTGTCGTGCAGGCCATGCTGAAGGCGCATCCGTACGAAGAGGTAGCTTACGATTTATATGCGCTTGACTTGAAGACGCGTACGTTCGGGCTGGGCCGGGCCGGGAAGCTGGAGGCTCCGGTCACCTTAGCTGAGCTGTGCGAGCGCGTCAAACAGGCATATGAAGTGCCGATGGTGCGCATGGTTGGCGACCCGCAGCGCGTCATCCGTAAGGCGGCTGTGCTCGGAGGCTCGGGCGGCAGGTATGTGCGCAATGCGATCTTCGCAGGAGCCGATGTGCTGATCACCGGCGATATCGATTATCATACGGCGCACGATGCGCTCGCCGCGGGCATCGCCTTGATCGACCCCGGACATAACGTGGAGAAGATTATGAAGCAGGGCGTCGCCGATTATTTGCAGCGCAAGCTGGACGACCGCAAATGGAAGACGCGCGCCATCGCTTCGCAGACCGACACGGAGCCTTTCCGATTTGTGTAAGCCCGACCTCATTTAGGCGTATTGCCTTTTGCGGCGAATGGGGTTATACTAGCAAATGCATCTGTTGCAAAAGAAAGTTTGACAGACAATCGCTGGCGGCCTTGCGCCGCGAGAGGAAAGTCCGGGCTCCATAGGGCAGGATGCTGGATAACGTCCAGTCAGCGCGAGCTGAAGGCTAGTGCCACAGAAACGGACCGCCGATGGCCGCCGCTTCACGGCAGCGGCACAGGCAAGGGTGGAACCGTGGTGTAAGAGACCACGAGGGGCCATGGTGACATGGTTCCTGGTAAACCCCATCTGGAGCAAGACCTAGAGGAACGCTAGTCTCTTTAAGGGACAGCCTTAGCCCGAGGCGCGTTCGGGTTGGTCGCTTGAGCCAGGCAGCAATGTTTGGCCTAGATAGATGATTGTCGCTTCAATGGTGGCAGGGTGGCCCCCGTTACGACCACTGGAAGCACAGAACCCGGCTTACGGCAAACTTTCTTTCAGCCACATACAGCAAACGGATGGTTTTAGATGTGCAAAGAAACCGCCTCATGAGGCGGTTTCTTTGCTTTGCGCACATGCGCTGTGCTGGTGCCGGTTCAACTGCCGAACAGACGCTGCAGCCACCCGGGCCAGTTCGGAAGCGTGGTGTTATTCGGAGCTGTCGGCTCTTCCTGCCGGACGGACTTCGGTTGGGCGGCTTTCAGGGCGGCGGCTACGTCGATTAAGCCGTAGCCGAAATATTTATCTTTGCCGGCCTGGCCCAGATCCGTCGCGGTGTCGCGCATGAGCTGCATCACTTCCGTATTTTTCAGCTTCGGATTGACCGAACGAATCAGCGCGGCGAGCGCTGTTACGTGCGGGCTTGCCATCGACGTCCCCGACAATGCCGCGTACTGGTTGTTCAGGTACGTGCTGGCGATGCTGACGCCCGGCGCCGTAACGTCGATGTAATCGCCGTAGTTGGAGAACGACGCCTTCGACTTCTGGGAGTCGGCCGCTGCGACCGCGAACACTTCCTCATAAGCGGCGGGATAACCCGGCCGATCCGTGTTATCGTTGCCGCTCGCGGCAATCAGCACGACATCGCGGTCGTACGCATATCGAATCGCGTCATGGAGAAATTCGGCATCGGCATAATTGCCGAGACTCATATTGATGACTTTGGCGCCATGGTCGGTGGCCCAAATGATGCCTTGCGCCACGGCATAGGTGCTGCCGGCTCCGCTCGAGTCAAGTACTTTAACCGGCATGATCCGGTTGTACCAGCTCATGCCGGCTACGCCCAGATTGTTGTTGACCAAGGCTCCGATGACCCCGGCGACATGGGTGCCGTGCCCGACATCGTCCTGCGGATCGGCGTCCTTATTTACGACGTTCAAACCGCTAACAAGCTGGTTCTTCAAGTCCGGGTGCTTCAAATCGACTCCGGTGTCGATGACGGCAACGGTGACTTGATCGGAGCCTTTGGAAATGTTCCAGCCGGCCTCGGTTTCGATTTGCGGCAAATTCCATTGATACCGGCGATATAAAGCATCATTCGGCGTGATGCTGTTAGCTGTCGGCGTGGGAACGGCCGACTCGTTGGTTAAATAAAGGAAGTGAGGCTCGCTGTACGAAACATTCCATTTGCGGAAGTAATTCATAAGCGCCTTGGCTTCCATGCGGTCGGACTCGAACACATAGGTGTAACCGAGCTTCTGCACGGTGCTACCGCCGATTTCTTTGCGAATTTGGGAAAGCTCGGCTTCGGTCGGTTCTTTGTTGAACCGGACGACAACTTGATTTTGATGATAATGGCTCGTGCCTTGATTTCCTTCCGGATGATGGACATGAACATCCTGTAAGGTATCAGAATCGACCGATTCGATTTTGTAGCGTCCTTCGCTCGGATAGGTGACAATCCGCAGGTTTTTAAGCTGATGATCGGCCACCTGCTTCAGAATGTGCTGCTCTACGACGCCGATAATACCGCTTGTACCGTCATCCGCCGGCTCGCCTAAGACGAAGTACTGGCTGCCTTCCGCTTCGAAGGCCGGCGATTGATACGAGCGTCCTGCGTCTACTTGGACTTTCGCTTCCGTCATATAGGTATCCGCAGCCCGGCGCACCGGATCTTTCAAAGTACCGGCAGCTTTGCCCTGCGACAAGGACTCGTTGCGCTTGGTTCGAACAAGAAGCTGCATATGAGGATGATCCTTTTGCAAGTCGGACAGTAAAGCCGGAATGCGGTTTTCGTCATTGCGGCTCATCTCGCCGGCCACACGGCGCAGCTCATAGCTGCATTGATTGCGGCACAGCTCTTCGGTCTGCTTAAGGTCTTGATTCAATGTCGTTTGCTTCATCTGAAGCTCGGCTTGGGGCGACAAGGCTTCGGGTCGTGGCGTTTGATCGCCTCGGGGGAACAGGATCAGCGCGCCTGCAACTACGAGCAACACGGGGAACGCGTATTTCCACATCGGTGACAGCCTCCTGTATTCATCATAGGAGTAGACTTCCCGACGTTCGTAGGAATCATCATAAGCAAAGTTAACCAGCCGGATGAATGAATTTCTCCTATTACTTTTACTCTGGTTTTATGGTACGATTGATTGGAAATCTGCTTGTATGAATAAAATTTATTGTTGCGTCAAAGTTGAGGAGGCTACCGGAATTATGTCAGTAGAACATGTGAAAAACCTTTGTGAAACGACGAGAGCAAAATTGAGCGAAGCCATCGCCAAAATGGAGCAGTTTTTAAACGGGAGCTCGCTCACGAAATTAAACACCGAGAACGACAGCGCGATGGAAGAGTTTTATAAAGGATATCTTTCCGATACCCGGCACTTGCTCGTATTTTCGGAGGTGGCTTACGAGAAGCTGGGGGTTGCGCTGCGCCGACCGAACTTCAACGTGGAATATTCGGAGAAAGTACTTTATGAAGTGTATCACTCATCCGTAAACAGCTTCTTTTATCCTAAAAATGAATGTTATTCCGAAGACGGTCGTTACGCCTACACAGGCCAGGATGCTATTCGTTTCCGCAAAAAGCCGGTGCGTGAAGTCCGCGACTTGACGATTGAGCTCTCCAAAATTTTCGAGACGCTTCGCGAAGATCTGTCGTACTATGAAACCGACTATATTACGCAAAAAAGGATGCAGGGCGAAAAGGTATAACGTATAATCGCTACCGCTTTTCCATATAATGACAAGTAGAGGTGCTTTCCGGCATCTCTTTTTATTTAGCTTGATACAAGCGTAAAGGAAGTGTCGCCCGGATGACCGCTAGGCTGACGGCGGAACAATTGGCGGAAGCCAGCACCCGCGTAATAACATGGAATCAGCACGAACGGGGAGGGTACGTAGCATCCCCTTTATTTTCCCATTACACGTTCAGTTGGCTGCGCGACGGCAGCTTTATCGCTTACGGCATGGATGTTGCGGGGCAGCATGACAGCTCCCGCCTGTTCTATGAGTGGGTAAGCCGAATTATCGAATCGAAAAAGCCGCATATTGACGATTTGCTAGGCAAGAAGGAGCGGGGCGAGTTTATTCCGCAGGAGCAGTTTTTACATACGCGCTACTATGCGGACGGCCGCGACGACGAACAATCGGATTGGGGTCACTTTCAACTGGACGGTTACGGCGCCTGGTTGTGGGGACTGAGCGAACATTTGAAGGCGACGGGGCAGCCGCAAATTCCGGATGCGTATCGCCCGGCTGTCGATGCGACGGTCGCTTATTTGGTCGCGTTCTGGCAGCTGCCGAATTTCGACTGTTGGGAAGAATATGCGGAATTTATCCACCCCTCCACGCTTGCCTGTTTGTACGGCGGGCTGAAAGCGATCGCGCGACTGGACCGGCGGAATGAGCTGGAAACGGTTTGCGCGAGCATTCGTGAGTTCCTGCTGCAGCATGCGGTCCACCCGGACGGACATTTCGTGAAAAATATCGCGCCCGTCAAAGCCGACGACACGGTAACGTATAAAATCAATTACGAAGGCGTCGATGCGAGCTTGCTGTGGCTGTTTGAGCCGTTTCACATGTTCGAAGCGGATCATCCGGCGATGGAGGCGACGCTCAATCGAATCGATGCCGAGCTGCGCACGGCACAAGGCGGGCTTCGCCGTTATGCCAGCGACACGTATTACGGCGGCGGCGAGTGGCTCCTCCTGACCGCCTGGTACGGATGGGCCGCTCTTTCGCGCGGCCGACGCGAGACAGCCGAAGCGGCGCTGCATTGGATCGTATCCAAGGCCGACGCCAGCGGCCGGCTGCCGGAGCAGGTTCCGGATGCGCTTCCGTCACGCGAAGGGTATGAGCATTGGGTCAGCAAATGGGGCCCTCCGGCGAGGCCATTATTATGGTCGCACGGCATGTATTTGGTGCTGTACCATCGACTCTACCCCGACTCTATCCGGTAAATGAACCCAGTTTGGCAAGAATACCCCCTCTTTGCAGCGGGCAAGCTGTGGGCAGGGGGTGAGCATATGCCAGAAGTCAAATGCAGCGTTGCCAACTGCGAATACTGGGCGCAAGGCAACAATTGCAATGCGAAAACGATCATGATTGAAGTCGACAAACATGCGGAAGTCGGGTACGATACTGAATTCGCGACGGATTTCGTTGATCATCAAGACCGTGCCACAAGCGTAAGAAACACCTGTTGTCACACCTTTGAGCCGAAGAAGTCCAAATCATCCTGACCCGGAAAGGACGAACGGATATGAAACGGAAGCTCGGAGGGAAGCCTGCAAAGCCTGACCGTAACGATGCCGCGCTGCAGCGCTACAAGCTGCAGCAGGTTACTCGCGAATCGGGGGGTAGCGTTCACGAGGAATTTGCCGCAGAGGCGGGCATTTATCCTCCTTCCGGTGCGCCTGTTTCCGTAAGGGAACGGACGGAAGACCGGGCGGTACGTACGACAAGTGAGGGTCAGGCGCCGGAGCGATCGGGTACTGCGTACCGCTGGCTCGGTTTGACGGCGATCATGCTCGCCGTCTTGTCGCTGTTCGCGTTCCCGGCGCTGCTCGGCAGTACAGCCGCTGTGCTGGGGCTGTTCGCTTACTCTGTCGGACAGCGTGCACTCGGCGGCTGGGCGCTTGCAATCGGATTGATATCGCTGGCTGGGTATTTCATCCTCGTACCGCTGTACGCATGACTTCGGGAGAAACGAAGCAGGCCGCCTTCGGCCTGCTTTACATTTTTAGGGTAGAACCTGTACTCGAAAGAGTGTACAATAGATCTATGATCTCTTATACGTAAGGAGCATTCACCATCATGTCCATGAACATCGGATCCCTGGATCCGCGCACGATCAAGGAACTGCTGCAGCTGCAAACGATAAATAAAGCCGGCTTGCTTTCCTCGAATCCGGCAGGCTCCGACGGGAGCGACGGCGATTTCGCCGAGTTGCTCGAGGGGCTGATGGCGACTCAGGCTGCCCGGCAAAATGCGGCTAAAGCCTCGGGAGCCGCGCTAACCTCGGCCGCGTCATCGGCTATGTCCAAATCGCCGCTTTTCGCGAATGGGACGTTCGGTTCGTCAGGAGCGTATTGGCAGGAGCAATTGGCCCCAAGCCAACCTACGGATTTCGAGCCTATCATTCAAGAAGCGAGTCAGAAGTTCGGCGTGCGGCCGAGCATGATCAAGGCTGTCATTGAAGCGGAATCTTCATTCAATCCTCGCGCTGTTTCCCAGGCGGGGGCGAAGGGCCTGATGCAGCTGATGGATTCGACGGGCGCTGACCTCGGGGTTACGAACGCTTTCGATCCAGCGCAGAACATTACCGGCGGTACGCAATATTTGTCCGATCTGCTCATGAAATACAACGGCAATCAAGGTGTGGCGCTAGCCGCTTACAACGCCGGTCCCGGCCGTCTGGACCGGCTCGGCATACGCACCGATCAACAGTTGATGGACAAGCTGCATCTGCTCCCGAAGGAAACGCAAAACTATGTTCGCAAAGTGCGGCAGCTTCAAACTGCCTACGAGCTTTCTTAAAAGGTTTGGCAGGACCAATTTCCGTTTCCGGTGTACGGAGGCGCGAGGATTGGTCTTGTTTTTCGTTAGACGGCTAGTACTTATTGGAAGCGGAGGCTCATAGACTTGTTATATTTGGATTATGCGGCGACTGCGCCGATGCTGCCCGAAGTTATTGACACGATGACGGAAGTCATGAAAACCCATTACGGGAATCCGTCTTCGCTGCACCGCCTCGGTATCGACGCGCAGACGCTCGTCGCCCGCAGCCGGGAAACGATTGCGTCTGCGCTTCACTGTAAGGCTGCGGAAATTCGGTTTACGTCCGGCGGCACGGAAAGCAACAATTGGGCGATAAGAGGGGCCGCCTATCGTTACCGGCACCGCGGCACGCACTTGATCACGTCTCAAATCGAACACGACTCGGTTTACGCCACGTTCCGGCAGCTGGAACAAGAAGGGTTCCGCGTGACCTACGTGCCGGTCGACCGCACCGGCCGGATTGACATGGATGCGCTGCGCGCCGCATTGACCGACGATACGATTCTTGTAAGCGTCATGTATGTGAATAACGAAATGGGCCGCGTGCAGCCGATCCGGGAAATCGGAGAGCTGCTGCGTACCCGCGTGAAGACGCTGTTCCACGTCGATGCGGTACAAGCTCTGGGCAAGCTGCAGGTGGTCCCGCAGGAATTGGGGGCCGACCTGCTTACCTGCGCGGCGCATAAGCTCGGCGGGCCGAAAGGAACGGGATTTCTGTACATCCGTTCCGGGGTGGAGCTGCAGCCCCTGCTGTATGGGGGAGGCCAGGAGCAAGGGCTGCGATCCGGCACCGAGAACGTGCCGGCGATCGTCGGCATGGCTAAGGCAGTCCGGATCGCCGTTCAGCAGCAGCCGCAGTTTGCGGCTCATACCGCGGAGCTGCGAACGAAGCTGGAGGCCGTAATCGGCGCCCATCCGGAGCTGACGCTTAGCGGAACGGACGAGCCTGGAGGCATGGCACCGCATCTGATTCACTTCACTTATCCGGGCATGAAATCGGAGGTGCTCGTTCACGCGCTTGAGCAGCGAGGCATCTTCGTCTCGGCGCGGTCGGCATGTTCGTCCTCCGTGGAGAAGCCCAGTCGCATATTGACAGCTATGGGGTATACGGACGCCGCTGCCCGCAGCGGTATACGTCTAAGTTATTCATTGCAGCAAACGCTTGGGGATGTGGAGCGGTTCGACCGCATGCTTACCGAGGTGTTGAAAGCCGTTAAACCGCAGGTTACCGCACGTAGCCGGAAAGGACGAAACTAGATGAATCAAGCGCAACTGGCTGTGCTTCGCTACGGGGAATTGGTTTTGAAAGGAAAAAATAGGCACCGTTTTGAGAAAACGGTGTTCGAACAGGTGAAACGAGGGCTCAGGCCCTTTCCGGCGATCCGGTTCGAACGGGAATTCGGCCGGATCATGCTTCACTTGAACGGCGTGCCGTACGAAGATGTTTTGCCGCCGCTGAAGCGCGTGTTCGGGCTCGCTTCGATAAGTCCGGTGGTCAGCACCGAACTGGAGCTGGAGCGCATTCAAGAGGCGGCCGCCTCCATGATGGAGGCGCTGACGCCGCAGCCGGACACCTTCAAGGTGACCGTCCGCCGTGTTAACAAAAGCTTTCCGCACGATTCGCAGGCGATGAACCGTCTGGTCGGCGGGGCGGTGCTTCGCGCGCTGCCGGAGCTGAAGGTCGATGTGCATCGGCCCGACACGGAGCTGAAGGTGGAGCTTCGCGAAGAGGCGGCATGGCTGTACTGCCGCGTGGATCAGGGCGCGGGCGGCTTTCCGCTCGGCTCGAACGGACGGGCTGCGCTCATGTTGTCCGGCGGCATCGACAGTCCGGTAGCCGGGTATTTGGCTATGCGCCAAGGGCTGAAGGTGGAGGCCGTTCATTTTCACAGCTATCCGTACACCAGCGAGCAATCCCAGCAGAAGGTAAGAGACCTGGTGCGGCGGCTCGCTCCTTACGGCGGCTCGGTCAAGCTGCACATGGTGCCGTTCACCGAAGTGCAAACGCGTATTCATCAAGCGTACTCGCAAAACTTGCTGATTACATTGCTGCGGCGCGCCATGTTCCGGATTACCGAGAAGCTGGCCGAGGCCGGGGGCGCCGGAGCGATCATCACCGGTGAAAGCTTGGGGCAGGTCGCAAGCCAAACGCTGGCCAGCATGGACGCGATCGGCCGCGCCGTTCAGATGCCGGTGCTAAGGCCGCTCATTTGTATGGAAAAAAAGGAAATTATTAAAATCGCGGAAATGATCGATACTTTTCATATCTCGATATTGCCGCACGAAGATTGCTGCACGCTGTTTCTGCCGCCCAGTCCAAGCACCAATCCGAATTTGAACGTCATCCACAGCATCGAGCGCAACATGCCTTGGCTGGAGGAAGCGATCGAAGACGCGGTTCTCCGGACGGAAACAACCTGGATAGAAGCCGGCGATGAGCGGTTCGACCGCTTCGACGCCTTTTTCTAGCCGTAAGCTCACCTGTATATAGGGAAAGGGGGGGTATTCATGCTCTGGGACAATATCGTCTTGTTTCTGGAAATTATGCTGATCAATATCGTGCTGAGCGGAGACAACGCGGTAGTTATCGCGCTTGCCAGTAAAAATTTGCCTGTGGCCCAGCGCAAGCAGGCGATATGGTGGGGGGCATTCGGCGCCATCGCGCTGCGGGTTTTATTGACGCTAGCCGCCGTTTATGTGCTGGACATCCCTTACATTCAAGGAATCGGATCGCTGCTGCTGCTCTGGATCGCCATTAAGCTGCTGATTGACGAAGATGGGCATTCGGACGTGAAGGAAGCATCCACGCTCGGCAAGGCGATCTCGACTATTATTTTGGCCGACTTCGTCATGAGCCTGGACAACGTACTGGCGATCGCAGCCAAGGCAAAGGGCGAAGTCGGCGTCATCATTTTAGGAATCGGGCTCAGCATTCCGATCATTATCTGGGGCAGCAACCTCGTGGTGACTTTGTTGAAAAAGTTTCCGGTGCTCGTATTTTTGGGGGCGGGCATTTTAGGATATACAGCGGGTGAAATGTTCATGGCGGACGAGCAAATTTCGCATCTCGTGCTCGGAGATATCCCGCATTACGTGCTGCCGACCGTCACAACGGTCATCGTAATCGTCAGCGGCGTGTTGAAGAAGCTGATCGTCAGGCCGAAGCATTCCTAGCTTCGTGTCGAAATGGCGAATGTTTACGGTGCGTAAATATCGGCGATTTCCTTGCCTTTTGCCGTAATCGCACGTATAATGGAATATGGAATGATGCGTCGGCGCTTCTTGAGTCGACGCTTCTTTGTTGAACGGGCTTCGCAGGCCAAATTAGAAGAGAGGAATTAAAACCACCTATGCATGCCAGAGATAAAATTCGCAATATTGCTATTATTGCCCACGTCGATCACGGGAAAACGACGCTTGTCGACAAGCTTCTCCAGCAATCCGGTACGTTCCGGGACAATGAAGCGGTGCAGGAGAGAGCCATGGACTCCAATGACTTGGAGCGTGAGCGGGGCATTACCATTTTGGCTAAAAACACCGCCATCAGTTACAAAGACTACTTGATTAATATCGTGGATACGCCGGGCCACGCCGACTTCGGCGGCGAAGTGGAACGGATTATGAAGATGGTTGACGGCGTTCTGCTCGTTGTTGATGCGTTCGAAGGCACGATGCCGCAAACGAAGTTCGTGCTGCGCAAAGCGTTGGAGCAGCACTTGACGCCGATCGTCGTCGTGAACAAAATCGACCGTCCGAACGCCCGTCCGGCCGAAGTGGTAGACGAGGTGCTCGATTTGTTCATCGAGCTTGGCGCCGACGACGCGCAATTGGATTTCCCCGTCGCCTATGCGTCCGCTCTGATGGGAACGTCCAGCCTTGATCCGGATCCTGCTAAACAGGAAAACAACATGCAGGCCTTGTACGAAACGATCGTGAATCATATTCCGGCTCCGACGGAAAGCGTAGAAGAGCCGCTGCAATTTTTGGTCACGTTGATGGATTATAACGAGTACCTGGGCCGTATCGCCATCGGCCGGGTGAACCGCGGCGTCGTCCGCCAAGGTCAGCAGATCGCCGTCATCAACCGCGAAGGTCAAATTAAACAGGCGCGCGTGGAAAAGCTGTTCGGCTTCCAGGGGCTGAAACGTTTGGAGATCGAAGAAGCGGGTGCCGGTGATATCGTTGCGATTTCCGGTATTAAAGACATCAATATCGGCGAAACGCTGGCCGATCCGGCTAACCCTGAGGCGCTCCCGGTGCTGAAGATCGACGAGCCGACGCTGCAAATGACGTTCCTCGTCAACAACAGTCCGTTCGCCGGCCGTGAAGGGAAGCACGTCACGTCGAGGAAGCTGCGCGAACGGCTGATGAAAGAGCTGGAGACCGACGTCTCGCTGCGCGTTGAAGAAACCGACAGCCCGGATGCGTTCATCGTTTCCGGCCGCGGCGAGCTTCATCTCGGGATTCTGATTGAGAATATGCGCCGCGAAGGCTTCGAGCTTCAAGTATCGAAACCGGAAGTTATCATTAAAGAGATCGACGGCCAGAAGATGGAGCCGATCGAGCGCCTGATCATCGACGTGCCGGAAGACAGCATGGGTTCCGTTATGGAAAGTCTCGGTACGCGCAAAGCCGAGATGGTTAACATGATTAACAACGGCAACGGTAATGTGCGTCTGGAATTCCTGATTCCGGCCCGCGGATTGATCGGTTACCGCACCTATTTCCTGACGCTGACGCGCGGTTACGGCGTGATGAACCATGCGTTCGACAGCTACGGTCCTTACGCCGGCAGCGGCGTAGGCGGACGTCACGAAGGGGTACTCGTCTCCAGCGAGACGGGAACGTCGACCTTCTACGGCATGCTTTCCGTGGAAGACCGCGGCATCCTGTTTCTGGAGCCGGGCACGGAAGTTTATGAGGGCATGATCGTCGGCGAGCATAACCGCGATACCGACATCATCGTGAACATCTGTAAAGAGAAGCAGCTGACCAACGTTCGTTCCGCAACGAAAGAGGAGACCGTACGTCTGAAGACGCCGCGCATCCACTCGATGGAACAAGCACTGGAATATTTGAACGACGACGAGTATTGCGAGATTACGCCGAAATCGATTCGCTTGCGCAAGAAGATTTTGAACAAGAGCGAGCGCGAGCGCTTCGAGAAGCACCGCAAGATGGCGGAAAGCAGCGTCTAACTAACTAACTCACTATAACTTCGTAACATTAAGCGGGGAAAGCTCTGAGCGATCAGAGCTTTCTTCATAACCATTCTATCCCTTTGGAACCGGAGGTGTCGGTACGTATGCTCGAATGGTTTAGGGCGCATCCTTGGATCGCTTACGTGCTTATATTCGTTCTTCTTACATACGTATACAACAAAGTGTTTCGGGCGCGCAAGCTGCCTTTGCTGAAAGAAGCGGTCATTTATTTGCTGCTTGCGCTCGGCTCCTTGATGCTGTTGTTCTTTCAATTGGCGGGCTTGCCGATCATCTTGAGCTTATCGGTGGCCGTGGGCTTGATGCTGACGCTTCGCCTGCGTTATTTCGTACAGGAACGCATCAATAAGGGTAAACCCACTGATCCTGGCAAGGAGTGAAGTTCGCATGGCGACGTACTGGCTTGTGCCGCTGGAATGGGACGGCGAAACCGCGGTGTTCAGTGAGGAGAGATTCACGCTGGCCCCGGCTGATAAACGCGACCGCTTTGTGCGTGCGCTGCAAGCGGTTCATCCGCGGCTGCTGCTGGCGTTCAAAGCCCATCTGCTTGTAGCTGACGAGGCGCTGGACGCTTGCGGCACGGATGATCTGCCGTTTGCCCTCGGATCTGCCGGGCCGATTGTGCTGCGCAGCCTGGAGGCTTCGACGGCGACTGACGAGGAGCCTTCCGCGGGGTGGCCGCTTTCGCATTGCGCGGAAGCTTATTTATCGGGCCTGCCTTCGCCCGGAGAAGCAGCCCGTTTGTTAAGTCTAGCCGATCTCGAGCCGGGGACGGAAGAGTGGGCGGCCGCGCTGCGAGCCTGGTTATTGCGGGGCGACCGGATCATTATGCTGAGAGAGGACGGAGTCGATCGATGAATTTGCAGGATACATTGTTTAACTGGCTGCAAATCAGCATCGTGGCCGAAGCACGTCCGGAGGACGGAGCGGCGCGCGAAACGAAAGATTTTTTCGAGCTCATCTTACGGGAGGACCATGCCTTGAGCCGGTTCTCTTATGAGGAGAACGACGATTTGTACCGCGTGGAGTACGAGCAGGACGGACAAACCCGTATGCAGCGGTACGACCGGGAATTGGCCGAGCAGCTGCTGACCGATATTAATTCGAATCCCAAATATAACGAATGACATAATTTCCGGACATTTAGATAAAATAAAGTATTCAAAAGTGAAGGGAGTGTCTGTTGCAACTATCGGTAGCTGTACCAATTTGCGTATGATATAATGGATGTAGCAATAGGAACTATTAACACAGGAGGAGACTCTATGGCGGAAACGATCACAGCACTATCCGAGCAACTGATCGAACATTTGCAGAAAGAAGCGCTCACCCTTTTGAGCACGATCGATCACGAAAGCGGTTCGCCGACCATGAATGCCATTTCATGGCTGTTCGCCAAGGATGCTTCCACGATTCGTTTCGCCGTGGATCAACGTTCTCGGCTCATAACGAATATGAAGGCCAATCCGCTGGTCACATTAACTTATATTGGTGCCGGTTCCGTCCATGCCATTTACGGCAAAGCGCGTCTGGTTACCGATGCTCTCGACGAGGTGCCATTCAAACTGGCCTGCTTCGATATTGAAGTAACGGAAGTTCGCGATGGGATGTTTTACGGAGCGCGCATTTCGGTTCAACCTGAATATGAGAAGACGTATGACAAGCGTGCCGCTGAGAAACTGGATACGCAAGTGTTCAGCGCCATGAAAAAAGCCTAGATCCGTTTTCGTTTCTAGGCTTTTTTGCACACGATTTTTTATTAAAGCGATGGGTTGGGGACTTGCGGATTGCCGCTGTTCTGCGGTTCGTTCGGTCGAATGGGGTCGACGTCGCGCGGTATCTGCGGAATGATTCGCCCGATGATCGCAGCCATTTCTTCTGCAAGCCCGTTAATGCCCCGGCCGTTTTGAAGTTGATTCCGGATTTTCTGTAAACGTTCGCCTAAATCCATATCTGCGGTTACGAAGGCATCGACGCCGTACGGATCTTTCTTTAATGCTTCCGCTACGGAAAGTTTGATGGTACCGACCCTTGACCGATCCATCCCCGGCGGCACATTGATGCCGACGATCGCCGTATTTCCGAACACGACGCAATTGGCGCTTTCTACATTCGGAACGCTGAGGGCGATTTGTTCCAGCCGCTTCGCTACCGTCTGCGGGTCAGTAATTTCTTTCTTCTGCGGTGCCGTTTGCTGGGCCTTGACCTGTTGGTTCGGATCAGCAGCTTGAGAGGTGGAAGCTCCATTCTTTGGTGATTGGTTACATCCTGCTAAAGTAGCGGACAACAACAAGATTGCCGCGACAAACATTTTCATTCGTCATCGATCCTTTCTCTGCAGCATCAGCTTTGGTTAGTTTGTCCTCACGGCCAAATTCCTATGTATCGCATAGAGCCAAACACCAGACCCGGGAGGGACTCACATGAAAAAAATTTATGTGTTGGATACGAATGTCCTGTTGCAGGATCCCAATGCGATTTACGCCTTTGAGGATAATGAAGTCATCATCCCTGCCATTGTATTGGAAGAAATTGACTCGAAGAAGCGAAACGCCGACGAGCTCGGGCGCAATTCCCGGCAAATTTCCCGGATGCTGGACGCGCTAAGGGCAAACGGCCATTTGTACGAAGGCATCGCCCTGCCGAGCGGCGGCAGCTTGAAGGTGGAGCTTAATCACAGAAGCTTTGCCAAGCTTCAGGAAGTGTTTGCGGATGCAAACAACGACAACCGCATTTTGGCGGTGGCGTTGAACTATCATCTGGAAGAGCAGGAGCGGTCTGAGCCGCGTCCGGTCATACTGGTTAGCAAGGACATGCTTGTGCGCATTAAAGCCGACGTTCTCGGCATCACGGCCCAGGACTACTTGACGGATCGGGTCGTGAATGTCGCTGACGATATTTACAGCGGTCACTTGACGCTTCATGTGCACCCGGCCATCATCGATGAGTTTTACACTTACCGTTCGCTGAGCGTTAATTCGTTGAACTTGACGTACCCGCTGCATCCGCACGAGTTCATCATTCTGAAGGATGAGATGGGCACGAGCAAGTCGGCGCTGCTGAAGGTGAATGCCGACGGCCGTAAGCTCGAGCCGCTTTACATGAGCAATGATCCGATCTGGGGGATAGCGGCCCGCAACGCCCATCAACGGATGGCGCTCGAGCTGCTGCTCAACGACGATGTGCCGCTTGTGACGTTGACGGGTAAGGCCGGTACAGGGAAGACGCTGCTGACGCTTGCTGCGGGGCTTATGAAGGTGGAGGACGAGCGAAAGTACAAGAAGCTGCTGATCGCCCGCCCGGTTGTGCCGATGGGCAAGGACATCGGGTATTTGCCGGGGGAAAAGGATGAGAAGCTGCGGCCTTGGATGCAGCCGGTGTACGACAACCTCGAGTTTTTGTTTGATACGAAAAAGCCGGGCGACATCGATAAAATTCTCGCCGGCCTCGGCAGTATTCAGGTCGAAGCGCTGACCTATATCCGCGGCCGTTCGATCCCGGGGCAGTTTATTATTATCGACGAGGCGCAAAACTTGTCCAAACACGAGGTCAAAACGATCGTATCCCGTGTCGGCGAAGGCAGTAAAATCGTATTGCTCGGCGATCCGGAGCAGATCGACCATCCTTACCTGGACGCCTCGAGCAACGGCTTGACCTATGTTGTCGAGCGCTTCAAGGAGCAAAGCATCAGCGGTCACATCATGCTGGAGCGGGGCGAACGTTCGAACCTCGCACAGCTGGCGGCGGATTTGCTGTAAACTGAAGAGAGCCCTGGCCGAATCGGCCAGGGCTTTATTTGGCGTGGGGGGCAGGCTGTGGCCGATATCGCCACTGCACCGCGCAGCCGTAGGCTTCGGCGATGGCTTCAACCAGCCGGTCATGCTGCGCCTCGATGGCGAAGATCGTCCGGCCGTAATCGTCACCGGCGCCGTCTTTACCATCCGGGTCGAATGCTGCAGGCCAATCGGCGAGCACATGCTCGTCCAGCTGAGCGGCCGCCGAGGCGGGCTCGTAAGAACGCGACGCGGCTGGAGCGTGGGTGAGTTGAAACAGCGCCGCCATATCGGCGTAAAGATAAGGCTGCTGCTCCAAGCGGCTGACGAAGCCGAAGTCGGTGAAGGTGGGGCGAGCCTGCAGGCTCGCAGGCAGCAGGAGCAAATCGATCGGTTCGGCAGGAACGGCGTACTGCGTCATGACCGGTTCTGCCGCCGAGCGCTCTTCGGGGGAAGAGAAGATCAGCAGTTCCTTGTCCCGATCGAACAGCGACGTGCGTTCCGCCAACGCCTTGACGATTTGTGCGTAATAGCCGGCTCTTTTGCCTTCGGGCATATGCATGGCTAACGCATATTTCAACATGAAATCCATAGGAATCGGTCACCTCTCGGACAGATTAAAACAACAGTTTAAAAATAATCTTCAACTTGCCTTCCTCCAGCTTCACTTCGGTTACCTGCAAGTACGGCGCCAGTTTCTCCGGATAAATGCTCAGATCGATTTCCTTCTCCAGCGATTCCACCGTGGTGTCCGGCAGCAGAAAGCCGTTAAACTGCAGCTCATCGATACGGAAGCGAATATAAGGCTTTTTTGAACCCCCGGTTTCTTTCGTCGCCAGCATGTAGGTGCCCTTCACCGAAAGCTCGATGCCTTCGTGTGAGCCGGAAGCGATCACTTGATCCTGTAAAAAATGAAACGTTAAATTTTGAAACATCGTGTTCTTCGAACGCAAATAATCGTTGAGCTCGGCGTCCGTCAGCTGAAACGTGGAATGAAGGCCGTTATCGAACAGGCTGATTTTGTTGCTTTGTATGGCACCGTTTTTGCCCGACATGATTTCGGGCAAATCCTGCATCGCTCGGGCCAGCTCCCTAAAGTACGTCTTGAATTGGGGGAGGCCTTGCTCATACCACAACCGGTTGAGATCGAGCATCTGCTGCTGCAGGCTAACGGCCTGCACTTCTTGCGAAGCAAGCTGCCGGTCCACTTCATCCTGCAGCGCCACGAGCTTCGCGCGTTGTTCGATATAACGCTGCTTCGCCTGCTGCAGCGATGCGCTTGCCGCGTCCAGCGACTGCTTGATCTGCGACTGCTGCTTCCAGGCTTCCTGATGCCGGCCTAAGGCCAGTTTATCGTTGCGGATTATCATTTGCAAATATTCAAGCGTTGCCAAGCCGTCGGAGAACGAACGTGCGGCGAACAGCAGCGTCCACAGCGAATCCCGGTCTCCCATATAATAAGCGCGGATCACTTTGGCCGCATGCACGCGGGCCTCACGGGAAGCCGCTTCCGCGGACGCCAGATTGTTCTCCGCGGACGCGATTTGACTCTGCAGTTCCGTTTCCTGCGCTTCGATTCGTTGGAGCTCTTGGTCGATTTCGAAGATCGTCAATCCTTTTTGCAGCAGTTCCTTATTCGACGGTTGTCCGGTTTCCGCGCTGTAAGCAGGATATAGAACCGGTATGTATACAACGGCCAAGAGCAGCCCCAGGAACGCCCATTTTCGCATCTTCACCCGCATGTCCCTCCAGTCCCTCTTAACTACAGATTATCATAGGAAGGGGAAAAAGATGACAACAAAATTTTGGAGCAGCCGGTTCGGCGGCCGATAGCTGCGCTAATAAAAATACCTTCCATGTAGACTTTTCGGCATTTATTTGCCGTGTCTGCATAGAAGGTACCCGTTCATAAGCCGGCGGTGCGGCACGTTCTTTTAGTTCGGAGAGGCTTTGGGCAGCAGGCGCAAAATCTCATCCGTATTCTTCAATAGCTTCGGCGTTTCTTTCTCGAACGTCTGCGGTTGATTGACGGCATCTATTCGATGCGTCCACTGGATGGCGTGGACTGCGCCGCCCTCTTTCAAGGTGAAACGAAGCTGTGCTTTCTGCTGGCGAATAAACCCTTGGCTATCGATCCAGGTCTCCAGCGAAGAAGGGGCTGTCACTTGCAGCGAACGGCTCGCTTCCTTCCATGCTTTCGCTTGCGCTTCGCCGATCAAGCCGCTGCTCAGCCATTCGTCGGCTATAGCGGGCAGAACGGCGGCCAAATAAGAAGCGGCTTGCTGCTTATTTTTATCCGTCACCAGCATGGAGATGTGCTTGGCCGTTTCTCCGCCCGCGAGCGGCTCATCGTTTCCGCTGGATTCAAGCCAGTCTGGGTTCGCGGCTTGCAGCAGCTTGCCGCTGACAGAGGCCGACATTCGGCCGGTGTTCTTCAGTCGATCGGCATTGGATCCAAGGGGCAGCATGAAAAATTCGTCCGTTTTGTTGACGGCTGGCATATGCAAGTACAATTTGTTATCTTTAAGTAAGATTGGAAGCTCCAGCCCGCTGTCTGCGCCCTTGGGCGTCAACTTGACGTCGGCTTCGAGTTGAACGGGTTCGTTAAGCGAAGCTTTGCCGCTATAGGCGATCCGGCTTTCTTTAAAGACGGACAACAGGCCTGCGGTTAACGGTGGAGCGCCCTCGAACAGGGAGGCGTCGAGCTGCAGGTCAAGCTCGCCGGAGAATTGATAGCTTAACGCTTGCTCTTGCTTGGCGGCGGCTTGCTGCCACTCTTCTTTCAACTGCTGGCGGTCGGTACAGCCCGATACAAGCAGAACGGTAAGGCCAAACAACGCGGCGTATCGCGTGAAGCGAGAGATGGACATCTCATTCTGCCCCCTAGAATTGGATAGGATCATGTAGTAATCTCGATGAATATGGAAATGAGGTACCCGTATAATTATAACGATTCGGGTGCGCTTTGTCTGTAGTAAAATGGTTTGAGGCGGTGGGATCATGCATCAGGGTGAGACCGGACTTGCGGGGATCATTCGCAATAAGATTGCGGACAGCGAAGGCGGCTGGATCCCGTTCAGGGATTTTATGGAGATGGCCTTATACGATCCGAAGTATGGATATTATATGAAGGAACAAGAAAAAATCGGTCGATCCGGCGATTTTTACACAGCCTCCTCGGTCGGCGCTTTGCTAGGGGAATGCGTCGCGCACTATACGATTGGCGCGGCGAAGTCAATGGATCGAGGAGCGGCGCTGCAATTTGTCGAGTGGGGCGGGGGGGACGGCCGGTTTGCGCGGCAGTTTCTCGACGCATTGAAGGAAGCGGATGCCTCGGTGTACAGACAGGTGATGTATACAAGCGTCGAGGCGAGTCCGTACCACCGGCGGCTTCAAACGGAGGCGCTGGCCTCTCATGCCGGTCGCGTGCAATTCATAACGCCGGAAAGCTGGATGGCTGGAGGGACTTGGACGCAGGCGATCCTGTTCTCGAACGAGCTGCCGGACGCTTTTCCGGTTCATCGGCTTGTCCGGCGGGCGAAGGGCTGGATGGAGCTTGGCGTCCGTTACGACGGTGACACGTGCTCGTTCAAGGAAACGGAGCAGCCGGTAAGGAACGAAGAACTGTTGCGTTATATCGAGGCGGAAAATCTGCCGGAGCGGGAAGGTCAGCGGTTCGAAGCGAGTTTGGACTCGCTTCGCTGGTATGGACAGGCGGCCCGGCGGCTTGCCCCGGGATGCCGCGTGTTGACGATCGACTACGGTCATACGCGGGAAGAGCTGCATGCGGCGCATCGGATGAACGGGACGCTGCTTTGTTACCGCGGACATCAGGCGAGCGATACCCCGCTTGAGCATGTCGGCGAGCAGGATATTACGGCACATGTCAATTTCAGCGCTTTGATGGAGGCGGGCGAGGAAGCAGGGCTGGAAACGGTCGCGTACTTCACACAAAAGCAATTTTTGGTCGAGCACGGTATCCTTAACGGGCTGCAGGATCATGACGCCCGTGATCCGTTCTCCCCGGCGGCGCGGCGCAATCGGGCGATCCGTCAACTGCTGCTGTCGGACCGGATGAGCGAGCTGTTTAAAGTATTGATTCAACAAAAAAGGTGAGCCGCAGCTTAGATGCGGTTCACCTTTTTCAAATTCATTGCCGAGTCTGGGAGAGATTAAATGGACATTTTGAAGAATGACCAATACGTAACCCCTGAGAACGAGAGAATCATGTAGCCCCAGAAAAGCAATATGTAGGTGCGTTCGGACAGCTTCAAGTAACCAAGCAGTACGAAAATGGCCGTTTGGGCGAAAAAGAGAAGCGCCATCGGAATAAAGTCGCCGGCTAGAGCCATAAGCCCGATCGCCAGTGTCCAGAAGCCGAGTACGCGAAACATGCGATCCATTGTGCATCCCCCTCTCTAAGCTCACAATTCAAAAACTAACATTACTATCCAACATTATAGCGAAAGCTGTCTAACGTGTAAACGCCCAATCGGTGACGAATTTAAGTCAATTTTACGATCGGTATATATATGTTAACCCTATTGCAAGGAAACATGTATGACTGCTTGTAAAAATGGCAATACAAAATACTAGAAAAGTATTCTATGAACTCTACCATGGGCATAGAGATAAGGTAATGCAACATGTTCAGCACGACCATCATAGATGGATGAAACCCCAGGGGTTAGGAGGACTGCTTCAATGACCGCAATTCGACAAGATGCATGGAGCGATGAAGACGACTTAATTTTAGCGGAGGTGACATTGCGTCATATTCGTGAAGGAAGTACGCAGCTTTCCGCGTTTGAAGAAGTAGGGGAAAAAATAGGTAGAACCGCAGCGGCTTGCGGCTTTCGCTGGAATAGTTTCGTTCGTAAAAAGTATGAAGCGGCGATACAAATAGCGAAAGCGCAGCGTCAGAAGCGCAACCAGCAGCGCAAGCACGCGAATGCGTTCGCAACCGTATCCGGCGGCGTTGGGGTCATAACCGATTCGTCAAGCGTACGGACGGACGGAATCGTCGAAGAGCTTTCGATCGACGCAGTGATCCGCTTTTTACGGCAGTGGAAGGGCAGCTATCAAGAGATGGTGCGCCATTTGCGTCAGCTGGAGAAGGAATTGAACGACAAGCAGGATGAATTGGAGCGTTTGCGGAGCGAGAATGAGGAACTGAACAAGCAAGTTAGCGATGTTTCTACCGATTACCGGGTCGTGAACGACGATTATAAAGCGCTTATACAAATCATGGATCGGGCGCGGAAGCTGGCCTTTCTCGTGGAAGAAGACGAGGAGACGAAGGCGCGCTTTAAGATGGATGAGAATGGAAACCTGGAACGTATTGAATGATAATGTCTGACTGCGAGAAAACGAAGCCTCCTCTTGGTATGCCGGATCATGGTGCCGGAACCGAACGGAGGTTTTTGTGCTTTCGGCAGAGCGGACCTGATGCGGGGCGAGAACCTTCGACCGGACCTGGCTTTTATGGTAGAGTTGGGAGAAGAAGTTCGAGAAACCCGATAAGGAAGTGACGTTCGTTTGGGTCGATACACCATTGTTGGCGCAGGAGCGCTCGGGATATTGTTTGCCGCTAAATTGACGGCCGGGGGTTACAGGACCGAGCTGGTCGTGCGGCGGGAGGAACAACGACAGCGGCTGGCGCAAGAGGGGATCACGCTGGGCCGCGAAGGTGAAGCGCCGCTTCGCGTCTTCCCGGACGTGACCCGGATCGATGAGCCGGATGCAGGCAGCCGCGGCGTCGCAGAAGCGCCTGAGCTGCATTATATCGTCCTGACCGTTAAACAGACGGACATCACCGTTCAGCTGGCCGAGAACCTGAGAAGCCGTATGGGGCCGATGTCGTGGGTCGTTTGCTTGCAGAACGGAATCGGCCACGCCGAGACGCTGGCGACGCATATCCCGGCCGGCCGGCTGCTTCTAGCCGTTACGACCGAAGCCGCGCTGAAGCGGTCGGATACCGCGGCAGACCATACCGGTCAAGGCGAAACCTGGGCAGGGCCTTGGACGCCGGATTCATCCCGATTTCAGGATGTGTCGGGGACGGAGCGTTCATTAATGGAAATAACACAAAAAAATCTGGCAAAAGAGCTCGAATCGGCAGGATTTCGTACCTTTCTGTCGAATGACATCACTAGCCGCATTTGGCAAAAACTGCTGATCAATGCCGTCGTTAATCCGTTGACTGCTATTCTGCACGTGCGCAACGGCGAACTTTTGCAAACTTCCGGGCTGCAGGATTACATGCGCGATTTGCTGGCGGAAGGCGAGAAGGTTGCCGCCGCGCTGGGAATTCAGTTGGAATCAGGACTCTGGGAGCGTCTGCTTCAAGTTTGCAGGCTAACGGCGACTAACCGTTCATCTATGCTGCAGGACATACTGGCCGGAAGGCGGACGGAGATCGAAGCCATTAACGGAAGCCTGATCCGGAAGGGTGAGGACCTCGGGCTTGACATGACGGTTCACAAGAGCGTCTATCGACTTGTGAAGGCGTTGGAGGAGCGGAATTCGGCAAACGGCTGAACCATTTCGTTCGAATCGGGTGATGTCATGAATGTACTGATCGGTTGGCTTCATCAGCTCTATATGCTGCTTGCTCTTGTTCCTTTCGTAGCTTTTTTCATCGTCTGGACGATTGCCTATTGGGTCAGCCGGGATAAGCGGAAGGCCACGCACCTTAGTATGGACATCACAACGCTGTTTCTTATCGGATCCGTCGCCTTCATGAGCCGCAATTTGTTCGGTTCCGGGATGCTGTCGTGGACGATCGTGCTTCTGTTTCTGGTTGCCGCGGGTTTGCTCGGAAATTTACAAAACCGCCTCAAGGGCCGGATCGATATGATGAAGATCGCCCGTACGCTGGGAAGATTCGGGTTCCTTGTGCTAACGGCTTGTTACGTATTGCTGCTTGTAGTGGGAATAGGAAAGTATATGTTTGAGCCTTAGGGGGAGAAGACGTTTGAACGTACATAATTTGATGGAGGATGTTGTGAAAGCGTGTCTAAAAGATTTAATGCTGCACCAAGAGCAATTGTCCGCTTTGGACGAGAAGTCCCAGAGCGACATTATGGCCATCGCGCTGAATCGGCTGCCCGCGAAGTACGTCTCAACCGCTAGGGGAGAAGTGATTGCCAAGGCCCAGATGGGGATGCAGGCCGAAACCGACGTTTACCGCGAATTGTCCTATGCGATCGATAAGGTGTTGAACTCGGTGCGCAAGTTGGATTTATCTTAAATGTTGCGAATAAAATAGTACCTGATTTGAGAGCCTATGACGTAGGCTCTTTTTTTCAGGAAACAGGGAAGCTGCCGCGTTTTTTTGTGCGGCTACATCATCTAATAATTGACCAATGTTAAATAATAGTACTAGAATTTATTAACCAATGGATGTATAATTTCTATCTGGCAACGGTTACAGCTATTTACAATTGGAAAGGTAATAAATTCAATGAATAAATACAGGATAATATTACTTTGGTGGGAATTCTGGACTAGTTCGGAATTAACATATAATTACATATTTGAGGAGGAGGATGTCTATGAAGTTGAATAAACTTCTAGTCTTGGCGACTGTAACGGCCGTGCTTGGCGCTACGGTTGCGGGATGTTCAGGCAATGCCAACAATGACCAAGCGGGGGGTGCTGCAACAGAACCCGGAAAAGCGTCGGCGCAAGAAATTCGAATCAATTTATCGGCCGAACCGCCAGCTTTAGATAGCTCGATTGCTACGACAAACCCGACCTTCACGATCATCAATGCGATCAATGAAGGTTTGTATCGTCTTAACGGGGAAGGCAAGCCGGAGCCGGCGCTAGCTAAAGAACTGCCGAGCATTTCTCCGGACGGTCTGGTGTACACGATCACGCTGCGTGACGGTTTGAAATGGGCAGACGGCTCGCCGCTGACCGCAAATGACTTCGTGTGGGCCTACCAACGCACCCTGGATCCGGCCACGAAAGCGAAATACGCATCGATGCTTGCCTGGATTAAAGGCGGAACAGCTTTGAATACAGCGAAGCCGGAAGAAGTCGAAGCCAGGAAAGCGGAGCTCGGCGTGAAGGCGAAGGACGATAGAACGCTTGAAATCACCTTGGAGCGTCCGGTCGCGTTCTTCACCGATCAATTGTCCATGCCGATCTTCTTCCCGCAGAAAGCGGACTTCGTGAAAACGCAAGGCGACAAATACGGCGCGGATGCGGACAAGGTAATCGGCGCAGGTCCGTTCAAGCTGGAAAAGTGGGATCATGAGCAGCAGCTCGTCATGGTCAAAAACGAAAATTATTGGGACGCCGCTAACGTGAAGTTGACCAAAGTTACCGTTAACGTCGTCAAAGACCCGAATACGGCTCTGAATATGTTTGAGACGGATCAAGTTGACCTGACGGAACTTAAAGGCGATCAATTCCAAATGTATCAGGGCAAGCCGGAATTGACGCTGAAAAAGGAATTTGTTACCAGCTATATCATGTTCCATAACAACAAAGTGCCGGCGTTTGCTAACGCAAAAATACGTAAAGCGCTCGGCATGGCCGTAGACCGGAAAGCGTTGAATGAAGTTGTGCTTGGCGGCGCCTCGATCCCTTCCACCGGTTTGGTGCCGGGAACAGTGATGGACGGCAACAAGCAAGAGTTCCGTAAAGTAGCGGGCGATACGCAGTTTGCGTACGACGTGGCAGCTGCGAAGGCGCTGCTTGCCGAAGGTTTGCAGGAACTGAACATGACGTCATTGCCGAAGTTCAAGCTGACTTCCGACGATACGGAAACGGCTAAGAAAACGATCGAGTTTGTTCAAGCGCAATGGAAACAAAATCTGGGAGTCGAAGTGGACGGCGAACCGCTGCCATTCGCACTTCGCGTGAAAAATATGCAGGAGAACAACTTTGACGCGTTGATCGCTTTGTGGGGCGCGGACTATAACGACCCGATGACGTTCCTTAACATGTGGATGTCCGATAACAAGTCTTTTAACTACGTGCAGTACAACAGCAAAGCTTACGATGATCTGGTCAAAGCGGCCGACAAAGAGGTTGACTTGGCGAAACGTTCCCAAATGCTCGTTGACGCCGAGAAAATGTTGATGAACGACGCACCGGTCGCCCCGCTCTACTTCCGTACGCGTCCGTACGCGAAGAAAGTGAATGTCGACGGTTTGATTCTGCCGGCGATGTCCAAAGAGTGGGAATTAAAATGGGTTTCTATCAAGTAATTTTATATTAATCGAGGCTGATTCGATGCAAGAGGGGGCCGTTCTGCTTATGAAGAACGGCCTCGATTTTTCTTTTGGACCGCTGGCGACAGGTAAGGACGGCGGTTGCGCGGAACTGCTTCGCAAACATAGTCCCTGGTGTTGTCTACTATGCTTGCGAAGCAGTTCGGCTGATTCGGCCGCGCTGTGCGCAATTGTTTTTTTACTAGTTTAGGAGGTGTGCCATGCTTCGTTACTTGCTACGACGTCTGGTGTATATGGTGGTAACCTTATGGCTCATTGTGACATTCACATTCGTGTTGATGAAAAATTTGCCGGGGGACCCGTTTGGCGAAGACTCGCAGAAAATGACCGTTGAGCAGCGTCAGATCCTGTATGCCCAATACGGTCTCGACCAGCCGATCTGGAATCAGTACCTCAAATATATGAACAACGTCATTCACGGCGATCTGGGTGTTTCGTTCCAGTTTCCTACGCGTAAAGTGACGGATATTATTCAACAAGCATTCCCGGCCTCGCTCGAGCTTGGATTGTGGGCGCTGCTGATCGCTATTGTCGTCGGTCTTATTCTCGGTATTGTTGCATCGTTAAATCATAACAAGGGGCTGGACGTGGCGGCGATGTTTACGGCTATCGTCGGGATTTCGATTCCTTCCTTCGTGCTCGGACCTCTGCTCTCCTATTTCGTCGGCGTGAAGCTCGGCTGGCTGCCGCCGGGCATGTGGACAGGGCCTTCGTCCAGGGTACTGCCCGCCATCGCGTTATCGTTCGGTACCATTGCCATCCTGGCGCGGCTTATGCGAACGTCGATGCTCGACGTGCTGAATCAAGACTACATTAAGACGGCGCGGGCCAAAGGATTATCCTCGCCTTCGATTGTGGTGAAGCATACGGTCCGGAATGCGATTTTGCCGGTCATTACGGTGCTCGGTCCCGTATTCGTTAACCTGATTACAGGTACGCTGGTCGTGGAGCAAATTTTTGTAGTGCCGGGTCTCGGCAAGCATTTCGTCCAGTCGATTTATTCCAATGACTACACGATGATTACGGGTTTGACGATTTTCTATGCGTTTATTCTCGTCGTGGTGCTGTTTATTACCGATGTGCTCTATGGGCTTGTCGATCCGCGGATACGCTTGGCGAAGGGAGGAAGCAAATGATGGAAATATCCAAAGATCTGTTCCAGCCGGTCGGCAAGGAAGAAGTGAACCGGGAAACGATCGTTCGTCCGTCGATGACGAATTGGCAGGACGCTTGGCGGCGGTTGAAAAAAAACAAGCTCGCCATGTTCGGCTTGATCACGCTCATCCTTCTGACGCTTCTGTCGATCTTCGGTCCGATTTTGTCCAAATTCGACTATGCGACGCAAAACTATGATATTAAAAACATGGGGCCTTCGGCCGTCCACTGGTTCGGCACGGACGACTTCGGACGGGATTTGTGGGTTCGGGTATGGTGGGGTACGAGGATCTCGCTTGCGATCGGAATTACGGCCGCGCTGCTCGACCTCGTGTTCGGGGTCATTTACGGCGGAATCTCCGCTTACTACGGGGGCCGCGTCGATGATATTATGCAGCGGTTCATCGAAATTATTTATTCGATCCCATTTCTGTTGATTTCCATTTTGTTGATTATCGTGATCGGACCGGGCTTCAAGACGATTATCATTGCCTATGCCATCACCGGCTGGGTGCCTATGGCGAGGCTTGTGCGCGGTCAAGTTTTACAATTGAAGGAACAGGAATACGTGCTTGCGGCTCGTACCCTCGGCGCCGGGGGCGCGCGCATTATTATGAAGCATTTGGTGCCGAACGCGCTCGGTTTGATTATTGTACAAATTACGTTCATCGTCCCTTCGGCGATTTTCGTTGAAGCGTTCCTCAGTTTTATCGGACTTGGCATCCGGGTTCCGCTGGCATCGTTAGGTTCGCTGTTGTCCGACGGCGCGAATTCGATTCGCTTGTATCCGCATCGGGTTATTTTCCCGACGCTGCTGTTCAGTTTGATCCTGATGAGCTTCAACCTGCTCGGCGATGGCCTGCGGGATGCCCTTGATCCGAAGATGCGCAAATAAGCAGTCAGTTATTCGGAGGTGACAATTCATGAGTAAACCGATATTGGAAGTTAAGGATTTGCGGGTTTCGTTCCGCACCTACGCCGGCGAAGTACAAGCTGTGCGGGGCGTATCCTTTCATTTAGATAAAGGCGAAGTATTGGCGATCGTAGGCGAATCCGGGTGCGGGAAATCCGTGACGGCACAAACGATCATGCGGCTGATTCCTTCGCCGCCGAGCTGGATTAAAGGCGGTTCGATCTTGTTTGACGGCAAGACGGAAATTACCAGCTGTTCAAATTCGCAGATGGAGAGCATCCGCGGTTCGGAGATGGGGATGATTTTCCAGGATCCGATGACGTCGCTGAATCCGACGATGACAATCGGCAAGCAAATAACAGAAGGCCTGATCAAGCATCAAGGCTTGAGCCGTGACGCCGCTAACGCGCGAGCGGTTGAAATCCTGAAGCTGGTCGGCATTTCCAATCCGGAAGGCCGGATTCACCAATATCCGCACGAACTCTCCGGCGGCATGCGGCAGCGTGTGATGATTGCGATCGCGCTGGCGTGCAATCCGAAGCTGCTGATCGCGGATGAACCGACGACGGCGCTTGACGTGACGATTCAGGCGCAGATCATCGACTTGATGAAGAAGCTGTCGGAGCAAACGGAAGCGTCCATCATCGTCATTACGCACGACCTTGGCGTCGTCGCGGAGATGGCGCAGCGCGTCGTCGTCATGTATGCGGGCAAAGTGGTGGAGCAAGGTACCGTCGATGAAATTTTCTATCAATCGAGACATCCATACACATGGGGGCTGCTCCGTTCGGTACCGCGCCTGGATCAGGACAAGGATAGCGATCTGATTCCGATTCCGGGCACGCCGCCGGATCTGTTCGCACCGCCCAAGGGCTGTGCTTTCGCAGCGCGCTGCCCTTATGCGATGAAAGTATGTCTGGAGAACGATCCGGAGCAGACCCCGCTCTCCGAAACGCATGCGGCCGCCTGTTGGCTGCTGCATCCGGACGCGCCGAAGGTCGAACGTCCGCTAGAAACGGGAGGTGTCTCGCGATGAGCAAGCCGCAGCCTTTATTGGAAGTTCGCGATTTGAAGAAGCATTTTCACCTGGGCAGCGGCAAAACGTTGAAAGCCGTCGACGGCTTGAATTTCGCCATCGAGCGCGGCGAGACGTTCGGACTCGTCGGCGAATCCGGATGCGGCAAGTCGACGGCCGGTCGCACGATCATCCGGCTCTATGAAGCGACCGGCGGCGAGGTGCTCTTTAACGGAGAGAACGTTCACGGCCTTCGCGGCCGCAAGCAGCAGGAGTTTCGCCGTCACATGCAGATGGTGTTCCAAGATCCGTACGCTTCGTTGAATCCGCGGATGACCGTCGGCAACATTATCGCTGAGGGAATCGATATTCACGGGCTGTACACGGGCAAGCAGCGCAAGGCTCGCGTATCCGAGCTGCTGCAAGCCGTCGGCTTGAACGAAGAACACGCAAACCGGTTCCCGCACGAGTTTTCGGGCGGTCAGCGCCAGCGGATCGGCATTGCCCGGGCGCTCGCGATCGAGCCGCAGTTCATCATTGCGGACGAGCCGATATCGGCGCTGGACGTGTCTGTACAAGCGCAAGTCGTCAACCTGTTTAAGAAGCTGCAGAAGGAACGCGGTCTGACCTACTTGTTCATCGCGCACGACTTGGCGATGGTCAAGCACATCTCCGATCGCATCGGCGTGATGTACTTGGGCAAACTGGTCGAGGTGACGACGGCGGAGGAGCTGTACGCGAACCCGCTGCACCCGTACACGCAATCGCTGCTGTCGGCGATCCCGATTCCGGATCCCGAAGTTGAGCGTACGCGCGAGCGCATCATTCTGCAGGGTGAGATTCCGAGCCCGCTCAACCCGCCCAGCGGCTGTCCGTTCCGGACCCGCTGTCCGATGGCGATGCCGGAATGCGCAGCGGTGATGCCGGAATTCAAAGAAGTGAAGCCGGGACACTTTACCGCTTGCCATCTTTATTAACAGCTTACGAGAAGCCCCTTGCTCTTTGGGGGCTTTTTTTGTTAACATCAGTAGGAATGAGTTGTCAATACGAGTTCGACTCCATACAGAGGAAAGGGCGGCGGGAGCTTTGCGTTTGGAAACAGTGGAATGGCGAACCGGCCAGCCTTTGACCGACGATTACATAAATCGCTCCGAGAAGGCAAGCGGACTTTACGATTACGACCCTTGGTCGAAGGGGGCGTGGAGCGCGCGCGCGGACTGGTTAGACCGTGAACGGCCGTTCGGTGCAGATCGCGAAGGGCTTGCCGAAGCTTTGCGGGCTTTCAATCGCAAGGCCGGCAACGCTCCCGAGGCGTTGCAAGGGATCGAATCGCTGCGCGATGCACGCACGTTGTGCGTGGTAGGAGGGCAGCAGGCGAGTTTGTTTACGGGGCCGCTGATGGTCGTTTATAAGGCGATCACCATTATACAGGCGGCGAGGCAATCGGCTGAAGCGTTGAACCGGCCGGTTGTGCCGGTATTTTGGATTGCCGGGGAAGATCACGATTTCGACGAAGTGAATCACACCTATTTCTTGTCGGCCGATTTGCGGGTTGAGAAAATGAAGGTGGAGCGTCCGGACGATCGGCGTACGTCGGTCAGCCAAACCTTACTTAGCCGCGAACAATGGGAATCGGCTCTGGCGCAGCTCGATGCATCGTTGATGCCTACCGAGTTTAAGGAAGGCGTGCTGGCGGAATTCCGCTTCGCGGCGGAGTCTTCGGACACATTGGTGGATGGGTTCGCGAAGCTGCTGGCGGGCTTGTTCGGCAAGTACGGGCTTGTGCTGCTGGATTCGGACGATCCTGCGCTGCGCCGGCTGGAGGGACCGATGTTCCATACGTTGATCAAACGTTCGTCTGCGATCGGCGAGGCGCTGCTGCGCAATCGGGCACGCTTGCAGGAGCTTGGATACGAGCCTCAGGCGGACGGGAGCGAGAACAGTCTGAACTTGTTCGTGTTCGACGAGCGGGGCGAGCGGACGCTGCTGTTTGCAGATGCGTCAGGTCAGTGCTATACGGATCGTAAAGGCGAGCGCCGGTTTTCGAAGGAGCAGCTGCTCGACTGGGCGCAGACCGCGCCGGAGCGGCTCAGCAACAACGTGATGACGAGGCCGCTCATGCAGGATTACTTGCTGCCGGTGCTCGGCACGGTGCTCGGCCCCGCGGAGATCGCCTACTGGGGGTTGACGCAGCAAGCGTTCCATACGCTTGGCATGCGTATGCCGATTTTGTGGCCGCGTCTTGGCTTCACGATTGTGGAAGGGACCGCTCAGAAGAATATGCAGAAGCTCGGGCTGACCTTGGACGACGTCAGGTTCCGTCTGGAGGAACGGCGTCAGGCTTGGCTGGAAGCGCAAGACCGCTGGCAGCTGAAGGATCGTTTTGCCGACGTCAAGAACAAGTTTCGGGAGCTGTACGAGCCGATCGTGTCGTCGGTCGCCGAGATCAATCCGGGCCTGCAAAAGCTGGGTGAAACGAATTTAGGCAAAATTTTGGAGCAAATCGACTTCTTCGGGCAAAAGGCGGAAGACGGCCTCCGTTCGCAGAACGAATCGGGCTTGCGCCAGTTCGCGCGGATCGGTCAATCCGTCCTGCCGTCCGGCAAGCTGCAGGAGCGGGTATTCAATATCTCCGCGTATTTGAACAAGTACGGCAGCGCCTGGCTGGACGAATTGGTGCAAACCCCGCATGAAATTGACGGCAAGCACCGCATCTGTTATATGTAATTCATTTCATTATCTATTATGAGGAGGAAGTTTACGTGGCTAAAAGTACGGTAGATTCCAGTATTATCCGCGACATCTCGCTCGCGCACGAAGGGCATTTGAAAATCGATTGGGTGAATGCCCACATGCCGGTGCTGAATAAAATTCGCGAGCAATTCGAAAAAGAACAGCCGTTCAAAGGGCTTAAAGTGGCGATTTCGCTTCATCTTGAAGCAAAAACGGCCTATTTGGCCAAGGTTGTCCAAGCCGGCGGCGCGGAGGTGGCGATCTGCGGCAGTAACCCGCTCTCCACGCAGGACGACGTGTGCGCGGCGCTCGTCGAAGACGGGATTACCGTGTTCGCCAAGTACAACCCGGACCCGCAGGAGTACAAGGAACTAATGCTCAAAACGCTTGAGACCGAGCCGGACTTGATTATCGACGATGGCGGGGACTTGGTGACGATTCTTCATTCCGAGCGCAAGGATTTGCTGAAAAAGGTGCGCGGCGGCGCGGAAGAAACGACCACGGGCATTTTGCGCTTGAAGTCGCTTGAGAAAGACGGACAGCTGCAGTTCCCGATGGTTGCCGTCAACGACGCGTTCTGCAAATATTTGTTCGATAACCGGTACGGTACGGGCCAGTCGGTTTGGGACGGTATCAACCGGACGACGAACCTCGTTGTCGCCGGGAAAACAGTTGTCGTTGTCGGATATGGCTGGTGCGGCAAAGGTGTGGCGATGCGGGCCAAAGGACTCGGCGCCAACGTGATCGTGACGGAAATCGATGCGATCAAGGCGGTTGAAGCGTACATGGACGGATTTGCCGTTATGCCGATGGTGGAAGCGGCGAAAGTCGGCGACTACTTCGTCACGGTCACAGGCAACCGCGACGTCATTCGCGGCGAGCATTACGAAGTGATGAAGGACGGTGCGGTGTTGTCCAACGCCGGCCACTTCGACGTCGAAGTGAACAAACCGGAGCTCGAGGCATTGTCCGTATCGAAGCGTACCGTGCGCCGCAATATCGAAGAATATACCTTGAAGGACGGCCGCAAGTTTTATCTGCTCGCGGAAGGACGGCTCGTCAATCTGGCGGCAGGCGACGGTCATCCTGCGGAAATTATGGATATGACGTTCGCACTGCAAGCGATGTCCCTGAAATATGTGAACGACAACTATAAGCAAATCGGCAGCAAAGTGGTGAACGTGCCTTACGAGCTGGACGAACAGGTGGCTCGCTTCAAGCTGGCGGCGCTCGGCTTCGGTATCGACACGCTGACGAACGAGCAGAAGTCGTACTTGGACAGCTGGGCCGAGCATTAATACGATTGTATAAGGAGCGCCTCGACGAAACGGTCGAGGCGCTTTTTGGACGATAAGGGCAAGGTTTCCTGGCTTCTCGGATGTTTCCGGTATGTTTCGGCCGTATGGGAAGGGGCGCTTTGGATCGGAATCGGCGTTTTTTTAATTCGGGCTGGCGGTCTGTGCAACATCAATTCTTCCCTAATCGTCTGGATAGATAAGGCTGCGCTTCCTGTTAGGATTACGGAGGGCGGCCTGACGGATCGATTGCAGAGAGCGAGGGGGATTATCGAATGAAAGAAGAGAGAAGTCGGTCGGGCAACGGGTTCCGAGTCGCGATCAACCGCCGGGGCGCGAGGCTGCTGCTCGCGTCGGCGCTTATCGCGTCGGCGCTCGCGGGCTGCAGCTCCGCAAGCTCCGATAAATCCGCGAGCGAGGCCGCCAAATCGGGAGCACCGACGGCAAACTCGGCTCAGCACGAAAGCGTCAGTGCGGGCGCTGCCGATCAGGCGGGCGGCGAAGCGCAGAACGCCGCCGCCGCGTCTTCGCAGAACGCGCCGCCGCAGGGCGGGAGCTTTACCGGGCAAACGGCCGCGGAAGGCGACGATGCATACAGCCGTAAGATTATTTATCGCGCCAACCTATCGATGCAGGTCGAGAACTACGCGGACACCGAGACGCGCGTGCAGGAGGCGGTTAAGCGTTCGGGCGGCTATGTGCTGCAGTTTAACGAAAGCACATCGGCATCGGAGAAGTCCGGCACCTTCGTCATCAAGGTCCCGGCGAACGGCTTCCAATCGCTGCTCGTCGAACTGGAGAAAATCAATCCGTCCATGCGCAAATCGATGGAAGGCCAGGATGTGACGGAGGAATATGTGGACCTCTCGTCCCGATTGAAGGCGAAGCAGCTTGTGGAAAGCCGGTTGATTTCCTTCATGGAGAAGGCGACGAAAGCGGATGAGCTGGTAGCCTTCTCGAGCGAGCTGGGCAAGGTGCAGGAAGAAATCGAACGTATTAAAGGGCGTATGCGTTATCTGGAGCAAAACGTATCGTACTCCACCATCGATCTGCGCATCGCGCAAAAAATCGGTTCGGCGGAGGCGATCGGCGCACAAGAACGAGGGCCGCTCGCCAAACGGGCATCCGCCGCGCTGCAGGGCTCGCTGACTGTGCTGAACGTCGTCCTGCAGGGGATCGTTGTCGTACTGGCCGGCGCGCTTCCGATTCTTGTGCTGCTTGTCATCGTCGCCATTCCGCTCTGGTGGGTGCGCCGCCGAAGGAAAGCGAAGCTGGCAAGCGTGCGACAGCGGCTGGCGGAAGAAAACAAAACCGAATAAATCGAAAAAATCCTGTTTCATCGCGACGATGAAGCAGGATTTTTTGTTAATATGGCGAAACATTACTATACAAGTGGTGGGAAGTGGGGTAAAGTGGAGGGAAAGGGGGTGGCGAGTGGTGTTCATGGGGGAGTATCAGCACACAGTCGACGACAAAGGCCGTATGATTGTGCCTGCCAAATTTCGTGAAGCCCTCGGAGCATCGTTCATCGTCACTCGCGGTCTCGATCAATGTTTGTTCGTGTATCCCATGCAAGAATGGTCTGTTCTGGAGCAAAAGCTTAAGGCGCTGCCTCTGATGAAATCGGATGCGCGTGCGTTTACGCGGTTTTTTTTCTCCGGCGCCACCGAATGCGAGCTGGACAAGCAAGGCAGGGTAAACCTGCCGAATACGTTGATCGACCATGCCAAGCTGGAGAAAGATTGCGTCGTGATCGGCGTATCCAACCGGGTAGAGATTTGGAGTAAGGCAATCTGGGAAGACTATTCCAGGCAATCGGAAGAATCGTTTGCCGAAATCGCCGAGAAGCTTGTCGACTTCAATTTTGACTTTTAATCCGGTGTTAGTTCGATGTAGGAGGATGGAGCCGTGTTTCATCATATTACGGTGCTTAAGCAAGAAGCCGTGGAAGGATTACATATAAAGCCTGACGGTATATATGTCGATTGTACGCTTGGCGGAGCCGGGCACAGTTTGGAAATTGCGTCGAGACTCGGTCCGGGCGGGCTGCTGATCGCATTTGATCAAGACGACATCGCCTTAGCGAACGCCAAAGAGCGTCTTTCCGGCGTTCAGGACAAGGTACGGCTCGTACGCAGCAACTTTCGTTATTTGGAACAGGAGCTCTCCCGAATTCCAGAGGCCGTGAAGGACGGGCATCCACAGGTCGACGGCATCTTGTTCGATCTCGGCGTCTCCTCGCCGCAGCTCGATGAAGCCGACCGGGGATTCAGCTACAACCACGATGCGGAGCTGGATATGCGGATGGACCGTACAGCGCCGCTTACGGCGAAAGATATTGTTAACGGTTGGTCCGAGAAAGAAATCGCCGATATTCTGTTCGAATACGGGGAGGAGAAATTCGCCCGGCGCATCGCCGCAAACATCGTCTCCGCCCGCAGCGCAGCTCCTATCGAGACGACGGGACAGCTGGTCGAGCTGATTAAAGAAGGGATTCCGGCTGCCGCGCGCAGAACCGGGCCGCATCCCGCCAAGCGCAGCTTCCAAGCGCTGCGGATTGCCGTCAACGACGAGCTTGGCGCCTTCGAGGATGCGCTGAAGCAAGCGGTGCGCTGCCTTGCTCCGGGAGGGCGGGTGGCCGTCATTACGTTCCATTCGCTCGAGGATCGCATCTGCAAGCAGACGTTCGCCGGGTACGTGGCAAAATGCATATGTCCGCCCGATCTTCCGATGTGCGCATGCAACCCGACAGGTCAATTGAAACTGGTTAACCGTAAGCCGATAGAACCGGGTGAAGAGGAGCTCGAAGCAAATCCGAGAGCCCGTTCGTCAAAACTTAGAATCGCGGAAAAAGTGAAGGATTAAGGGGGAGAATTATTTTGCCGGCTTATATTCATGGAA
The DNA here is from genome assembly GCF_006519665.1 of Paenibacillus sp. tmac-D7. Taxonomy (NCBI): domain Bacteria; kingdom Bacillati; phylum Bacillota; class Bacilli; order Caryophanales; family Paenibacillaceae; genus Paenibacillus; species Paenibacillus sp. tmac-D7. The sequence goes on along the minus strand of NZ_VIDW01000001.1, from coordinate 233,969 downwards.
ACCTAGCGGTGGAGCAGCGAACGGAGCAACAGGTGAAAGCGAAAGAGACGAAGCGCGTCGTACAACGGAATAAGACGCTGCCGCTGCAGGAAAAGCTGTTGTATTTGTTTACGGTTGCGATTTGCGTCGTCGTTGCAGGGTTGATTATTTGGCGTTACGCGCAAATTTACGAAATGAATGCCAACATCAGGAGCATCGAGCAGCAAATCGCCAAGCTGGAAGCGGAGAACAGCATTTTGAAGCAAAAGGTGGATGCTTTGTCCGAGCCGCACCGGATGCTCGAAAAAGCAAAGGAGCTCGGCTTCGTAACGCCTGAGCCCGATCAAGTGAAGACGAACAAGAACAAAGCCGCGGCCGATTCGAATGGACAAGCCGCGTCTAAATCGACCGAAACCAAGACGGCGTCCGGCGTCAAGAAAACGAAGGATCAGCCCTGATCCGTAAGCGGGAATAGGGGGATAAGACCATGACGAAAATGGTGAAACTGCGGTCGTTACTCATTGGAGGGGGATTCACCCTCCTTTTTGCTGTTCTGGTGACCCGATTGTATTGGGTGCAGGTTGTTCAAGGCGAAGAGCTGCTCTCCAAAGCGAAGGAAAAATGGGCGATGGACAAAGAAATTCCACCTATCCGCGGCACGATAACCGACCGGAACGGCAAGGCTTTGGCGGAAGATGCGCCTTCCTACACGATCGCGTTGGAGCCGGAAACGATTATGAACAAAGGACTTGAATTGGATGTCATCAAAGGATTGGCGGCAATCTTAAGTCCGGCTGACGATGCGGGCGCTGTGATGGCGATGGAGGACAAGATCCGTACGCGCATCAACAAGAAGAAAGAGGACGGCAAGTATTACGCCCAGGTGGAGCTGGGGAACGATGGCTGGAAAATCGACGCCGAAACGGCTGATAAAATTAAGAAGATGATTTCCGATTTACAGTCGAAGCTGCCCAAGAAAAACGAAAGTACGGGAATCCTGCTGCTTCCCGAGCAGAAGCGGTTTTATCCCGCCGAGACGATGGCTTCGCACCTGATCGGATATATAAACAAGGAAGATAAGCCGATTATGGGGCTGGAATTAACGCTGGATAAATATTTGAGAGGTTCTCCCGGTTGGTTGATTTATGAGAAAGACCGGAAGGGCGTCGAGCTGCCGGACTCGCAAAGCCGGTATCAGCCGGCTGTCAACGGGGATGATGTGAAGTTGACCCTCGATAAAAATATTCAGTTTTATATCGAAAGCGCCTTGCAGAAGGTGAACGAGAAATTCAAGCCGAAAAGCATAACGGCGATTGCGGTCGATCCGCAAACGATGGAAATTTTAGGATTGGCGAACGTCCCGACGTTCAACCCGAACAAATATTGGGAAACGAAAGAAACGCGAGATTTTCTTAATCATGCCGTGGCCTCCCAATATGAGCCCGGTTCTACCTTCAAGCTGGTCACATTAGCGGCTACCGTAGAAGAAGGGCTGTTCAATCCGAATGAGACGTATCAATCCGGTTCGATCAAAGTGGCCGACCGGCGTCTTCATGACCATAACATTTCAGGATGGGGGAAAATTTCGTACTTAGAAGGTTTGAAGCGTTCGAGTAACGTCGCCTTCGTTAAGCTTGGCATCGAGAAGCTCGGGCAGGACAAACTGCGCCAATATATTACCAAATTCGGCTTCGGCGCAAGGACGGGCATCGACATTTCCGGCGAGGTGCCGGGTATCGTCAATATGCGTTACGCTCCCGATTTTGCAACGGCGACCTATGGACAAGGCTTGACCGCTACCGCCATTCAACAAACGGCCGCCTATGCCGCCGTTGCGAACGGTGGCAAGCTGATGTGGCCTCATCTGATTAAAGAGATTACGAAGCCTGATACCGGCGAGGTCATCCAGAAGTTCGAACCGAAGGTGATCCGCGAAGTCGTATCGGAGAAGACGGCGAAGCAAGTCAGCGAATATTTGGAGCAGGTAGTCTCCGACCAGGATATTGGAACGGGAAAAAGAGCCTATATCGACGGCTACCGGATCGCCGGTAAGACAGGTACGGCCAACAAAGTGCTTCCGGGTGAAAAAGGATATGCCGAAGGGAGATGGGTCATTTCCTTTATCGGCTACGCCCCGATTGAAAATCCGCGCATTCTTGTTACGATTATCGCCGACGAGCCGGATCTCGGCGGGGACTACCATCGCGGTGGAGAGGTTGCCGCGCCTGCGTTTCGCGAGATTGTTTCGCAATCGCTGCGTTATATGGGGCTTGCTCCGACGACGGTGCAGACGCAGCCGGCGCCGGTCAGCGAGAAGACGAAAGCGCCGGACTTGACCGGCATGACGCTTGACCAAGCGAAATCTTTAATGAACAAATCGGGCGTCAGTGTGGAATCGTATGGAAAAGGCTCGACCGTTTTGGCCCAATTGCCTGCTCCTGATACTGAAATCGGGAATTCGCAACGAATCTATGTAGTGCTGGAACAGCCTGAGCACGTATCGATCCCGAATTTAACCGGCAAATCGCTTCGCGACGCGATGGAAGTATGCTCGCTCCTGAAAGTGCGCTGTCAATCCGTAGGAGAAGGGTATGTGGCTGCCCAAACGCTCGAAGGAACCGAGAGCGAGCGGGTGCTGACGCTGTCCCTGAAGCCATACAGCGAACTGTTGGAGACGCCGGATAACCCGGCTGAATCCCCATCGTCCGCAACCGGAAGCAAAACCGATAAGAACGCCGCCAAACGATAGCTTGTTCTAACCCCGGGTTGTCCTGAATAGGGATGATATGAAACCATTCTTGATTCAGGAGGGGGAAGGAGCGGGCATGCGGGCATCGAATGTAACGGTTCGCCGACGATTATTCGCCGCACTGATAATAGGAACGATTTTGTTCTTCGCGCTGGTGGTGCGGCTCGCGTACGTGCAAATATGGATGGGGCCGAGGCTGTCGAAAGAAGCCGAGGAATCTTGGCGAAGAAACATCGAGGTTACGGCTAAACGGGGAGAGCTGCTTGACCGGAATGGCGTACAGCTGGCCTACAATATAAGCACGCCGACGGTCATGGCCATTCCTGTCCAGATCAAAGATCCGCAGATGACGGCGGCCAAGCTGGCGGCGGCGCTCGACCTCAGCGAAGCGGAAGTTTACAAACAAATTACAGTACGCAAATCTCAAGCTTATATCAAGCCCGGCGGCCGCAAAATTTCGCAGGAAAAAGCGCAGGAAATCCGCAATATGCAGCTGCCGGGCATTGTTGTCACCGAAGACAACAAACGGTATTATCCGTTCGGCGGATTGGCCGCACATGTGCTCGGTTTTACCGGAATTGATAATCAAGGCTTGACGGGCATAGAATTGAAGTATGATAAATTGCTCACGGGTCTCAATGGCGGCATTTCGTATTTGGCGCAAGCCAACGGCAAGCTGATGCCGGGATCGACCGACACGTACAAAGAGCCGATGGACGGACTCAATCTGCAGCTGACGATCGACAGCAACATTCAAGCGATCATGGAGCGGGAGCTTGATCAAGCGATGCTGAAATATCAACCGAAACACATCGTTGCGATCGCCATGGATCCGAACAACGGCGAGGTTCTTGCGATGGGGTCCCGGCCGGGTTATGAACCAAGCAACTACAAGCAATACCCGGTGGAAAGCTATAACCGCAACCTGCCGATTTGGATGACCTACGAGCCCGGATCAACCTTCAAGATCATTACGCTTGCTGCGGCCCTCCAGGAAAACAAAGTGAAGCTGACCGAAGGCTTTCACGATCCCGGCTCGATCGAGGTGGCGGGGGCGCGTCTTCGCTGCTGGAAGCGGCAAGGACACGGAAGCGAAACGTTCCAGCAGGTAGTTGAAAACTCTTGCAACCCGGGCTTCGTCGTCATGGGCCAGCGTCTGGGCACCGACTTGCTGTTCAAGTACATCCACGACTTCGGCTTTGGCAAAAAAACCGGCATCGACCTCGGCGGCGAGGAGAACGGCATTCTGTTCAAGCCGTCCCGCGTCGGTCCGGTCGAGCTGGCGACCACCTCGTTCGGCCAAGGAGTTTCGGTGACGCCGATTCAGCAAATTACGGCCATCTCGGCGGCGATCAACGGCGGTAAGCTGTACCAACCGCATGTGGCGAGGGCCTGGTATAAGCCGGAGTCCGGCGAGATGGTGCAGAAGGTCGAGCCGACCATGGTGCGGCAGGTCATCTCCGAGGCGACGTCCAAGCAGGTGCGCGAGACGCTGGAGAGCGTCGTGGCGAACGGAACCGGACGAAACGCGTTCATCGACGGCTATCGTGTCGGAGGGAAGACGGGAACGGCGCAAAAAGTTATTAACGGACGTTATTCCGCCGACGAGCACATCGTTTCATTCATCGGCTTCGCGCCTGCGGACGATCCGAAGGTCGTCATTTATGCGGCCGTAGACGACCCGCAAGGCATCCAGTTCGGCGGATTGATCGCAGCGCCGCTCGTGAAGAGCATGATGGAAGATACCTTGCGTTATATGAAGGTGCCTCCGCGGAAAGACCAGCTCGACCGCAAATACGTCTATGGCGACAAGCGCATCGTGGAAGTGCCGAATCTCGTCGGCATGACGGTCACCGATATTTACGAAGATTTAAATATGAATTTTCAGCTGGCCAAATCCGGTACCGGCAAGACGGTGATCAACCAGGTGCCGAAGCCGGGCACGCGTGTGGAGCAAGGCTCCACGATTCGCATCTACTTATCCGACACGGGCGTGCCGCAGGAGCCGGCGCCGCCGGCGTCTTAAGCGGCCCCAGTCCCGCAATTTCATTATGAAAATTGAAAATTGGGCTTTTCATCGGGCGTTTTTTTGTCCATAATAGATACCATGTGTGAAAATGGAGATCGATCATCCGTGCGGATTTTTATTCAACGAAGAAAGGTTTATCGAGACCATGTGTGAAAATGGAGATCGATCATCCGTGCTTTTTTTTTACGATTTATTGACCAATGGAGGGGACGCTCGATGCAGCTACAAGAACTGGCCTCCCAGCTCGTCACGAGCCGCCTGATCGGCGACGGCGCCACGGAAGTGACCGGCATGGCGACCGATTCCCGCAAGGTCAAACCGGGCGACTTGTTCATCTGCGTACCGGGTTTGACTGTGGACGGTCATGATTACGCCGCCGTCGCCGTTGAGCGGGGGGCCTCTGCGCTGGTTGCGGAACGCGATCTGCGGGCGGGCGTTCCGACGCTGCTCGTGCGCGATGCCAGAATGGCGGCGGCCGTGCTTGCGAATCACTTTTACGGGTATCCGAGCCGGGAACTGAAGCTGATCGGAGTGACGGGTACGAACGGCAAGACGACCACGACGTATATATTGGAAAGCATTTTGAGCGATCAAGGGTTTCAGACCGGTTTGATGGGCAATATTCATGTCAAGATCGGATCGGAATACCGCGAGAATAAAGCGACGAATACGCAGGAAGCGCTGGAATTGCAGCGCATCTTGCGGGACATGGTCGAGGCCGGTACGGATTACGCGTTAATGGAAGTTTCTTCCCACGGGCTGGATATGGGCCGGGTGAAGGGATGCCGGTTCCGCACAGGTATTTTTACCAATTTAACGCAAGATCATTTGGATTATCACCTGACGATGGAACAGTACCGGGATGCGAAAGGGCTTCTCTTCTCCAGACTGGGGAACGAGTATACGGAAGACCCGGCCCGCCGGCAGTTCGCTGTGCTGAATGCGGACGATGCCGCATCGGCGTATTACCGTAAAGCGACCGCCGCACAGACCATTACATACGCGATTGACGATGAGACTGCGGATGTGAGAGCGGTTGATATCGAAATGACGGCGGGCGGGACGCGTTTTCGATTGCTGACGTTTCAGGGCGAAGCCGAGGTGCGGATGCGTCTGGTCGGGAGATTCAACATCTATAACGCCCTGGGCGCCATCGCCGCAACATTGGCCGAAGGGATTCCGCTGCAGCGTATTGCGGACAGCATCTCGCGGATCGCTTCGGTAGAGGGGCGGATGGAGATTGTGGACGTCGGGCAGCCTTACTTGGTGCTGGTCGATTACGCCCATACGCCGGACGGCTTGAAGAACGCGTTAGCGACGATTCGCCAGTTTGCCGAAGGAAACGTGTATTGCGTGTTCGGCTGCGGCGGTGACCGGGACCGGAAGAAGAGGCCGGTGATGGGGGCGATTGCGGCGTCTTACAGCGACTATATTTACGTGACGTCCGATAACCCGCGGACGGAAGATCCCGAGCGGATTCTGCTCGACATCGAGCCGGGTCTTCGCGAAGCGGGCTGGGATACGTCCCGGTACGAACTGATCGCAGACCGCAAAGAAGCGATCCGCAAGGCGATTGGGCGTGCCGGGGCCAAAGACGTGGTTTTGATCGCGGGCAAAGGGCATGAAACATATCAGGAAATTTGCGGCGTCAAACATCCGTTCGACGACCGGTTGGTGGCTCAGGAAGCGATAAGGGGACGATGAAGCGTGATGAAACGAACGTTAGCTGAAATCGCCGTGATGGCGGGGGGCACGTTGACGGACGAATCGTCCGGAAGCTTGATGGCGCAGGGCGTATCGAAGGATACGCGGACGCTGGCGCCAGGCAATCTGTATATACCGTTAATCGGCGAAGCGTTCGACGGGCATCGATTCGTCGAAGCCGCTTCCCGGCAAGGAGCAGTCGGGTCGTTCTGGCAGCAGGATCGTCCGGATGCGCCCGAAGGCGTGCCGTTGATCTTGGTCGACGATACGCTGGCGGCGCTTCAGCGACTGGCCGTTAATTACAAGCGGCAGCTTCACGTTAGAATTGTCGGCATAACCGGAAGCAACGGCAAAACGACGACGAAAGATATGACGGCAGCCGTGCTCCAGACTTCGTTTCGGGTGCACAAAACCGGGGGGAATTATAATAACCACATCGGGCTGCCGCTTACGCTGCTGCAATTATCGGAGGACACGGAGATCGCCGTGCTCGAGATGGGGATGAGCGGCCGGGGCGAAATCGAGTTTCTCTCGCGGCTCGCGGAGCCGGAAATTGCCGTGATTACGAACATCGGCGAAGCGCATCTGCTGCAGCTCGGCACGCGTCAGGAAATTGCGCGCGCCAAGACGGAAATATTGGCCGGCCTGCTGCCGGGGGGCACACTCGTATACAATGGCGACGAGCCCTTGATCGAGGAAGTGCTGCCGGAGCTGTCCGAGCCGGGACGGATGCAGGCTCCCTCGTATGGGCGCGTTCGGTTCGGCCATGGAGCGGAGAACGATCTGTATCCATCGGACATTAGAATGGATGCGAAAGGGACGCATTACCGTATCCATGAGGCGGGGGCGCGGGATTTTTACATTCCGCTGCTCGGCGCGCACAATGTGGTCAACTCGCTGGCCGCTTATGCCGTAGGCAGACATTTCGGTTTGGATGCGGAGACGATTGCGCGAGGATTGGCGGGTGCGGCGGTGACCGGCATGCGGATCGAGGTGATGCATGCGCCAAGCGGGCTTACGATCTTCAACGATGCCTACAACGCGAGTCCGACAGCGATGCGCGCTGCGATTGCGCTGCTGCATGAAGCGGAAGGCTTCGAGCGCAAATTCGCCGTACTGGGCGACATGCTGGAGCTGGGCGAGAACGAAGCGGCGTTTCACAGGGAGGTTGGCGAGATGCTCGATCCTGCGAAGGTGGAGGCTGTGTTCGTGTACGGTCCGCTCGCGGTTCATATCGCGGAAGGGGCGAGAACCCGGTTCCCGGACAACCGCGTCCGGCATTTTGAGGATAAAGAACAATTGGCGCACGAGCTCGGCCGAACGGCTGGCGCACACGACGTCGTGCTGATCAAGGGATCGCGCGGCATGCGAATGGAGCAAGTGGCCGCCTGGGTCATGCAATTGGGGGGATAAAGCTGTGGATTTCAATATCGTAATGATCACGCTGGGGGTTGCCTTTTTACTGGCGGTGATTATGGGTCCATTATTCATACCGCTGCTGCGCCGACTGAAATTCGGCCAGCAAATTCGGACGGACGGTCCGCAGGGACATTTGAAAAAAGCCGGAACGCCGACGATGGGCGGCATTATCATCATGCTGGCGCTGGCGCTCGCGGTCCTTCGCTTTGGCGAGAAAAATATGGAGACCGTCATTTTGCTGCTGGCGTCGTTAGGCTACGGATTCATCGGTTTTCTTGACGATTACATTAAAATTTTGTTCAAACGCTCGCTCGGCTTGACCGCAAAACAAAAACTGATCGGTCAGCTGCTCATTTCGGCGATCGTGTGCTTGCTGCTCGTACAATCCGGGCACAGCACCGATATACGCATTCCGTTCTTCGACGTATCGTTCGATCTCGGCTGGCTTTATTTTCCCTTTATCGTCTTTCTTATGCTCGGCACGTCCAATGCGGTCAACTTTACCGACGGTCTGGACGGGTTGCTTGCCGGCACGAGCGCGATTGCGTTCGGCGCTTATGCGATAATCGCCCTGAACAACACGCAGCCGAACGTCGCCATCTTCTCGGCGGCCATGGTCGGCGCGGTGCTCGGGTTTCTCGTGTTCAACGCGCATCCGGCGAAGGTGTTTATGGGGGATACCGGCTCGCTCGGCATTGGCGGAGGGCTGGTTGCAGTGGCGATCCTGACGAAAGCCGAAATATTGCTTGCGCTGATCGGCGGCGTGTTCCTGACGGAAATTTTGTCGGTCGTTATCCAGGTCGTATCCTTCAAGACAAGGGGCAAGCGTGTGTTTAAAATGAGCCCAATTCATCATCACTTTGAATTGGTGGGCTGGTCGGAGTGGCGCGTCGTCATATCTTTCTGGACGGCGGGTCTGATCTTGGCGGGTCTTGGACTATATATTAACGAGGTGTTATAAGGATGGAGCATCCTGCAAATTACCGCGGCCGCCAGGTCGTCGTCTTGGGTCTGGCGCGCAGCGGGGTCGCGGTCGCGAAATGGTTTCACGAAGCCGGCGCGAACGTGACGGTCAACGATAGGAAAGAACGAGAACTATGCCCTGAGGCCGACGAACTGGAGGCTCTGGGTATTTCTGTTGTTTGCGGCGGTCATCCGGCCGGACTTGTCCACGAGGGCGTGTCGCTCGTCGTGAAAAATCCAGGAATCCCCTATAGCGTGGAGCCGATTCGCCGTGCGGATGAGCTCGGCATTGAAACGGTCACCGAAGTGGAGGTGGCGTACTACCTATGCCAAGCTCCGATCATCGGCATTACCGGCTCAAACGGCAAGACGACGACGACGACATGGACCGGTCTGATGCTGGAGGCGGGCGGGCTGAAGCCTATCGTCGCCGGGAATATCGGGCGGGCCTTAACCGAAGCTGCGCTCGAAGCGGCGGAGGATAACCGGATGGTCGTGGAATTGAGCAGCTTTCAGCTGAAAGGCACGAGCAGCTTCCGGCCATCGATAGCCTGCTTGTTGAATGTGTATGAAACGCATCTTGATTATCATGGAACGATGAACGACTACGTTGTTTCGAAGATGAAGCTGTTCGCCAATCAAACGGAAGCCGATACGGCCGTCTTGAACTGGGACGATCCGGTTTGCCGCCAAACGGCGGCAAAGGTGCGTTCCCGCGTACTGCCGTTTTCCGTACGGGAGGAGCTGCCTTACGGGCTGTTCGTGAAGCCGAGCTTGAAGGAGGCGAAGGAGCGGCAAGTGACGGCCCTGTTAACGTACAGGGATGAAAAGGAGACCGAGCATACCATCCTGCCGGTCAGCGAACTCGGCATTCCCGGCAGCCATAACGTGGAGAATGCGCTCGCAGCGAGCGCGATGGCCATCGCTTCAGGCGTAGCTATCGAGACGATTGCCCGTGTGCTGCGCGAATTCAGGGGCGTTGAGCATCGCCTCGAATACGTGCGAACTAAGGACGGCGTCTTGTTTTATAATGATTCGAAAGCCACGAACCCGACGGCGACGATCAAGACGATCGAGTCGTTCGATCAAGATATCGTCCTCGTGGCGGGCGGGCTGGACCGGGGCTCCGACTACATGGAGCTGCTTCCCGCGTTCCAGCGGCAGGTGAAAGGACTCGTCGCCATCGGCGAAACGAAAGAAAAAATTGTCCGTGTCGCCAAGCTCGCAGGCATGAGCCGTCTGAAAACCGTCGATACTGCTGCTAGCGGGTTGCAGGATACGGTGACGGATGCGGTGCGGGAAGCGTTCGCGCTCGCGAAGCCGGGCGACGTCGTGCTGTTATCGCCGGCGTGCGCCAGCTGGGACATGTTTCCTTCCTATGAGGAAAGGGGAAGAATGTTTAAGCAGTCCGTGCATAACCTTTAAACAGGAGGATGACAAGCCGCCTCCTAAATTTTTAAGGTTAGAGGTGTGGTCGCAATGGTCAAAGCACGGTCGGCTCCGGATATGTACTTGCTCGGCTCTACGCTGCTTCTGCTTGTCATCGGCGTTATTATGGTATACAGCGCCAGTGCGGTGCTGGCGTTTCGCGAATTCGGCGATGCGTTCTACTACTTGAAACGTCAGGCGCTGTTTGCGGCGCTCGGCGTTATCGCCATGTTTTTTATGATGAATACCGACTATTGGATTTGGAAGAGGTACGCCAAACCGGCGCTGATCGTCTGCTTCGTGCTGCTTGTCGCTGTCTTGATTCCGGGCATCGGGGTCGTTCGCGGCGGCGCCCGCAGCTGGCTCGGCATCGGGTCGTTCGGCATCCAGCCTTCCGAATTTATGAAGATGGGCATGATCATCTATTTATCCAAATGGCTGTCCGAGCAGAAGAACCCGATCACGGCGTTTACAAAAGGACTGCTGCCGCCCCTCGCTTTAGTCGGACTGGCTTTCGGGATCATTATGCTCCAGCCGGACCTTGGGACCGGCGCGGTGCTTGTCGGCGCTACACTGCTCATTATTTATACGGCGGGCGCGCGATTGCAGCACTTGTCGTATTTAGGGTTGATCGGGGTGGCGGGATTCATCGGCCTCGTGATAGCGGCCCCTTACCGGTTGAAGCGGATTACGGCTTTTCTCGATCCGTGGCAGGACCCGCTCGGCGCGGGCTATCAGGCGATACAATCGCTGTATGCGATCGGACCCGGCGGGCTCGTTGGGCTCGGACTTGGGATGAGCCGGCAAAAATACAGCTATTTGCCCGAGCCGCAAACGGACTTCATCTTTTCTATCATCGCGGAGGAGCTCGGCTTTATCGGCGGTTCCTGCGTGCTCATTCTGTTTATGGTGCTGGTCTGGCGCGGCATGCGCACGGCCATTACGGCTCCCGATACGTTCGGCAGCCTGCTCGCCACCGGCATTGTCGGCATGATCGCTGTGCAAGTCATCATCAACATCGGCGTCGTCATCGGCATGTTCCCGGTCACGGGCATCACGCTGCCGCTGATCAGCGCGGGCGGTTCTTCCTTAACATTGATGCTGACCTCCATCGGCATACTGCTTAATATTTCCCGATATTCGAGGTGAGTTTCGCATATGAACAAAATCGTCTTCACCGGCGGAGGGACCGCCGGCCATGTGACGCCCAATTTGGCGGTCATGGCCAAACTGCGCGAGCGGGGGTGGGAGATCCACTATATCGGTTCCCGGAACGGGATTGAACGCGAAATCGTCGAGCATGAAGGGGTACCGTTCCATCCCATCGCCTCCGGCAAGCTTCGCCGCTATTTCGATTTGAAAAACTTCAAAGACCCTTTCCGCGTCGCGTTAGGCGTCGGGCAAGCGTACGGACTGCTTCGGCGGCTCAAGCCGCACATCGTCTTCTCCAAGGGCGGCTTCGTTTCCGTTCCGGTCATCGTGGCATGCCGGCTGGCCGGCGTACCGGTCATTTCGCATGAATCCGATTTAACCCCCGGCCTGGCCAATAAAATCTCAATGCCCTTTGCCTCCCGCATCTGCGTTACCTTCCCTGAGACGTTGCAATACGTGCGCAGCGATAAAGCGGAATGCACGGGCTTGCCGATACGCGAGCAAATTTTGCAAGGGGCAGCCGCTCGGGGCCTCTCGCTGTGCGGCTTTCATTCGCAAAAGCCGGTGCTGCTGGTGATGGGCGGCAGCCTTGGGGCGCAGCGCATCAATCAGACGGTGCGCGCGTCGCTCGATACGCTGCTGCAGCGCTATCAGATCATTCACATCTGCGGCAAAGGACATGTCGATCCGACGCGGGCAGGCAAACGCGGCTACAGCCAATTCGAATACGTCAAGGACGAACTGCCGGACCTGCTCGCCGCCGCCGATCTTGTCGTATCGCGGGCAGGCTCGACGTCCATTTTTGAATTTCTTGCCTTAAACAAGCCGATGCTGCTTATTCCGTTATCGCGGGCGGCAAGCCGGGGCGACCAAATATTGAACGCGAATTCGTTCCAGAGCCAAGGCTACGCGCACGTTTTGTTCGAAGAAGACTTATCGGCGGACGCGCTCGTGAGCGGAATTTCCGCCTTGTATGACGAACGGGATGCGATGAAGCGGCGCATGGCGGATAACCCTTACGGCAACGGAACCGAAACCATCGTCCGACTGCTCGAGGCGCTTAAGCGTTCCGGCGGTTGACGAATTTAGCAATAGGCGATTGTCACACTCTGCAGCATTCCACATAAACTACACTATAACCGTGACAGACACCCGGCGAAGCGGCAAGCGGCAAGCGGCTCGGATACAAAAGACAGTCGGAGCCCGGCGGCCGGCCGCTCTCTATTTTTCGAACGATATTCGAGAATAGGGTGCCAGGGCGTTCTGTGAAGGAGGTTGTTCCCATGCAACAGGTCATATCAGAATTGATGAAGGGATCGTTCGGCGAGGTTCGCCTTGACGAACCGCTTGCCCTCTACACGACATGGAAGATTGGAGGGCCGGCTGACGTTCTGCTTATTCCGGAGAATAAGACGCAGCTTGTGGCGGCAGTGAAGCTGCTCCATCAGCACCGCGTCCCATGGACGGCGCTCGGTCGGGGCTCCAACATGCTCGTCGCGGACAAAGGCATACGCGGTGTCGTGATCAAATTGGGGGATGCGCTGGAAACCGTCCGGATTGAAGGGGAGTCGATTGTGGCCGGCGGCGCATATTCGTTCATCAAGCTGTCGGTCATCGCCGGCAAAGAAGGATTGACCGGCTTGGAGTTCGCGGGAGGCATCCCGGGAACCGTGGGAGGCGCCGTCTACATGAACGCCGGGGCGCACGGCTCTGACGTGTCACGAATACTACAGCGGGCTGAAGTGCTGCTCCCGAGGGGTGAGTTGGTTACGCTGCAAAACGAGGACTTGGCATATGCTTATCGACATTCGATTCTGCAAACGAACCCGGGCATCGTCACGGAGGCGGAATTCCGGCTCCGTTATGGCGACCGGAAGGAAATTGCGGCGGCGATGGCTGCCTACAAGGACCGCCGGTTGCGAACGCAGCCGCTGCAGCTGGCCTGCGCGGGCAGTGTCTTCCGGAATCCGGAAGGCCGTCACGCGGCGCAGCTGATCGAAGAAGCGGGCCTGAAAGGCCTGCGTGTCGGAGGCGCCGAAGTCTCGCCCTTGCACGCCAATTTCATCGTCAACATAGGGCAGGCGACAGCCTACGACGTGCTCACCTTGGTCGAACAAGTCAAAGAAACGGTCCGTACCCGATTCGGAGTAACTCTCGTACCTGAAGTATTGGTGGTGGGTGAGCGGTAAATCGGAGGTGGGACTTTGGAAAAGCTGGTTATCGAAGGCGGGAAACCACTATCGGGAGCCATCAGCATTCACGGCGCGAAAAACGCCGCACTGCCGATCCTGGCAGCGAGTATCATGGCGGAAGGAACGGTTAAGATCGAGAACGTCCCCGATCTTTCCGACATCGGCGTCATGTTGGGCATTCTTCGTTCCTTGGGGTGTAAAGCGGAGCTGGCCGGAGATACGGTCATCGTTAATACGAATGCGGTCCATCAGTATCACATCCCGGAAAGCTTGATGAGCCAAATGCGTTCCTCGATATTCTTGATGGGGCCGCTGCTGGCGCGGCTCGGCAAAGTGGAGCTTTATCAGCCAGGGGGCTGCGCGATCGGCGAGCGTAAAATCGACTTGCATTTAAAAGGTCTCGCAGGGCTGGGCGTCGTCATCGAAGACGACGGCAGCCGTATCGTATGCACGGCGAAGGAACTGGTCGGCGCCGACATCGTGCTTGACTATCCGAGCGTTGGCGCTACGGAGAACATCATGATGGCAGCGGCGATGGCCCGGGGAAAAACGACGCTCACCAATGCGGCTCGCGAGCCTGAAATCCAAGATTTGCAAAACTTTCTTAATGCGATGGGGGCGAGAATCATGGGCGCCGGCACGGATACGATTACGATCGAGGGCGTTCCGGAACTCGTCCCATGTACTTACCGGATTATTCCCGATCGTATCGTCGCAGGTACGATCATGATCGCCGCAGCGGTTACCCGGGGCAGCGTTACCCTGAATGGCGTCTGCCCGGCTCATCTTACTTCGGCCATTCATGTCCTCAAACGCGCAGGTGTTCAAATCACAATCAACGGTGATATAATGTACGTATGCGGGTCCGGCCGACTGAAAGCGGTCGAGAGGATCGTCACGTCGCCCTACCCGTCATTTCCAACGGATTTACAGTCGCAGATCATGGTGCTCTTGAGCCTCGCCGACGGCGTCAGCATCGTCAAAGAAACCGTATTCGAAGGCCGTTTCAAACACGTCGACGAATTGTCCCGCATGGGCGCTGACATTCGCGTCGATCTGAACTCGGCATTCATCCGGGGCGTACCGCGGTTGTACGGCGCCACGGTGGAAGCGACCGACCTGCGCGCAGGCGCTGCGCTCGTCATCGCGGGTTTAACCGCGCAAGGCACGACCGTTATCGAACAAATTCATCATATCGACCGCGGTTATGACCGCATCGAACGGATGCTTCGCAGCCTTGGCGCGAACATTCTTCGGACGACGCCGGTCGTCATGGAATAAGCCATGTTATTTTCATTCATATGAACGCAACCGCCGGGTTATCCCTTTTTCTTCTTGAAAGAGGGGTAATCCGCGGTTTACATATAGCAAGAGGAGGCCCTCATGGAGGAACGACTTCCCGTAATCAAACAACAAAAACAAAAACCGCGCGGCCGCAGCAGCAAAAAGCTGCTTCTGTTTCTTTTTTTGTTTTTCGTCACGCTGCTGCTGGTGCTCTTCTTCCAATCGTCGCTGAGCAAGATTACGGAGGTGTCCATTCAGGGCCAGCAGCTCGTGGCCGAAGAACAAATTCGTACCGCGGCGGCTGTCGTGCCGGGAGATCACTTCTTCTCCGTGTCGTCAGCGCGAATCGCGGCGCAAATCAAATCATTGCGGATGATCGAAAGGGTCGAAGTGAAGAAACGCTTTCCCGGACGAATTGAAATTTACGTTTATGAATACCCGAAGGTTGCCTACCAGTTCGGTGAAGGCGGTCAAGTGGAAGCGCTGCTCGCAGACGGGAGCGTCATTCCCGTCACGATGCATGGAGCCAGATTGGACAAGCCGATCCTGTCGGGCTGGAGCAAGGACGACCCCTTGAAGATACAGCTGTGCGCGGCGATGTCGAAGCTGCCCGAGGCGCTTTTTGCGGATGTTTCCGAAATCAAGCCGGCGCCAAGCGCGTCGTACCCGGATAAAATCAAGATGTATACGCGCTCGCAGTTCGAGATCATTACGACGATCGGTTACTTGCCGGACAAGATGCCCAACATGGAATCGTACATTGCCAGCATCCGCGAGAACAATAAAACGAGCGGCGTGCTGACGATGCTGCTTGCGGATTCATTTGCGCCTTTCGAGGCTGCCGGCGATAAGCAGGAACCGGTCAAATCCGGTACGAAAACGCAGCCTTAGTCTCTATAAATAGGTCTACTCAAGCATAGAAAATAATGATAGAATTGTAATTATGGTATATTTTGCGCTTTTCTTTTGAAAAAAATTTCATAAAAAAGAGGAAACCGCCAGAGCGTGTGGAATACTTACAAGCAGGTTTGCTGACCACGGCTCATATACACTACATTTTACAGGAGGTGCCACGGGTTGAGCAGCAATGACATCATTGTTAGTTTGGACATCGGTACATCCAAAGTTCGTGCTATTATTGGGGAAGTCGTTAACGGCGCCATTAACATAATAGGAGTTGGATCTGCCGACTCGCAAGGAATTCGCAAAGGAGCCATTGTCGATATCGATCAGACGGTCCAGTCGATTCGAAGCGCAGTGGATCACGCGGAACGGATGGTAGGCATTCAGATTTCGGATGTGTACGTAGGTATTTCCGGCAACCATATCGCACTTCAATCCAGTCACGGCGTAGTAGCCGTATCCAACGAGGACCGCGAGATCGGAGACGAGGATATCGAACGCGTTATCCAAGCGGCGAAAGTGATTCCGTTAGCTCCCGAACGCGAAATTATCGGCGTAGTGCCGAACCAATATGTAGTGGATGGAACGGACCAAATTTACGATCCGCGAAGCATGATCGGCGTCCGGTTGGAAGTGGAAGCGACGATTGTGACCGGTACGAAGACGGCCATACATAATTTGCTTCGCGTTGTAGAAAAATCAGGGCTGCGGGTATCGGGGTTGATCTTGATGTCGCTTGCCGCAGGGCACCTGGCGTTGTCGAAAGACGAGAAGGCTATGGGTACCGTGTTAGTCGACATCGGAGCCGGCGCAACGACGATAGCCGTGTTTGATGAGAACCATTTGGTTGCCACTTCCACGTTGCCCATCGGCGGGGAATATATTACGAACGATATTGCATACGGACTTCGCACACAGGCAGACATTGCCGAGAAGATCAAGCTGAAATTCGGATGCGCAGTCGTCGAGCATGCGGCTTCGGACCAAGTGTTTAAAGTAAACCGGATTGGAAGCAACGTGGACAAGGAATTCTCGCAGGTCGATCTGGCGAACATTATCGAACCGCGCGTTCAAGAAATTTTTCATTTGATCCGCATGGAAGTGCAGCGTCTGGGATTTTCCGAGCTGCCGGGCGGTTATGTATTAACCGGCGGAACGGTATCCATGCCGGGCATGCTGGCGATCGCTCAGGTCGAACTCGCTTCGTCGGTACGCATCGCCGTACCGGACTTTATTGGAGTTCGTGATCCTGCGTATACGAGCGGAGTCGGAATTATACAATATGCGTCCAAATATTTGCGGAATTCCAAATCGGGCTCAGGCGCCAAGCGGACGGTAAGCAAGAAAGCGTCTTCCGGTCAAGAGCAGAAGCCTTCGGCCATGGAACGGTTTAAAAATTGGTTAAGCGAGTTTATTTAGCGTGGATCGTGCTCACGCGATGAAAGCCTAATGAGGGGGAAGACGCTAGTATGTTTGAAATTGATATGGACTTGGACCAACTGGCTAAAATAAAGGTCATCGGTTGCGGCGGGGGCGGCAGCAACGCGGTCAACCGGATGATCGACAACGGTGTGAAGGGCGTCGAGTTCATTACCGTGAATACGGATGCTCAAGCGTTACACCTTTCCAAATCCGATACGAAATTGCAGATCGGCGACAAGTTAACGCGCGGTCTCGGCGCCGGGGCCAACCCGGAGGTCGGGAAGAAGGCGGCGGAAGAGTCGCGCGAATTGATTTTTAACGCGCTGAAGGGCTCCGATATGGTGTTCGTTACGGCGGGTATGGGCGGCGGCACGGGAACGGGCGCAGCGCCTGTTATCGCCGAAATCGCCAAAGAATGCGGCGCATTGACCGTCGGCGTCGTCACACGTCCGTTTACGTTCGAAGGCCGTAAACGGGCGATGCAAGCCGATCAGGGCATTGCCGCATTGAAAGAAAAAGTAGATACGCTGATCGTGATTCCGAACGACCGCCTGCTCGAAATCGTTGATAAGAAAACGCCGATGCTGGAAGCATTCCGCGAAGCGGATAATGTGCTTCGTCAAGGCGTACAAGGGATCTCCGATTTGATCGCGGTTCCCGGCTTGATCAACCTCGACTTCGCGGACGTGAAGACCATCATGACTGAACGCGGTTCCGCGTTGATGGGCATCGGCGTCGCAACCGGCGAGAACCGTGCGGCGGAAGCGGCCAAGAAGGCGATTATGTCGCCGCTCCTGGAGACGTCGATCGACGGCGCGCGCGGCGTACTGATGAACATTACCGGCGGCGCCAACTTGTCGCTGTACGAAGTGAACGAAGCGGCCGATATCGTCGCGTCGGCTTCCGACCTCGAGGTCAACATGATCTTCGGCGCCGTTATCGACGAGACGTTGAAAGACGAAATTATCGTCACGGTTATCGCGACCGGCTTTGAGCATAAGAGCATCTCGACGACCCAGCGTAAGCCGGGCGGCACAGGCGCTGCGCCAAGCACGGGCGGGAGCCAGCAAGAGAACACGGACAACCGACTGAACAATTTGCGTCCGTTCGGCGGTCAAACGTCTAACGACCAGCTGGACATCCCCGCATTTCTGCGCAACCGGAACCGCAACGGATTCGACAACAAATAATGGCATTGCCGGTTAACGTAACAGCCGTTCTTCCTTAGGGAGAGCGGCTGTTTTTTTGCCGTATTAGCCTCTGGGCACAGCTTGGATTAGGCCGATCGGAGGTCAAGGACGTCCCTACCCGTTTGCAGCAACCGACAAAAAAAGATGCTTCCTCCTGTCATGTTTAGACAGACTTTGGAATACCATTGCTATATACTTGTCTCATTCGCAAAAAAGCATGGTGGCGGTAAAGAGAGGTGACGGAAAATGGTCGTTTATATCGATATCATTTTCCTCATCAATGTGTTGATCGACGGCACTTTGATTTGGATGACCGGGTGGTCGCGCAAGCTGCGACTGCGTCCGTGGAGGCTTGTTCTATCCGCCGTGATCGGCGGCAGTTATGCGGTTTTTTTGTTTTTTCCGTCGCTTGGTTTTATGTACACCTTTGTCGCCAAGATGGCGTTTTCCTTCGCGATGATGCTGACAGCGTTCGGCTTCGGAGGGATGGTGCACTTTTTACGCAACCTGGGCACGTTTTATGTAATCAATTTCGTAGCGGCCGGATGCGTCGTCGGATGCATGTATGTGCTGCAGTCGTCGCACGACATCTTGAACGGGGTCATGTTCGGTCGCGGATTGACGGGAACGCTTCCGCCCCTCATTATCGCGCTTCCGCTAGCCATGTGGATCTACAAGCGGGTTGTGCTGGCGTTAAAGCAAAAGCAAGAAATCGCTTCCTTCATGGCTAAAGTGGATGTGTACATTGATGCGATCGCCTCCAGCTGCACCGGTCTGATCGACACGGGCAATCAACTGTACGACCCGCTGACGAAGACGCCGGTGATGGTGATGGAAGCCTCGCAGTGGGGGGAGTGGATCCCCGAGACGTGGATGGTCAAAATCAGGCGGGCTGAAGTCGACCAGATCGTAGGCGCCATCGGTACCGAACCTTTCATCTGGCAGGACCGGCTGCGGCTGGTGCCTTACCGGGGCGTGAATCGAAGCACGCAGTTTATGCTGGCGCTCAAACCTGACAAAGTGGTCATTACGACGGAAAGCGGACAAATCGAAACGATCAAGGTGCTCATCGGACTTGACGGCGGGCGCTTAAGCTCGGATAACGCTTACCAGGCCATTATTCACCCTTCATTGGTGCAAAGCCACAGCGGTTAGCGTCAAACCAACAGCGGTCAACATACCGGAATAGGAGGTAGTCGAACATGTTAGTCAAGTGGAAGCTAATGCTGCAAATCATGTATTTCCGTCTTTTGCTGCTGCTCGGGCTTAAAGGAGAAGAGATTTATTACATCGGAGGAAGCGAAGCGCTGCCGCCCCCGCTCACCCGCGAAGAGGAAGAATATTTGCTGGAGAAGCTTCCGTCGGGCGATGCGGCCATCCGGGGGATGCTGATCGAACGAAATCTCAGATTAGTCGTATACATTGCGCGTAAATTTGAGAATACCGGCATCAATATCGAGGATCTGGTGTCGATCGGAGCAATCGGTCTTATTAAAGCGGTGAACACCTTCGATCCGGAGAAAAAGATCAAGCTTGCCACGTACGCTTCCCGCTGCATTGAGAACGAAATATTAATGTATTTACGCCGAAACAGCAAAATCCGTACGGAAGTCTCGTTCGATGAGCCGCTTAATATCGATTGGGACGGCAACGAGCTGCTGCTGTCGGATGTTCTCGGCACGGAGAACGATACGATATACCGGAACATTGAGGAGCAGGTGGACCGGAAGCTGCTGCATAAGGCTTTAGATAAATTGTCCGAACGCGAGCGCATCATCATGGAACTGCGTTTCGGGCTGCGGAACGGCGAAGAGAAGACGCAAAAAGATGTGGCCGACATGCTCGGTATTTCGCAATCGTACATCTCCCGCTTAGAGAAGCGAATTATTAAGCGGCTTCGCAAAGAATTTAACAAGATGGTGTAAAATCCGGAGGGTGAAGAAAAAAGCTGCAGTTCGTTCTGTAGCTTTTCCGCGTTCCAGCAGGCCATTCGCGGGTGCTGCGGCGAGTTGGAAAAAAACGCATAAAAAAAATGTCCAGGGGGATAATGTACATTAATGTTTCTCCTTGGGAGGTAATCACGAATGACCCGAAACAAAGTCGAAATTTGCGGCGTCGATACGGCAAAGCTACCGGTTTTGACCAATGCGGAAATGCGTGAACTGTTCGTCGGTTTGCAAACGAAGAATGAACGATCTGCAAGAGAGAAATTAGTAAACGGCAACCTCCGGCTGGTGCTATCCGTTATTCAACGCTTTAACAACCGGGGGGAATACGTGGACGATCTGTTTCAAGTCGGTTGTATCGGACTGATGAAAGCCATTGATAATTTTGATTTAAGCCAAAATGTAAAGTTTTCGACGTACGCCGTTCCGATGATTATCGGGGAAATTCGCAGGTACCTGCGGGATAACAACCCGATTCGGGTATCGCGTTCGCTGCGGGACATCGCTTATAAGGCGCTCCAGGTCCGCGACCAACTGACGAACCAAAACTCGCGCGAGCCCACGATTTACGAAATTTCCGAAGCGCTGAACGTTCCTAGGGAAGATGTCGTCTTCGCGCTCGATGCGATCCAGGATCCGGTGTCGCTGTTCGAGCCGATTTATCACGACGGGGGCGACCCGATTTACGTAATGGATCAAATTAGCGACGATCGCAACAAGGATGTGTCGTGGATCGAAGGAATCGCCTTGCGGGAAGCGATGCGCAAGCTGAACGACCGGGAGAAAATGATTTTATCCATGCGGTTTTTTGACGGAAAAACGCAAATGGAAGTCGCCGATGAGATCGGCATTTCGCAAGCGCAAGTCTCTCGTCTGGAAAAATCGGCCATCTCGCAAATGCAAAAGCACGTAAAAAACTGAAACAGCCGCACCTCAACCGTGAAAATCCGACCCGAACCGCAGGCCAAGCCCGTGGGAAAGGTCTTTTTTTATATGGAAAACGGTACACGCATGGACATTTTGCCCAACTTTCACATACACATAAAGTATCAACTAAAGCTCGGTGGTGAGGGCAGCTTGAAAATATCCGATTTTCAAACGAAGGACGTCATCAATATCGTGGACGGCAAGAAGCTGGGGCAAATCAGCGATCTGGAGCTCGACCTGCGGAACGGGCGAATCGAGGCGATTGTCGTTCCGAACTCGCCGCGTTTCTTCGGATTGTTCGGGGGCGCGACGGACGTTATTATCCCATGGCGCAATATTGTGAAGATCGGGATGGACGTCGTGCTTGTGAAAATCGAAGATATGCGCAGCGTCCGGCAGGAGGAGACCGAGGTCTCCTACGAATACAACCGCAATTACCGCGAAGGGAATTAAGCGCCGAATGGGGTGTTCTTTTCAGGCGTATCGTGTATACTGAATGGTAAACGATGACAGGGGGCGCAAGGGGAATGGAACCGTTTGTTCTCGAGAAAGCCGATAACGGCTGCGAGTTGTTAGCCTTGGCGCCTTTCACGCGCGCCTATCCGCAGCTGTCCGCCGGATTTACGACACGGCTTGGCGGCGTTAGCCGAGGCGATTTCAGCAGCTTGAACTGCGGGCTTCACGTTGCGGATGAACCCGGCGATGTCGTGCGCAACCGGCGTCTGTTGGCCGAGGCGCTGGAGTTTCCGTTCGACGCCTGTACGTATGCCGAACAGGTGCACGGCAACGAGATTCAAGTGGTAACGAAAGCATGGCGCGGAGCGGGCAACGACTCGCGCGAGAAGGCGCTGCAGGCGAAGGACGGGTTCGTGACGAACGAACGCGGGGTTTACTTGCATGCGCTGTTCGCGGACTGCGTGCCGCTTTACTTTTACGATCCGATCCGTCAAGCGGTCGGGCTGGCGCATGCCGGCTGGAAGGGCACCGCACTCCAAATCGCCAAGGCGCTGCTGGAGACGATGAGCGCCGCGTACGGCACGAAGCCGCGCGATGTGAGAGCGGCGATCGGGCCTTCGATCGGTGCCTGCTGTTACGAGGTGGACGACACCGTCATCGGGCGGATCGACCGGGCGCTTCGCGAGGCGGATGAGGAAGCAACCGTTCAACCGGCCGACGTACTGTGTTACAAGCAGCAGCCGAACGGCAAATATAAGTTAAACTTGCAACAAGTCAACCGACAAATTATGATAAAAGCAGGAATATTGCCGTCTCATATCGAAATAACAGGTTTATGCACAAGCTGTCATACGGATCTGTTCTTTTCGCATCGGAAGGAAGGCGGCAGGACGGGCCGAATGGCAGCTTGGATCGGGCTCCGGGAAGCGTAGAGGCTTCCCGCGTTAGAAGCCGTTCGCTGTCTCGAACGCGGTCGATCGTAAATGGGGTGAATAATGAAGTTGAACAATCAATTGGCAGATCGCATACAGCACGTGCAGGAACGAGTGGCAGCCGCTTGCGCCCGCTCGGGCCGCGACCCGAAAGAGGTGCGGACGATTGCCGTTACGAAATACGTTTCGCTGGCGACGACCGGACAAGTTCTCGAAGCCGGACTTACGCATATCGGCGAGAACCGCTGGCAGGATGCGGCGGCCAAGTGGGAAGCGTTCGGATTGAAGGGCACGTGGCATTTTATCGGACATTTGCAAACGAACAAAGTAAAGGACGTCATCGGCAAGTTCGCCTATATTCATTCCCTGGACAGGCTGTCGCTCGCCAAGGAGATTGAGAAGAAAGCTTCCGGGCTGCAGCTGCAGGTGCCTTGCTTCATCCAGCTGAACGTATCCGGCGAGGAGTCGAAATACGGATTGGAGCCGGAATCGCTGATCTCGTTCGTTAGAGAAATACGGGGAATGGATTCGATTCGGATTGCCGGGTTGATGACCATGGCGCCGTACGAAGCGGAAGCTGAGGAAACCAGGCCTGTATTTCGGGGGCTTCGGGAGTGGCGCGACCGCTTGAACGACGCCGGCGTACTTGATTACGAAGTGTCGGAATTGTCCATGGGCATGTCGAACGATTACGAAGTGGCAATCGAGGAAGGCGCGACTTGGGTGAGGCTCGGCTCTATTTTGGTGGGTAAAGAATAAAGCGTCACCAAACAAAGGGAGGGAACGGATATGGGCGTTTATAACAAGTTTATGAATTTGATCGGCCTGCAGGAAGAGGAAGAGCTCGTCGAGCGCGAGCGCAGCTTGGAGCAGCATGAAGAAAATGAAACTCCGGCGCAGGAAGTGCGTAAAACTAAAGGGAACATTGTGAGCATTCATTCGCAAAAAAATATTCGGGTCGTCCTGCACGAGCCGCGTTCTTACGAGGAAACGCAGGAAATCGCCGATCATCTGCGTTCCCGCCGCCCGGTTGTCGTCAACCTGCACCGCGTTCGTACCGATCAGGCGACGCGGATCGTCGATTTCCTGAGCGGTACGGTGTACGCTTTGAACGGCTCGATCTCCAAGATAGGTCCGAATATTTTTCTGTGCACGCCGGATACGGTTGAAATTCACGGTTCCATCTCGGAATTGCTCAACCAGGATGAACAAGCTTGACTACAAAAACGAGGTGAACGTATTTGAGCTCTATTGAAGGTTTCATATCCACACTCGTCAACATTTATCAATACGTGCTTATCGCTTACGTGCTGCTTTCCTGGCTGCCTAACGCGAGGGAGAGCTTCATCGGCGAAATACTGGCTAAGCTGTGCGAGCCATATTTGGGTCTGTTTCGCCGCTTCATCCCGCCGATCGGAGGCATGATCGACATTTCGCCGATCGTCGCCTTAATTGCGCTACGTTTTATCGGCATGGGATTGGCCGTCGTCATCGGCTACATCATCCCTTAATTGAAGGTGATTTCAACTGACGCAGGATAACATTTACGCTCACTTTCACCCGGATGAGCATCGTTTCGTCGATCAAGCCGCCGAATGGGTGGCCAGGGCCGAGCAGCATGAAGTGAAACGGACCGATTTTTTAGACCCAAGACAAGCGTTCATCTTAACGAGTCTCGTGAATCGAAGCGCAGACGTGCAGGTTCGCTTCGAGGGAGGTCACCCGAACGCCGAGCGGAAGCGGGCGATTGTCGCCCCGGATTACCGCGTACTGGATGATGAAGAGATGGGCATCCGGCTAATCGAAGTGTCTTCCACAGACGACAGCCTGGGCGATTTGGACCATGGCGACTATATGGGCGCAATACTCGGTTTGGGCATTAAACGGGATAAAGTCGGCGACATCTATGTGCTGCCGACCGGATGCCACTTTCTTGCCGCCGCAGAGATCGCCGATTATATCGTGCTTCACTTGAACCAGGTGCATCGTGTGCACGTGCATACGGGCACGCTGCCGCTGGACAAGCTGCAGGCCACGGAAACGAAGCTCGACGACATGAACTTGACCGTCGCTTCCCTCCGCTTGGACGGGATTGTCAGCGACGTGTACCGGCTCAGCCGCGCGAAGGTGCTTGTTCCGATCAAAGCGGGCCGCTGCAAAGTGAATTGGAAGCAGGAAGAGGATCCGAGCAAGCCGCTGAAGCAGGGTGACGTCGTGTCGCTGAAGGGGTTCGGCAGGTTCAAAGTGTTGGAAGTCGAAGGGCTGACCAAAAAAGGCAGGTATCGCATTCGAATCGGCAAATATGCATAAATTGCCGATTTTTTTGATTTATGCAGGCAGGAAAAATCTAAGTATTGTCGAAATATACCAATACGCATGGATGTCGAACATCATCGGCGCACGTTGCTCAAATATGCAGGAGGTGCAAGAATGGCTTTAACACCGCTCGATATACATAATAAGGAATTTAGTCGTTCGTTCCGAGGATATGACGAGGATCAGGTCAATGAATTTTTGGATCAGGTTATTAAAGACTACGAGGCGTTAATTCGTGAAAATAAAGAGATGCAAAATCAATTGATTACGATTCAAGAGCGGCTGGATCACTTTGCAAACATTGAGGAAACGCTGAGCAAGACGATCATCGTCGCTCAGGAAGCTGCGGATGAGGTAAAAACGAACGCGAAGAAAGAAGCACAGCTCATCATCAAGGAAGCGGAGAAAAACGCCGATCGGATTATTAACGAATCGCTTTCGAAGGCGCGCAAAATCTCGGTTGAGATCGAGGAGCTGAAGAAACAGGCATCGATCTACCGTACCCGTTTCCGGACGTTAATCGAAGCGCAGCTCGAACTGCTCAGCAAGGAAGATTGGAACTCGCTTGAGCGCACGGAAGTGGAGCAGCCGTAAACCGGACAAGCCCGGATATTCATACAAGCCGTGTCAGTTGACGATGCGCGCAATTTTCGATATACTCCTGTTAAGTTACCATATGTGAAAGCGAAGACTGGGACGAGTACTTGGCGTACGGCTGAAGCAAGCGATTCGGGGGTTGGTGCGAGCCCGGACTTCGGCGGCTTAGGAATATCACCCAGGAGCGTCTCTTGAACCGATGCGTAAGTAAAGAGCAACGGATGATCCCGTTATCGATCATGGAGCGAAGATTATAAGCCAATTGATTCATCCGGTCGGGCGTCAGCCGCGGATGGGGTTGGCTATTGTCTTAATCAGGGTGGTACCGCGAGACTTCTCGTCCCTATGGGATGCGAGGTCTTTTTTTTGTTTGGTTTGAATCAAGTCAGGAGCGTGGGTAAATATGTCAAACGTAGATTATGGAAAAACGTTAAACCTGCTGCAAACCGAGTTTCCGATGCGCGGGAACTTGCCGCAGGCCGAACCGAAAATGCAGCAGCACTGGGAAGAGATTGACATCTACCGTCTCGTGCAAGAAAGCCGCAAAGGCAAGCCGAAATTTATACTGCATGACGGTCCTCCGTATGCAAACGGGGATATTCATATCGGCCATGCGCTGAACAAAGTATTGAAAGATATTATCGTCCGCTTCAAAACGATGCAGGGCTACGACGCCCCGTACGTGCCGGGCTGGGACACGCACGGCTTGCCGATCGAGCAGGCCATCGCCAACGGCGGCAAGGTCGACCGTAAAAAAATGAGCGTTCCGGAATTCCGCGATTACTGTAAAGCCTACGCCCTCGAGTGGGTCGAGAAACAAAAGAAACAGTTCAAGCGGCTAGGTATCCGCGGCGATTGGGAGAACCCGTACGTAACCCTGCAGCCAAAATACGAAGCCCAGCAAATCCGCGTGTTCGGCGGCATGGTGAACAAAGGTTACATCTACAAAGGGCTGAAGCCGGTCTATTGGTCTCCGTCCTCGGAGAGCGCGCTGGCCGAAGCGGAAATCGAATATAAAGACAAAACTTCAACCTCGATCTATGTGGCGTTTCAAGTGAAAGACGGAAAAGGCAAGCTGCCCGAGGATGCCGCGATCGTCATCTGGACGACGACGCCTTGGACGCTTCCTGCCAACCTCGGGATCAGTCTGCATCCGGAATTTGACTACGTGCTGGTAGAGGCGGCCGGCCGCAAGTTTGTGCTTGCGCAAGGGCTGCTCGAAGCGGCGGCGAAGGAAATCGGCTGGACAGACGTGAAGGTGC
The DNA here is from genome assembly GCF_006519665.1 of Paenibacillus sp. tmac-D7. NCBI lineage: Bacteria > Bacillati > Bacillota > Bacilli > Caryophanales > Paenibacillaceae > Paenibacillus > Paenibacillus sp. tmac-D7. Next base: position 207,119 of record NZ_VIDW01000001.1, on the reverse strand, counting down.
TGTCTGCCTACAAAGGCGCCGAGCTGGAGCATGTGCTCTGCCAGCATCCGTTCTACGACCGCAGGTCCCTCGTGATGGTCGGCGAGCATGTCACGCTGGAAGCGGGTACGGGCTGCGTTCATACCGCGCCGGGTCACGGGGAAGATGACTTTGTCATCGGGCAACGTTATAACATCGGCGTGTTGTGTCCGGTGGACGATCAGGGGCATTTTACGGCGGAAGCGCCGGGCTTTGAAGGCATGTTCTACGATAAGGGAAACAAGGTGATCACGGAGATGCTGCAAGCTTCCGGCCACCTGCTGCATATGAACACGATCCAGCATCAATACCCGCATGACTGGCGGACGAAGAAGCCCGTTATCTTCCGTGCGACCGAGCAATGGTTCGCTTCCGTCGATAAATTCCGTCAAGCGATGCTGGACGAAATCAAACGCATCGACTGGACGCCGGAGTGGGGCGAGACCCGTCTGCACAACATGATCGCCGAGCGCGGCGACTGGTGTATTTCCCGGCAACGGGCATGGGGCGTTCCGATTCCGATCTTCTATTGCCGCAGCTGCAACGAGCCGCTCGTGAATGAGTCGACGATCGAGCATGTTGCGGGCATCTTCGAGCAGGAGGGCTCGAATGCATGGTTCTTGAAGGATGAGAAAGAGCTGCTGCCGGCAGGTACCGTGTGCCCGTCCTGCGGACACGACCATTTCCGCAAAGAAACGGATATTATGGACGTATGGTTCGATTCCGGCTCCAGCCATGTAGCGGTATTGGAGACGCGCGAGGAACTGCAATGGCCGGCTGACTTGTATTTGGAAGGATCGGACCAATATCGCGGCTGGTTCAACTCCTCGTTGATCACGGGTGTTGCGGTGAAGGGGCAAGCGCCTTACAAAGGTATCCTGTCCCACGGCTTCACGCTGGACGGCGAAGGACGGAAAATGTCCAAGTCACTCGGCAATACGATCGATCCGAAGCAAGTGGCAGACAAGCTGGGCGCTGAAATTTTGCGTCTGTGGGTGTCCTCAACCGACTTTCAGGCGGATCAACGCATCTCGGATAACATCTTGACCCAAACGTCCGAGGGTTACCGGAAGATCCGCAACACGCTGCGCTTCCTGCTCGGCAACCTGTCGGATTTCGACCCGGCTCGCGATCGCGTCGACGTGTCTGCTCTGAACGAGCTTGACCGATTCGCCATGATTCGTCTGCACCGGATGGCCGACAAAGTAATTAAAGCTTACGACAAGTATGAGTTCCATGTCGTTTATCAAGCGGTGCATCATTATTGCGCCGTCGAAATGAGCGCGTTCTACCTGGATATTCTGAAAGATCGGCTGTACGCCAGCGCGGCGGCGGATCCGGAGCGAAAAGCGGCACAAACCGTATTGTACGACACGCTAACGGTTATAACTAAACTGATCGCGCCGATCCTGCCACATACCGCGGACGAAGTGTGGAAATATATCCCGGGCACGGAACTGGCCAGCGTGCAGCTCGCCTATTTGCCGGAAGTGAATGCGGACTTGTTCGATGAAGCGTTGGAGCAGAAGTGGGAATCGTTCATCTCGCTGCGTGACGATGTGCTGAAGGCGCTGGAAGAAGCGCGCAAGGAGAAGCTCATCGGGAACTCGCTCAGCGCTTGCGTGCATCTGTATCCGAATGCGGAAGCCGCGAAGCTGCTTGCCGGCTTTGACAGGCTGGATCTGCTCTTCATCGTGTCGGGTGTCGTCGTGCACGAAGCGGGAGAGACGGTGCCTGCCGGGGCGCATGCATTCAAGGAAATGGCGGTGTCCATCGCTGTAGCAGACGGTGAGAAGTGCGAGCGCTGCTGGATCGTCACGCCGGAGGTTGGACACGATCCGGAGCATCCTACGTTGTGCAAACGGTGCTCAGGCGTCTTGAAAGAAGGCGCTGCGGTTTAACCCGGTGTATCCGCGCAAACAAGTAACGAGCGATCTCCGGCTGAGGCCGGAACGCTCGTTACTTGTTGCGTTGATTCCGTATTCCGCACGCAACGTTCAGTCGTAGCTGTCCTCCACGGAAGATTCTTGTTCCAGTAAGCCGTAGCCTTCGCCATTGCGCATATAATCGCGGTAAGCCTGGTTGCGGACGACGGTGACCTGTTGGCCGTACAGATCGGTCGCGACGAAGCTTTCGAACGATTCGACGTAACCGACGTTCTCTTCGGCTTCGATCTCCATATCGTTGTAGTTGTTGGATATATCCGGATCTTCCGCCATCGCCGGGGAATTGGATGTGCCCCAGCTCTCCACGATTTGCCATGCGTCTTCGCCGTCAAATTGATTTTGATCGGGGAGCTCGTCCAAGCTCGTACGTCCGAATGGCGGAGCCAGCAGCTGCTCTTCCACAGGTCTGCGCTCCGATTCGTTCGGGTCGGGCACATGCTTGACGCAGTACGCCGCGGTAGGCATAGCTTGCAGCCGTTCGAACGGTATGGGTTGCCCGCAAGCGCGGCACGTTCCGTATGCACCCGTTTCGATGCGTGCGAGCGCTTCGTTGATGTCGGTTAAGTGACGTTCCGCATTTTCAAGCAAAGCGATGTCTTTAGCCCGCTCGAACATTTCGCTGCCGAGGTCGGCCGGATGGTTGTCGTAAGCGGATAGTTCACCGGTTTGATCGCGGAGCGAATTTTCCAGGCCTTCGTGCTCTCGGTCGGTCAAGTGCGCTTGAAGCCACTGCTGCTCTTCCTGAAGCTTAGCGCTCAGCTCCTGCAGCTGGGCCCCGGTTAACGCGTGATCCCGGGATGGAACGTTCGTCAAGATGATCGCCTCCTCGAGGTGGTTGCCTACCGTTAGTTTAAGCGGACCGGAATTTTTTTAGCTAGGTAAATCCTTGTAATGTCAGCTCGAATAAGGGGTTGTTCCATTGAAATATTTACAATACTACGTGTACGCCTTCATCGTGCTGCTTATCGACCAAGCAACGAAATGGGTGATTGTCAACCGCTTGGTGATTGGAGAATCGCGTTCCGTTATCGGCGAGTTTTTCCAAATTACGTCGCACCGGAATAAAGGAGCGGCCTTCGGCATTCTGCAAAACCAACGATGGTTTTTCATCGTTATCACGATCTTTGTCGTGATCGGTATCATCTGGTATTTGAAAAAGACGTTGGACGAAGGCAAGAAGCTGCTGCCGTTTGCGTTAAGCTTGCTGCTGGGTGGAGCGCTCGGCAATTTCATCGACCGGGCGAGAACGGGCGAGGTGGTTGACTTCTTCCAATTTACATTCGATTTCAGCTGGCTGCAGACGCCTTATATTTTCCCCATTTTCAATGTGGCGGATTCCGCAATCGTCTCCGGCGTCGCTTTGATCTTCCTGGACGCATTAATCAGTTGGCGCCGCGAGGCGAAGCAGAGCGTCAAGACCGGATCGGAAAGCGGGGATTTGCAGCCATGAGCGGAGTGCAGCAAGAAGTCTCCGGGGATTTGGATTCCCGCCAGGAATGGGTCATTGAAGCGACGGAAGCGGGCGAACGCATCGACAAGTTTCTAACCGAGGCGCTGGATGAGGAGGTGTCGCGGACGCAGGTGCAGCAATGGATCAAGGAAGGCCATGCAACTATCGACGGCCGCGTGGTCAAGCCGAACTACAAGCTGAATGAGGGCGAAACGCTGGCGCTGATCATCCCCGAGCCGCAGGAGCTGGAAGTGGCCGCGGAGCCGATTCCGCTCGATGTCGTCTACGAGGACTCGGACGTGATTGTCATCAATAAACCGCGCGGCCTTGTCGTGCACCCGGCGCCCGGCCATTACAGCGGCACGCTCGTGAACGGGCTGATGTACCACTGCCAGGACTTGTCCGGCATTAATGGGGTGATGCGTCCCGGCATCGTGCACCGGATCGACAAGGATACTTCGGGACTGCTGATGGCTGCGAAGAACGACCTGGCCCACAGCGGGCTGGCCGCGCAGCTGAAGGCGCACACGGTCAACCGCAAGTATATCGCCCTTGTGCACGGCAACGTGCCGCACGACAACGGAACGATCGATGCGCCGATCGGCCGCGATCCGAAGGACCGCAAGCTGTACACGGTCACAGAGAAGAACAGTAAGCGTGCCGTCACGCATTTTCTCGTATTGGAACGATTCGGCGACTACACGTTAGTCGAGCTGAAGCTGGAAACGGGACGAACGCACCAGATTCGCGTCCACATGAAGTTTATCGGGCATCCGCTGGTCGGCGACCCGGCCTACGGCCTGTCGAAGAGCAGGGGCGTCGTCATGGAAGGGCAAGCCTTGCATGCCGCCGTCCTCGGCTTCGAACACCCGCGCTCCGGAAAGTGGCTGGAGTTTGAAGCGCCGCTGCCGGACGATATGCTGCGATTGTTGGACGTACTAAAAACGCGATAAGGAATGAAAGCCGGACATGGAACAATTGGAGAGGCTCATTAATCCGCGGGTCAAAGACATTCAAATTTCAGGCATCCGTAAAATTTCGAATCTGGTCAGCGGATATAAGGATGCGATTACACTGACCATCGGGCAGCCGGATTTTCCGACGCCTGAACATATTTTGCACGCGGCGGAGCAGGCCATCGCCGACCACCGCACGACCTACACGCCGAATCCGGGGCTGCCGGAACTGCGGTCGGCCATCTCACAGTTCGTGAAGGGGAAGTACGGACTGGAGTATGCCGCAGCGGACGAAATCATCGTGACGACTGGCGCAAGCCAGGCGCTCGATATTACGCTGCGGACGCTGCTGACCGAAGGCAGCGAGGTTATTTTACCGGGTCCGATCTATCCCGGCTATGAGCCGCTTGTCCGATTGTGCGGAGGCGTACCGGTCTATGTGGATACGCGATCCAATGGCTTCAAGCTGACTGCAGAACTGCTTGAGCCGCATCTGACGGACCGGACCCGCTGCGTCGTTCTCTGTTACCCGTCAAACCCGACCGGTCGCGTCCTGGCGTCGGAAGAGCTGGCGGAGATCGGACAATTGCTGGCCGATCGGGAAGTGTTCGTCATCGCCGACGAAATTTACAGCGAGCTTATCTACGATGCGCCGCACCGCTCTTTCGCGGCCGTGCCGGGCATGCGTGAGCAAACGATCGTCATTAACGGCTTGTCGAAATCCCATTCCATGACAGGCTGGCGGATCGGCTTCACGCTTGCGCCCGCCTACTTGTCCCAGCATATGGTCAAGGTTCATCAGTACAACGTGACCTGCGCAAGCTCGATCAGTCAATATGCGGCGATTGAAGCGCTGACAGCGGGCGTGGATGACGCTGCCCCCATGAAAGCCGAGTACCGCAAGCGCCGCGATTTCGTATACGACCGGTTGACCGGCATGGGCTTTACGCTGGAGAAACCGGAAGGGGCGTTCTATATGTTCCCTTCGATCGAGCGGTTCGGGTTGACGTCGATGGAGTTCACGATGCGTCTGCTCGAGGAGCACCGCGTCGCGGTTGTTCCGGGGGATGCCTTCTCGCATTTCGGGGAAGGGTACGTGCGGCTTTCGTATGCATACGGGATGGATGTGCTGGAAGCCGGGATGGACCGGCTGGAGGCGTTCGTGAAGAAGCTGCCCCACCGTTGAATTTGGCGCCATGTTATCGAATTTTAACTGCGCAAACAGCCGTTCGGAATGATCCGGACGGCTGTTTGCATATCATTTCAGGCTATTGCTCCGACTTCCAGGTCAGAAAGCGGGTCATGAGGCCGATGGCCGTATCGATGGCCGCTTCGTCCGGCTCGATCTTCGCATGATGCAGCCCGTACGGGGTATTGACGCCGAGCCAGAACATGAAGCCGGGAATCGATTCGAGGAAATATCCGAAATCTTCGCCGGTCATCGCTTCCGTACATTCATGAAGCTTCACGCCGAACTCCGCCTGCGATTCGCTGAGCCAGCTCATAAACTCCGCGGTCACGGACTTTTCGTTATACACCTGCATGTAATTTGAACCGTAATCGATCTCGGCTTTACAGGCGAACGAAGCCTCTATGCCGTTCACGATCGCTTCTATGCGCGATTTAACGAGCTTCATCGTATCGGCGGATAAAGTGCGGATCGTTCCTTCGAGGCGCGCCCGCTCCGCGATGATGTTCTGCTTCGTGCCGCCGTCGATCTTGCCGATCGTGATCACGGCGGAGTCGAGCGGGTTCACATTGCGCGCGATGACGGTTTGCAGCTGGCCGACAAGCTGACAAGCGGCGACGACCATATCGTTGGCGTTGTGCGGGAAGGCGGCGTGCCCCCCGGTGCCCACAAGGTCGATAAAGAGCTCGGACGTGTTGGCGAACAGGATGCCGGGCTTCGTCGCAATCGTGCCGACCGGATATTCCGGGGCGATATGCAGCGCGAAGATCTCGTCCGGACGCCAAGCCTGAAACTCTTCGCTTTCGAGCATCGGAAGCGCGCCGCCCGGACCTTCCTCCGCCGGTTGAAAAATAAACGTCAAATCGTCGCGGATCGGATGAGAGGCAAAATGGGCCAAAATCCCGAGCCCGATGCTCATATGCAAATCGTGGCCGCACGCGTGCATGAAACCGGGATGCGTCGATTTGAACTCGTAACCGGTGTCCTCCTGAATGGGCAAGCCGTCCATATCGGCACGGTAGCCATACCTGCGCTTCGGCGCGGTTCCGCGAACGTTCACGAGAAGACCGGTCCGCCATTTGCGAACTTCGATGCGGTCCTGCGGCAGACGGGAAATAAAGTCAAGCAAATAAGCTTGCGTTTTGAATTCCTGGAAGCCCGGTTCGGGGATTTGGTGCAGCTCGCGGCGCACCTGAACGAACGGGCTGGGAATGACGGTTTTGCTCATAAGCGAACCAGAGCCTCCTATAAGAAAGCAATTTGGGCCGTGCACGGTTAACAGAAAGGCCCGGCGCCAGGCGCCGAGCCGCATCCATGCGCTATTTACAGGGTGCGCAGGTCTTTCAAAATTTCCGTTTTGGACTTTGTCTTGTCGTCCACTTTCTTGATCACGCGTGCTGGCGTACCCGCCACAACACTGAAAGGAGGCACATCTTCCACGACGACCGCGCCGGCCGCCACGACGGAACCTTCCCCTACGCGCACGCCTTCCAGAATAACTGCGTTCGCGCCGACGAGCACATCGTCTTCGATCACGACCGGCTGCGCCGAAGGCGGCTCGATGACACCCGCGAGGACGGAGCCTGCGCCGATGTGGCACATTTTACCGACTTTCACGCGGCCGCCGATGACGACGCCCATATCGATCATGGTGCCTTCGCCGATGGAAGCGCCGATGTTGATGACGGCACCCATCATAATGATGGCGTTGTCGCCGATGCCGACCATATCGCGGATGATGGCGCCCGGCTCGATGCGGGCGTTGATGCCTTTCAGGTCGAGCAGCGGAATGGCGGAGTTGCGGCGGTCGTTCTCGACGACGTAGTCTTCGATTTTCGCGCTTTGCTCGTCAAGCACCGCTTTAATATCGGTCCATTCGCCGAACAGGACGCCGCTTTTGCCGGATACGAACGCTTGGATCGTATCGCCGAAAGCGATGGATTCCAAATCGCCTTTTACATATACTTTCACCGGGGTTTTCTTTTTGCTTGTTTTGATAAGATTAATGACTTCTTCGGTATTCATTTCGATCGACATAATGTTTCACTTCCACTCCTTATGTAAGGTTGCCGCTCGGACAAGCGGACACGAACTACATCTTTTATAGCACAATCCACCGTTTCTAGCAATGTTTAAGACCCCGCATGCCGCAAAAGGAGACCGGGCCCGAACGCGATAACGCAACTGGCGGCCCTGACAGGAAAGGCAATGCCGATTCATCGTCCGCTTGTTCGGTTCGAACGATGAAGGCACCTCGACGTCTATTGACATCCGCTGTCGAACGTGGGATAATGCTCGTAACTGAAAAGCACCTTTAAAATGCAGTCCCGTGAGGCTGACAAGGTGAACGACGAATTGAACGGTCTACCCGGAACGGAACGACTTGGGTTGGTTATGTCCAGCTCATCTCGGTTCCTGCGGGCAGGTTCTATTTTCGCGCACGCTAACCTTGTCCACACGGCAAGGTTTTTTTATGTCTTGCGCAGTCGATCGCTTTGTGATGAAGGAATACAACGGTGAGGAGGTTCCGGTGTTCATGCAGCAAACCGAGCTTGTGCTAATGGACGATACGGCCATACGACGAGCATTGACGCGTATCGCCCATGAAATATTGGAACGAAACAAAGGCTTTGAAGATTGCGTACTCATCGGGATCCGCACCCGGGGCATTCATCTGGCCCGGCGGGTCGCTGAGAAAATTGTCGAAATCGAGGGAGCTAACGTACCGATCGGGGAAGTGGACGTCACGCGATATCGCGACGACCGGACCATCTCCGCACCCCCGCACGTAACCGCCTTGAGCGAAGAGGCGGCTGCGCTCGAAGCCGGACGGCAAAGCCTCGTGGTTCATAAGAAGAAAGTGATTTTGTTCGATGACGTATTGTACACGGGACGAACGGTGAGGGCGGCGATGGATGCGCTGATGGATCTCGGGCGGCCGCAATCGATACAACTGGCCGTGCTCGTCGACCGCGGACACCGGGAGCTGCCGATCCGGCCGGATTACGTGGGGAAGAACGTTCCGACCTCGCGAATGGAGAGCATTGAGGTGCACTTAACGGAATCGGACGGCGCGGACCAAGTGCTCATCACAGGACAGAGGAGGCAAGGCGAATGACACGAACTCAGCTTTTATCCGATAAACATCTGCTCGGAACGAAAGGGCTTAGCGCCGAAGAGCTGACATCCATTTTGGACCGCGCCGCTTACTGGGAGCAATATCCGGTGAAGGTGACCGGTCATTTGCAAGGCCGCTTCGTGGCCAACATGTTTTTTGAGAACAGTACGAGAACGAGATTTTCCTTTGAGGTTGCGGAAAAGCGGCTTGGCGCTGAAGTGCTCAATTTCACAGCCGCCGTATCCAGCGTTCAAAAAGGCGAATCGATTTACGATACGGTACGAACGCTGGAGTCCATGGGCATCGACGCCGGCGTCATCCGCATGAAGCCGAACGGTCTCTTGCCCGAGCTGGTGCAAAAAATCAAGGTGCCGCTGATCAACGCCGGCGACGGCAACAACGAGCACCCGACGCAGGCGCTGCTCGATCTGTATACGATCCGCCAAACATTCGGCGGCTTCAAAGGGCTGCACGTCGCCATCATCGGCGACATCCAGCACAGCCGGGTCGCCCGCTCGAACTTGTGGGCGCTGCAAACGCTTGGCGCGAGGGTCAGCTTCTGCGCGCCGCAAGGCATGCGTGCGGATGAGCTGGGCGAGCACGCGCCTTATGTTACGATCGACGAGGCGCTGTCGGCCGACGTCGTCATGATGCTGCGGGTGCAGCTGGAACGCCACGAAGGCACGCTGTTCGGGTCGGCGGAGGAATACCGCGCCGCCTACGGGCTGACGTCGGAGCGGGCTGCGCGAATGGCGCCGCACGCGATCATCATGCACCCGGCCCCGTTCAACCGGAACGTCGAAATCGACGACGAGCTGGTCGAGTGCGAGAAGTCGAAAATTTTTACGCAAATGAGCAACGGCGTGCCGATTCGGATGGCCGTGATCGAGCGCGCGTTGAGCTAAGCGAAGGGGATTGCGCGAAACATTTTAACCATATGTGGAGGTTTTCATGGGAATTTGGATCTTGAACGCCCGCGTTGTCAGCGCAGGGAATGAAACACAAGCGAAGCACGTGCTGGTGGAGGGCGGTCTCGTGGCCCGTATTGCAGATGCGGACGGCACGTCGCCGGATGTCGGCGGACATGAAGTGATCGATGCCAAGGGCAAGCTGCTGACGCCGGGATTGATCGACATGCACGTGCACCTGCGCGAACCGGGCTTTGAACATAAAGAAACGATTGCGACCGGTACACGCTCGGCTGCCCGCGGAGGTTTCACAACCATCGCCTGCATGCCGAACACGAGGCCGGTCATCGACACGGTCGAGACCGTGAAGTACGTGCTGGACAAAGCGGAAACCGAAGGCGTCGTCCGCGTGCTTCCGTACGGCTGTATTACGAAAAACGAGCTCGGCCGCGAGCTGACCGACTTCGAAGCACTGAAGGAAGCGGGCGTAATCGGGTATACGGATGACGGGGTCGGCGTGCAAAGCGCTCAGATGATGAAAGACGCGATGGCTAAAGCGGCCTCGATCGGCATGCCGGTTATCGCGCACTGCGAAGACAACACGCTGGTAGAGGGCGCCGCCTTCTCGGAAGGCTCTTTCGCTCGCAAGCACGGGCTGAAGGGCATTCCGAACGAGTCGGAAGCGATTCATGTGGGCCGCGATATTTTGCTGGCTGAAGCGACGGGCGTCCATTATCATGTGTGCCACGTCAGCACGGAGCAATCGGTCCGGCTGATCCGGCAGGCGAAACAGATCGGCATCAAGGTGACGGCGGAGGTATGTCCGCACCATCTGCTGCTCTCGGACGAAGATATTCCCGGACTCGACGCCAACTGGAAAATGAATCCGCCGCTGCGCACGCCGCGAGACGTGCAGGCTTGTATCGAAGGTCTCATGGACGGTACGATTGATATCATCGTAACGGACCACGCGCCGCACAGCGAGGAAGAGAAGGCGCGCGGCGTACAGCTCGCTCCGTTCGGCATCGTCGGCTTCGAGACGGCCTTCCCGCTTCTGTACACGAAGTTCGTGGAAACGGGGGCCTGGAGTCTGGAGTTTCTGATCGACAAGATGACGAAGCTGCCGGCCGAAGTGTTCGGACTGCCGTGGGGAACGATAACTGAAGGTAAACCGGCGGATTTAACCTTGATCGACCTGGAGTCGGAGAAAGCGGTCGATCCGGCGGAATTCGCTTCGAAGGGACGCAACACCCCGTTTACGGGCTGGGTGCTTAAGGGCTGGCCGACGCTGACGATGGTGGAAGGCAAGGTTGTTTGGTCGGTATGATGTAAAGCTTGAAAACAACATTACATAAGGAGTGAGCATCGATGCAGGCAAGATTGTTGTTGGAAGACGGTACGTTGTTTACCGGCAAGGCGTTCGGAAGCACCGGCGACTCGGTGGGCGAGGTCGTTTTTAATACAGGTATCACAGGTTATCAGGAGGTTCTCTCGGACCCGTCTTACTGCGGGCAAATCGTCACGATGACGTATCCGCTGATCGGCAACTACGGCATTGCGCGCGACGATTTCGAATCGATCCGTCCGTTCATTCACGGCTTTGTCGTGCGCGAGCACGAGATCGTGCCGAGCAACTGGAGAGCCGAGTATTCGCTGGACAACCTGTTGAAAGAATACGGCATTATCGGGATCAGCGGCATCGATACGCGGATGTTGACCCGCCGCATCCGCCATCTTGGCGTCATGAAAGGCATCTTGACCACATCGGATAAGTGCGTCGAAGAGCTGCTCGAGCAGTTGAACGGGACGCCGCTCATGACGGACCAAGTGTCCCGCGTCTCGACGAAAAGCGTGTTTAGCGCGCCGGGGACGAAAGAGCGCGTCGTGCTTGTCGATTACGGTTCCAAAAGCGGCATTCTGCGCGACCTGACGAAGCGCGGTTGTGATGTGGTCGTCGTTCCGCAGGATGCGACGGCCGAGCAAATCCGCCGCCTCTCGCCGGACGGCATTCTGCTGTCCAACGGCCCCGGGGATCCGAAAGACGTGCCGCATGCGGCGAAGATGATCGCCGAGCTGCTCGGCGAATTCCCGATCTTCGGCATCTGCCTCGGCCATCAATTGTTCGCCTTGGCGAGCGGAGCCGACACCGAGAAGCTGAAATTCGGTCATCGCGGAGGCAATCATCCGGTGAAAGAACTGAAATCCGGCCGCTGCTACATCACGTCCCAGAACCATGGGTACACCGTTAAGGAAGAATCGATCGCCGGCACGGAGCTGGAAGTGACGCACATCAACAACAACGACCGTACGATCGAAGGCTTGCGCCATAAGAAATACCCGGCTTTCTCCGTACAATATCATCCGGAGGCCGCACCGGGACCGTTCGATTCGAGCTATTTGTTCGACGAATTTCTGACCATGATCCGCGACCATCAAAAAAATACGCCGAAGATTTCGCGCCAAGCGCAACTCGCAGCGGCTTACGAACAGCAGGCGAACGGCGCCGCAGGATCCGTTTCGAAAGGGGAATTGACCTATGCCAAAAAATAATACACTTAAAAAGATTCTCGTTATCGGTTCGGGTCCGATCGTCATCGGCCAAGCGGCGGAATTTGACTACGCCGGGACGCAAGCTTGCCAAGCTTTGAAAGAAGAAGGCTACGAGGTCGTTCTGATCAACAGCAACCCGGCTACGATCATGACCGACACGAACATGGCTGATAAAGTATATATCGAGCCGATCACCCTGGATTTCGTCACGCAAATTATTCGTCAAGAACGTCCGGACGGCTTGCTGCCGACGCTCGGCGGTCAAACTGGCCTGAATATGGCCGTGGAGCTCGCTCGCGCGGGTGTGCTCGAACGCGAGAACGTGAAGCTGCTCGGTACGCAGCTGACCGCGATCGAGAAGGCGGAAGACCGCGACTTGTTCCGCGATCTGATGCGCGAATTGGAGCAGCCGGTGCCGGACAGCACGATCGTGACGACGGTGCAGGAAGCGGTTGATTTTGCGAATGAGATCGGTTATCCGATCATCGTGCGTCCGGCCTATACGCTGGGCGGAACGGGCGGCGGGATTTGCGCGAACGAAGAAGAGCTGCTCGAAACGGTCGCATCCGGGATTCGTTACAGCCCGATTAACCAATGCTTGATCGAGAAAAGCATTGCCGGCATGAAGGAAGTTGAGTACGAGGTCATGCGCGATGCGAACGATAACTGTATCGTCGTCTGCAACATGGAGAACTTCGATCCTGTAGGCGTCCACACGGGCGATTCGATCGTCGTCGCTCCGAGCCAGACGCTGTCCGACCGCGAGTACCAAATGTTGCGTTCGGCCTCCTTAAAAATTATTCGCGCGTTGAATATCGAGGGCGGCTGCAACGTTCAGTTCGCGCTTGATCCGCACAGCTTCCAATACTACGTGATCGAGGTTAACCCTCGGGTGAGCCGTTCTTCCGCGCTGGCGTCCAAGGCTACAGGGTACCCGATCGCCAAAATGGCTGCAAAAATCGCGATCGGCTACACGCTTGACGAAATCGTCAACCCGGTCACGGGTCAAACATACGCCTGCTTCGAGCCGACGCTCGACTACATCGTGTCGAAAATTCCGCGCTGGCCGTTCGATAAATTCACCTCGGCCAACCGGAAGCTCGGGACACAAATGAAGGCGACCGGCGAAGTCATGGCGATCGGCCGTACGTTCGAGGAATCGATCCATAAAGCGATCCGTTCGCTTGAAATCGGCGTCCACCGTCTGTTCTTGAAAGAAACCGATTTGCTGGACCAAGCGACGCTGGAGCAGCGTCTGGTGAAGCCGGACGACGAGCGGATGTTCCTGATCGCCGAAGCTTTGCGCCGCGGCTACACGGTGCAGCAGCTGCAGGACTTGACGAAGGTGGACTGGTGGTTCCTGCACAAGCTCGAGGGCATGATTAAATTCGAAGCCGAGCTCCAGCAGCCGGAACTGACGCCGGAATTGTTATATGAAGCGAAGCGCAAAGGGTTTACGGACCGCGCTATCGCCGAAATTCGCCAGTCGGCCGACAAAGGGCTGAACATGACGAAAGAAGCGGACGTTCGCGCTTACCGCCTCGGCCTGAACCTGAAGCCGGTGTACAAAATGGTCGACACGTGCGCAGCCGAATTCGAAGCTTCGACGCCTTACTATTACTCGACCTACGAAACCGAAGATGAAGTGAAGGAGACGACGAAACAGAAGGTCGTCGTGCTCGGCTCCGGTCCGATCCGGATCGGACAAGGCATCGAGTTCGATTACTCGACCGTTCATGCGGTGTGGGCGATTCAGGCCGCCGGTTACGAAGCGGTCATCATCAACAACAACCCGGAAACCGTGTCGACGGACTTCAATACGTCCGACCGTCTGTACTTCGAGCCGTTGTTCTTCGAGGACGTCATGAACGTCATCGAGCGTGAGCAGCCGATCGGCGTCATCGTGCAGTTCGGCGGCCAAACGGCGATCAACCTGGCGGCACCGCTGTCCCAAGCCGGCGTACGCATTCTCGGTACGGATCTGGAGAACATCGATGCGGCCGAAGACCGCAAGAAGTTCGAAGCGCTGCTGCGCTCGCTCGATATCGCTCAGCCGCCGGGCGGCACCGTCACTTCGGTCGACCAAGCCGTTGGCATGGCTTCGAAGTTCGGTTATCCGGTGCTCGTGCGCCCGTCCTACGTATTGGGCGGCCGGGCGATGGAAATCGTCTACTCCGACGAAGAGCTGCTCAGCTACATGGAATACGCAGTGAAAATCAATCCGGAGCATCCGGTCCTGATCGACCGTTACATGCTCGGCAAAGAAGTTGAAGTCGACGCCATTTGCGACAAAGAAACCGTATTGATTCCGGGCATTATGGAACATATCGAGCGGGCGGGCGTTCACTCCGGCGACTCGATCGCGGTGTATCCGACGCAAACCGTATCGGAAGAGCTGAAGCAAAAAATTATCGACATCACGACGAAAATCGCCCGCGGCTTGCAAGTGGTCGGCCTCGTCAACATCCAGTTCGTCATTTATCAAGACGAAGTGTACGTGATCGAAGTCAATCCGCGTTCTTCCCGGACGGTTCCGTTCTTGAGCAAAGTCACGAAAATCCCGATGGCTAACGTGGCGACACGCGTCATCATGGGTGAGACGCTTGCGGATATGGGTTATGAGAACGGCTTGTGGCCGGAAGACAACTACGTTTCCGTTAAAGTGCCGGTGTTCTCCTTCGCCAAGCTGCGCCGCGTCGACACGACGCTCGGACCGGAGATGAAATCGACGGGCGAAGTCATGGGCCGCGATAAAACGTTCGCGAAGGCGCTCTACAAAGGCTTGATCGGCTCCGGCATGAAAGTGCCGCCGACCGGCGCCATCATCGCGACGATTGCGGACAAAGACAAGGCGGAAGCGACGGAAATTTTCCGCGGCTTCGACCGATTGGGCTACCGCATCGTAGCGACAGGCGGTACGGCGGCGGCGCTTGAAAAAGCCGGGCTGAACGTAACCCGCGTCAACAAGCTGAGCGAAGGCTCGCCGAACATTCTGGATCTGATTCGCAACGGCGAAGCGCATTTCGTCGTCAACACGCTCACTAAAGGCAAAATGCCGGAGCGCGACGGCTTCCGGATTCGCCGCGAAGCGGTCGAGAACGGCGTCGTGTGCATGACCTCGCTCGATACCGTCAGCGCGCTGCTGCACGTGCTGGAATCGATTTACTTCCAATCGACGCCGATGCCTGCGCATCAAGCGTAACTATAAGCAGCAAACCCGAATTAGCACAGTGTCTCCGGCTTGACTGCGGAGCGCTGTGCTAATCCCTTGATGGGGCCCGAATGAGAAGGAAACGAGAAGGAGACGGACGAATGACAAAGAACGGCAGGTTGGCGGCGGAACGCATCATGGTAGCCTTGGACTACGCTTGCGAGGAGCAGGCGGAGACGCTTGTAAAGTCGCTCGAAGGCATTCCTTGTTACATGAAGGTGGGAATGCAGCTTTTCTACAGCGCAGGTTCCGCGTTCGTAGCGAGGCTGAAGGACAAGGGCTACAACGTTTTCCTGGATTTGAAGATGCACGATATCCCGAATACGGTTAAGGGCGGGGCCGAGAGCATCACGCGGCTCGGCGTGGACATGTTCAACGTGCATGCCGCGGGCGGAGTCAGGATGATGGAAGCGGCTCGGGAAGGCGTCGATAAAGCTGTGACCGGAGCGGGACAAGGCAGCAAGCCGCTGCTTATCGCCGTGACCCAATTGACAAGCACGAACCAGGCGACGCTGAACGACGAGATCGGTATTGCCGGCAGCGTGGAGGATGCGGTCATCCGGTATGCGAAGCTGGCGCGGCTCGCGGGCATGGCCGGCGTCGTCGCTTCGCCGCATGAAGTCGCGGGCATCAAAGAGGCATGCGGCACCGGCTTTGTCACCGTGACGCCGGGCATTCGTCCGGCGGGGGCCGACATCGGCGATCAATCGCGCGTCATGACGCCGCCTGAGGCGTTTGCGCAAGGCACCGATTATGTCGTCATCGGGCGTCCCATCACGGCTGCGCCGGACCCGAGAGCGGCGCTGGAAGCGATTATCGCTTCCGTCGAAACGGGCTGCTAAGCTGTAGCTGGCATGTAACCAGCCTGTAACTGGAATGGAGCACGAGCTTTTCAACCGATAATCCCCATAAAAGGAGCATACCCTAATGAGCGCCACAACGATTCGTACCAACCCGCAGCTTGCGGAACAAATCGCAGCCGATTTGCTGTCCATCGGCGCGGTCGCCCTGCGGCCGCAGCAGCCTTTTACCTGGACGTCGGGCTTGAAATCACCGATTTATTGCGACAACCGGCTGACCATCTCGTACCCGGAAGTCCGCGAACGGATCGCGGAAGGGTTCGTTTCGATCATCCGCGAATATTTTCCGGATGCCGAAGTGATTGCCGGAGCGGCGACGGGCGGTATTCCGCACGCGGCTTGGGTCGCGCAGAAACTTGGCCTGCCTATGGTATACGTACGCGATAAAGCGAAAGGCCACGGCAAAGAAAACCTGATCGAAGGCACGATCCGCCCGGGGCAGAAGACCGTCGTCATCGAGGACCTGATTTCCACCGGAGGCAGCTCGCTGAAGGTTGCGCTTGCCGTGAACGAAGCGGGTGCCGCTGCGCTTGGCGTACTGGGCATCTTCTCGTACCAGTTCGATAAGGCGAAAGAAGCGTTCGACGGCGCAGGCGTTCCGTTCGAGACGTTGACCAACTACACCACGCTGCTGCAGGTTGCCCTTGCGAAGGGCAGCATCCAGGAGCAGGATTTGGCTGCGCTGCAGGCATGGCGTGCGAACCCGAGCGAATACGGGAAATAAGTCGAGCAAGGCTTTTAGTTCCGATCGATTTGGAAGGTCAATATATGGAGAAAGCCCTCCGTCACCGTGTGACAGAGGGCTTTCTAATGTTACGGCCCAGCATGGGCGTCATCTCTACGATGTAAGGTAAGTCCGCAACACGGGCCGGCAAGCGCCCTGCTTATTTCTTCAATACAGCAAGCCTATAGGCGTATTCGAACAAAAACTCGAATGCCTCCAGATGGCGCTTCGCCTCGAATGCATTGGCGCCCCAGGCGCAAATGCCGTGTTTGCGAATGAGGATGCCGGGAATGCGCGGGAGAATCGATCGTTCCACGAGCTCGGCGATACGCGGAATGTCCGCATAGTTGGGCACAATCGGAATCTCAATCTGCGCTTCCTCGTCCCAGATATTGAACGCCTTGATGAGCTCGACGCCGTCGATCGGCACGCTGCCGCGTTCGGCGTACCACTCCGAGATCACATTGTTGAATACCGTATGCACATGGAAAATGGCGCCTGCTCCGGTTGCCCGATAAATCTCGCAGTGGATCAGCGTTTCCGCCGACGGCTTCAAGCTCGTCGCTTCGATCGCTTTCCCGTTCTGGTCGACGAGCAGGAAGTCGGACGGGGTATTGATCGATTTGTCCTTGCCGCTCGCCGTCACGGCGAAAGCGAACTGCTCGGGGGCGAACCCGCCCACGCGGATCGACAGGTTGCCGCTTGTCCCCGGGAACCATCCCCGTGAGGACAGCAAGGTTTTGATTTCCCGCAGCTCGGCGAACGCCTGCTGTTTCTCTTCTAGCGTAATGGTGCTGAAGCTCACCTTACGTTCAACTCCTCTATATGCTGGATCACATCATAAAAGTTTTCGAACGGCTTATAATTCAAGCCGAGTTCCTTGCACAAATCGATGAGGTGCGCGCGCGCATAAACCGTATCCACAAGCTTGGCCCCCTCGAAGTCGGTCACGCTGTCGCCGATCAGGATACGTTCGTATTCATCTGCGGGATAGGCGCGAATGATCGTCGTTTTGCACATCCCGCAATCGTTATGACAATGCTCGTCGCACGCGTGCGGCCACAAGATACGGAAATGCGAGCCGCTGAAATCGCTGGCGTTGCAGTATATATTGTCGCTCGGAATCGGGAACGCCGACAGTACGGGATACACGAAGAAGTCGATTCCCCCGCTGGTGACGAGAAACGTAATGCCTTCACGCTTGCAATAGTCGAGCAGCTCGGCGAACCCCGCACGAATCGTCACATTGCGGATCGCAAAGTCGATCACTTCCTCCTTGCGGGAGGTGGGAAGGAGGGCGAACATGCGTCCGACCCCTTCGCGAATCGTGATTTCTTTGTTAATCACCTGATCCACAAGCTTATCCCAGCCTTCCGGCTGAAAATGCTTCATAATGGCAACGATGTTGTCGTTGACGGTAATCGTGCCGTCGAAATCGCAAAAAATAACGCGCCGCTTGCTCATTCTTTAATCCCCCAAGCTTGAATTGCCGCCTGCAGTTCCGGGTGGGTTTCCGCATACGTTCTTAGCGGAATGCCGCTCAAGCAGCCGTCGATCGCTTGACGGAACGCGCGTCCTCCGGCCGCTGCGCCCATCGGGTGACCATGGACGCCGCCGCCGGCGTTCACCACGACGTCATGTCCGAAGTCGCGCAAGATCCACGGCACAAGTCCCGGATGAATGCCGGCGGACGGCACCGGGAAGCTGGTCCGCAGCGACAGCTGGTCCGCAGCGCCGCCACCCGTCACATAGCCGGACGCTTCGGTTGTTAGGAGAGCATCCTTGATGGCCATGTTTTCCTCCAGCGGCATGACGACCGATCCGTACGGGGAAGGGAACAGAACGAGATCCGCGCCGGCCAGGCGCATCAGCTTGCCGAGCAGGACGTTAGCCGAAATGCCGTGGTGCGCCGAGGGGTAGAAGGCGCCGGCGAGCGCCGGGTGCGCCATAATCGGCACGTTCACGTCGGGATGACGGCTCAGCTCGGCAAGCGCGTCGAATCCGTAGGCCAGCACGTTAAACAGCAGCGCATTGGCGCCGGCTCCGATGGCGCGCCTGGCTTGCTCAACCAAACCGAACGTCGAACCTGTCAGGTTAGCGGCATACAGCAGCTTTTGACCTGTTTCGCGTCCGGCCTGCTCCGCTGCCTCCATGCACACCTCAACGCGTCGTTCGATCGGCGTCAGCGGGTTCTCGAACAAGATCTCATCGTCCTTGATCAAATCGACGCCGCCAAGAGCCTGTTGGTAGAACTGCTCGCGCAGCGCCGGCAAATCGTGGCCGATTACCGATTTGAAGATGCTCATCAGCAGCGGTCTGTCTTGCACGCCGAGCAGGTCGCGTACGCCCTGCAGACCGAAACGAGGACCCGGGAAGGCGTCCAGGAACGAAGGCGAGAAGGTGAGGTCGGTCAATTTAATACGGCCGTCCATCGACAGCTTGCCGAATACGGTGACCAGCAGCGCCGGAATGTCGCGGCTGAAGTTGACGTCCGGATAGGCGATCCGAATGTCGGCGTACCGTTCGCCGAGCGATTCGCCGGCAGCGGGTTCATGGACGTCGACGGAGACGACCCGGCCGAGGTGTTTCTCCATCTCGGCCTTCCGCGCTTCGGGCAAATCCGTCCAGCTGCCGACGGTCAGACCGACGGCGATACCGGTTGCTTTCTTATGAAAATCCGCTTTCTCGTCATAACAGCGGTATGTCGCTATGCAATAAGAAGCTGGCAAGGGCAAACTCACGATAATCCACCTCCTTTATTTGTTTTGGGACGTAACGGAATCGCTGATGGCGGCTCCGATTTCGGAAGCGCGCTCAGCCGAGCGAAGCACGGCTTGCGTGACCGTCTCGCTGAAGCCGCGACCGGCCATCAGCTCGAGCGCGGCTTGTGTCGTGCCGTTCGGCGACGTTACTTTGCGGCGCAGCTCGGCCGGCTCCTCGCCGGTCGTCTCAACCATGCGGGCGGCGCCAAGTACGGTTTGCACGGTCAGCCGCCGCGCTTCCTCGCGGTTGAGGCCGCCTTGGACGCCCCCCTCAATCATCGCTTCCATCATGAAATAGATGTAAGCGGGGCCGCTTCCCGACAGGCCTGTGACCGTATCGAGCAGCGGCTCGTCGACGATGCTGACGATGCCGGTCGACCGAAACATGTCGGTCGCGATTTGCCGCTGTTCGGCGTTGACGGCTGCGGAGAAGCTGATACCGGTTGCGCCGAGACCGATCG
This sequence comes from Paenibacillus sp. tmac-D7, assembly GCF_006519665.1. Classification (NCBI taxonomy): domain Bacteria; kingdom Bacillati; phylum Bacillota; class Bacilli; order Caryophanales; family Paenibacillaceae; genus Paenibacillus; species Paenibacillus sp. tmac-D7. The sequence continues at coordinate 186,966 of NZ_VIDW01000001.1, read as the reverse complement.
TGCTGGACGTGTTGGGCATCGTGCGCACAACCGGCATGCGCGGGTTCTCCAGCAGCCCGGATATCGTTTCAATGGATAGCCCGGCAATGACGGAGACGAGCAGCTGGCGCTCGTTCAACAGCCCGCGGAGAAGCCGCACGCCCTCTGCGGCATCCTTCGGCTTAAAGGCGATGACGACGACGTCCGCTTGGCGGATCGCCTGTTCTTTGGCGGCTTCGTCTTGCGTGTAACGAATGCCGTATGTCTGCTGAAGCTCCTGCAATCGAGCCGCATTCGAGCGGTTCGCGACGAAGATGCGCTCGCCTTGGACGCCCCCCTTGTCGATCAGGCCGCGAATGACGGCTTCGGCCATCGAGCCTGCGCCGATAAAGGCGATATTTATTGAAGCTAAAGTGTTGGACACGTTGAAGGACTCCTTTATATGTTCGTTATCCCCGGATTTGGCCGTTGCCGACGACACGGTATTTGCTCGATGTCAAGGCAGGCAGGCCCATCGGTCCGCGGACGTGAAGCTTTTGCGTGCTGATGCCGATTTCCGCGCCGAAGCCGAATTCGAACCCGTCGGTAAAACGGGTGGAGGCGTTGTGGTAAACGGCGGCGGCGTCGACTTCATTCAAGAAACGGGCGGCATGGTCGGCATTTTCGGTTACGATGCATTCGGAATGCATCGTCCCGTGAGCGGCGATATGCGCCAGCGCTTCGTCCAACCCATCCACGATACGTACGTTGAGAATGTAATCGTTATACTCGGTATCCCAATCCTGATCGGTGGCTTCATTCATGCCGGGGAAGATGCGGCGGGCCTGTTCGTCGCCGCGCAGTTCAACGTTCTGCTGTGCGAACTGGTGCAGGATCATCTCGAGATGCCGTTCGGCAAACGACTTGTGCACGAGCAGCGTTTCCATCGAGTTGCAGACGGAGGGGCGCTGCACTTTGGCGTTGATGGCGATTTGCAGCGCCATCTCCGGCTTCGCCGAATCATCGATGAACGTATGGCAAATGCCGGAGCCGGTTTCGATGACCGGTACGGAAGCGTTCTTCACGACATTCTGGATGAGCGAAGCGCCGCCGCGCGGAATGAGCACGTCAAGCAGGCCGTTCAGCTTGAGCATTTCTTGGGCCGAGGCGCGGCTCGGATCCAGCACGAGCTGCAGCGCATCGACGGGAACGTCGGTTTCGCGAAGCGCTTCGTGCAGTACCTCTACGATGCGTTTGTTCGATTCAAGAGCGGACGATCCGCCGCGCAGGACGACGGCGTTGCCGGTTTTCAAACACAGTCCGGCCGCATCGACCGTAACGTTCGGGCGGGCTTCGTAGATCATGCCGATCACGCCGAGCGGGACGCGCACCTTGCGGATCGACAGCCCGTTAGGCCGGTCGAACGCTTCGAGCACATCGCCGATCGGATCTGGCAGCTCCACGACTTGGCGCAAGCCTTCGGCCATCGCCGCGATGCGGGACTCGTTTAACGCGAGCCGGTCGAGCAGCGAGACCGAGATGCCGTTCTCGCGGCCGCGCTGCAGGTCGAGCGCGTTAGCGGCGATAATCGAAGAGGCTTCCTGAACCAGCGCTTCAGCCATGCGGAGCAGGGCGGCGTTCTTCTGCCCGGTGGAGAGCAAGCTAAGCTTCGGCGAGGCCGCTTTAGCCAGCTTCGCCTTTATCGTCACTTCAGAAGTATGGGTATCGTAAACAGTCGTCATTCGCCTGTTCCTCCTTTAAGTAAGTAAGCTGATCTTACGAATTTGCGCTATCTCTTGCTTTCGCCGTCGCGGCGAGGGTAATCCATTCGTCGCGGTGTATGACTTCGAGCCGCGGCACCTCGATGCGCTTCAGCACTTCGTCGGTGCTTAACCCGGCAACGGCTTGAAGCTGCCACGCCGCATAATTGACGACGCCCCGGCCGACCGTCTGCCCGCTCGCGTTCACAACCTCGATGACGTCGCCCGGGTGAAAGTCGCCGGAAACTTCCTTCACGCCGGCCGGCAGCAGACTTTTGCCGCCCTCGATGAGCGCCCGTTCCGCGCCGTCGTCGACGACGGCGCGGCCTTGCGGCTGTGAGTGGAAGCCGAGCCACTGCTTCTTCATCGGCAAATTGTGTTCGCTCGTATCGAAATACGTGCCTTTGCCGGAGCCGTCCACCGCAAGCGTCAAGTCGCCGGGTTCCATAACCCGGCCGACGAAGACGGGAATGCCGCCGCGCATCGCGATGCGGGCCGCTTCAACCTTGGAGCGCATGCCGCCGGTGCCGACGGAAGAGCCCGAGCCTCCGGCGATCCGGTAGAGCTCTTCGTCGATTTCGTTCACGCGGTCGATCCGTTTCGCTTCGGCGTTTTTCCGCGGATCTTCCGTGTAGAGCCCGTCGGTATCGGTCAGGATGACCAGCTTGCGCGCCCGTACCAGATTAGCGACCAGGGCGGATAACGTATCGTTGTCGCCGAATTTCAGCTCGTCGACCGAGACGGTGTCGTTCTCGTTAATGATCGGCACCATGCGCCTTCGAAGCAGCTCCTCCAGCGTCATCTGCGCGTTATGGATGCGTTTGCGGTTGGAAAAGTCGGAGCGGGTAAGCAAAATTTGACCGACGCCGACACCGTGGCGTCCGAATGCATCATGGTACGCCTGCATCAGCAGCGCTTGCCCGACGGACGCCGAAGCTTGCTTCTCATGCAGCGCTTTGGGACGGGATGCATAGCCGAGCTCGCGAAACCCGGCCGCGACCGCGCCGGAGGTGACGAGCAGCACCGGATAACCGGCGCGGTGCAGAGAAGCCAGTTCCGAGGCGAAGAACACGATTTTATCGCGGTTCAGCCCCCCTTCATCCGACGTGAGCGAGCTGCTTCCGATTTTGACGACAATGGCTTGCGACATATACTTCACTCTTTTCCGTTACGATTGGAGAGGAGGGTCCCGGTAAATGCAAAAAGGCCCCGTCCTCTAAGGACGAAAGCCATAACTTCCGCGGTACCACCTTACTTGATGAGCGTGCTCATCCGTCTTGATCCCTCATAACGGCGGGGAACGCCGTCCAACTCGTCGTTGGCCGTTCAGGGGCGGGTTCGGTAAGTCTTCACGGTAAATTCTCTCAGCCGTCGGAATTTACTCTCTGAGCGTGCAGGGGCTTCCTACTATTCCCATCATTACGTTTGGTTTCTTGTTTAGCATAGCACGCCCGGACGCGGTTTGTAAAGGAGAGGGCGCCGTCCGATACGGGTTGGACTTGGAGCTAGCCTGCGCAGGCGGTTCGGTTTTTGCCGGAATGTTTGGCCTCGTACAGCAGCATATCCGCTTTCTCGAACAATCGCTCTTTGTCTTCGTTGGCGCGATGCGCATACAGGCCGATACTGACTGTCACCGAGCTGCCGTCCAACTCAGGGTGCCGCATATTCGCAATGACGGTGCGAATGTTCTCAAGCATCGCATACGCTTCCTTGAACGACTTCTCGGTCATAATGACGGCGAATTCCTCACCGCCGTAACGGGCGGCGAAATCGTTAGGGGTAAGGGCTTCCTGGATGGCGGTTGCGACTGCCCGCAGCACGATGTCGCCGGCGCGGTGTCCGTACGTGTCGTTCACGGTCTTAAAATTATCAATGTCGAGAACGGCGAGGCAAAGCGGGAACGGCTGATGATTCCACAGCTCGAGCAATTTGTCCAAGTATTCGTGAAACGTCCGGTGATTGTAAAGTCCGGTAAGCGCGTCGGTTTTGATCAGCTTGTCCAACACGACATTTTGCACCAGAAGCTCCTGTTTGGCGTCGATGACCGATTGCAAATAGCGGGCCAATTGCCGTCCGCGGGCCACGATCGTTAAGGCGATCAGGAGCACGGCGACTAGCAACAGATGTATCAGGATGATTTGATCCCGGGTTGTCTGTACGCGAATCGCTTCGTTGGCGAACGTCGTGACGTAAAAGCAGGATAAGTTCAGGCCGAAGGCATAGAACGCGATTTGGCGCCGCATGTAGATAACCGAAATCAGCAACGGCAGCACAAACAGCGATTGGATAAACGTGATCATCGAGATCGAGGAGACGAGCACGGCACACATGGCGGTCGCGGTCGTGATCATGAAGAAATCTTGATAAGCCTTCATTCTCGGCAGCGTCAACTCAGCGACGATGGCGACTGCAGACAAGCCCGCCGTCGGAAACAGGATACATGGGTACAAGGCGCTCTCTTCGCTTACGGAGCGAAACGGGTACCCGACGCATGCCACCGCTAACGACAGAACGATCATGCACCAATACGCATTTAAATAGATACGATGCCAACGATTCATTTGCAGGCTGGAGATCGTGTCGTAGTCCATAGGCATCACCTTAAGCGGTAGAATAAGACTTCGGAATGATGGATGCAATGAGCTTATTCTACCATAGTCCTAAGGTTTGGTATATATGAATGATCCCCTTGGCGGTCTTAAAATAAACCGAGCGCTTCAACCCGGCGCACCGCTTCCTGCAGTCTCGATTCCGGACTTAGCAAGCCGAGCCGTACGTAACCTTCGCCGTGCTCCCCGAAGCCGATACCGGGCGCAACGACGATTTTGGCTTCGTTCAGCAGCCGATCGGCCAGCGTTTCGGAGGTGTATCCCTTCGGAACCGGCAGCCATGTAAAGAAAGAGCCTTGCGATCGTTTCGCTTGCCAGCCGATCCGGTCCAGCTCGGTAAACAGCGCATGACGGCGGGATTGATAAACCGCGACAAGCTCGTCCACGCACGATTGCGGTCCGGTGAGCGCTACCGCCGCCGCCGCTTGAATGCCCCCGAACAGGCTGCAGTAATAATGATCCTGTATCAGGTTGATCATGCGCACAACTTCTTTATTTCCGAGGCAAAAGCCGACCCGCCATCCGGCCATATTGTACGTTTTGGACAGCGTGTAAAATTCGACGCCGACTTCCTTGGCGCCCGGCACCTGCAAGAAGCTGACGGGCTTCGTCTCTTCGAACCCGATTGCGCCGTAAGCGAAATCGCTGGCGACGACGATGCCGTGCTTGGCGGCGAACCGCACGGTTTCCTCGTAGAAGGAGTAAGGAGCCGAGACAGCGGTCGGGTTGTTCGGGTAGTTCATGAACATCAGCTTCGCTTTGTTGAGATCGTCGGCCGCCAGTGAGTCGTAATCCGGCAGGAACGCATTCGACTCCCGCAGCGGCATGAACGCCATGCGGGCTCCGGACAATGCGACGCCGGACCAATAATCCGGATAGCCCGGATCCGGGACGAGGCACACGTCGCCCGGATTGAGCAGACATTGGGCGATTTCGACGAGCCCGGTTTTGCCGCCGAACAAGATGGCGACCTCCGTTTCGGGATCGAGCTCGACGCCGTAATCTTCACGATACCGCTGGGCGACCGCTTCCTTCAGGAACATATAGCCGTTGAACGGCGGATATCTGTGGTATTGGGGGTTCTCCGCCGCTTCCTGCAGCGCCTGTACGATATGCGGCGGCGTCGGACGGTCCGGGTTGCCTTGGCCGAGATTGATGACATCGTGTCCGGCAGCGATTTGCTCGTTCGCTTTGCGCACGAGTTTGGCGAAAAATTGGGTAGGCAGCTCCTGCAGGCGCTGCGCGGGCTGAATGGGAAAAGCGCTGACGGCGCTGGGCGAAGTTGGGTTCATGTTCGTCTCACTCCATTGCTTAGTATCGGTATGCGGGCTGATGCCGCTTTAGTTGAATACGATTAATGTAACATGAATTCCGACCTGTGTACATGGGAATGGCTTTCGCATGGAGGATCCGTTGAAGTTGTCGGCCTCATGCTCTATAGTTAAGGAAATGTCGATTTTACGAAGTAAAGGATGGGGAACATGACACAAGGCACCTGGAACGTCGCGCTGCTGCAGATGGACATAGCCATCGGCGAGCCGGAGCGCAATTACGCCAAGTTGGAAGAAATGCTGAATGAAGCGGTCACGAATGAAGTGAAGCCGGATGTGATCGTCATTCCGGAGATGTGGAACACCGGGTATGCGCTGGACCGCATTCAGGAATTGGCCGACCCGGCCGGAGAACGGACGCGGGCGCTGCTGTCCGGGTTTAGCCGGGAACACGGGGTGAACGTCGTGGGCGGATCGATCGCGGAGAAGCGGGAAGGCGGGGTTTTCAATACGATCTATGCGTTCGATCGTGAAGGGAACGAAGCCGGCGACTATTCGAAAATTCATCTGTTCCGGTTGATGGACGAGGAGAAGTTTTTGCAAAGCGGAGACAAGCTGGGAAGGCTTGAGCTCGACGGCGTTCCGGCGGGGATGATGATTTGTTACGACATCCGCTTCCCGGAATTGTCGCGCAAGCTGGCGCTCGGCGGCGCCCAGGTGCTGTTCGTGCCGGCGGAATGGCCGAATCCGCGCCTGCACCATTGGCGAACGCTGCTGATGGCGCGCGCGATTGAGAATCAGATGTTCGTCATTTCGTGCAACCGTGTCGGCATAAGCGGAACGACGGAATTTTTCGGTCATTCCATGGTCATCGACCCGTGGGGCGAGGTGCTCGCGGAAGGGGACGAAAGCGAGCGCATCGTGCGGGCCACGATCGATCTCGGGCTTGTGAAGGACGTTCGCCGGCGCATTCCGATCTTCGAGGATCGACGTCCGTCGTTGTACGCGGAATAAGCGGGGCTATCCCCGCGCCATGCCGTCATCGCATGGCGAAGGGACACCATTAATGGCAGGCTGGAGTCAGGTCGGCGTGCGCATGACGTCGCGGAACGTCTCCATGAACGCTTCGACCGCCTTGGACAAGTAGCGTCCTTTGCGGTAAGCGACTACGAGCGTTCGCGTCGGACGGCTTTGCAGCGGCAGGTAGGCAGGCGCCAGCTTGCTCCAGCGGCCGCGGGATACCATGTGCGGCACGAAGGCGATGCCCATGCCGGCGGCGACGAGCGACTGCACCGTCTCGATGTTGCTGCTTTCGAACACAATGTTCGGCGAGAAGCCTGCGCTGCCGCACAGCTCGATGGCGATTTGCCGGAAGCCCTGGCCCTTCTTCAGCGCGATGAACGGCTCGTTCCGCAGCAGCCCGATGTCGACCGGCTGCACCGAGCGGTCTGCGCCTGATAGCGGACGGAGCGGATCCGTCCACGCATCGCCTCCTTCACCGGGGGCCGCTTCTGCGGCCTTGGCGGCGAGCGGATGCTGCGGCGGCACCGCCAGCACGATTTCTTCCTCGATCACCGGCTCGTAAGCGAGCGCGTCGTCAAACAGCGGCAGCGACAGCAGCGATATGTCCGCCTGGCCGCTGGCGGTCAAATGCTCGAGGTTCCTCGTCGTCTCCTCGACAAGCACGACGTCGATCTCGGGGTAGCGCTCCTGAAAAACGGGAAGCACGAGCGGCAGGACGTGCGCGCCGGTGATCGGCAGGCTGCCGACGACAAGCCGGCCCTTGCGCATCTGTGAAATATCTTCCATTTCCTTCTTCAGCTGCTCGACGGTGTCGAGTATTTTTTGTGCCTTCTCCACGAAGAGCGACCCGGCATACGTGACCTCCACCGAGTTTGTCGTGCGTTGAAACAAGAGTACGCCGATTTCTTTCTCCAGCTTGGACAGCTGCTGGCTGAGGGAGGGCTGGGCGATGTGCAGCTTTTCTGCGGCGCGGGAAAAGTTTTTGTCGATAGCGATTTGCAAAGCGTATTGCAGCTGACGCAGTTCCATGATCGTTCAAACGGCTCCTTTGGTTCATAATTGATTTATGATGCATTATTATCGAAACCTATCAATGTTATAGCTATTATATCTTGGAACAATGAAGTTGAACATGGTACGATGTAACACATAGAGCAGTACATTCCAAGGATTCATTCATACACAACCCGAGGTGGAACCGATGGCAAAAACAATGTTTGAGAAAATTTGGGATAACCATGTCATTCAATCCGAAGCAGGCAAACCGAGCATCATCTATATCGACCTGCATTTGGTGCATGAAGTGACAAGCCCGCAAGCTTTCGAAGGACTTCGCTTGAGCGGCCGCAAAGTGCGCCGTCCGGACCTGACGTTCGCGACGATGGATCACAACGTGCCGACGAAAGACCGTTTCAACATCACCGATCCGATTTCGAAGCAGCAGATCGATACGCTTTCGAAAAACTGCGCTGACTTCGGGATCAAGCTGTTTGACCTGGACAGCATCGACCAAGGTGTCGTGCACGTTATGGGACCGGAAGTCGGCTTGACGCATCCGGGCAAAACGATCGTCTGCGGCGACAGCCACACGTCGACTCACGGCGCTTTCGGCGCATTGGCGTTCGGCATCGGGACGAGCGAAGTCGAGCACGTGCTCGCGACGCAATGCTTGCAGCAATCCAAAGCCAAAACGCTTGAAGTGCGCATCAACGGCCGCTTGCAGCCGGGCGTCACGGCGAAAGACTTGATCCTCGGCGTGATCGCGAAATACGGTACGGATTTCGCCACCGGTTACGTCATCGAGTATACGGGCGAAGCGATCCGCAACTTGTCGATGGAAGAGCGCATGACCGTATGTAACATGTCGATCGAAGCGGGCGCAAGAGCCGGTTTGATCGCGCCTGACCAAACGACATTCGATTACTTGCGCGGACGCGAGTATGTGCCGCAAGGCGAAGCGTTCGACAGAGCGGTAGCCGAATGGAGCAAGCTGACGACAGACGAAGGCGCTGTATACGACCGTGTGGTTGAATTCGACGCCGAGAGCCTGATCCCGCAAGTGACCTGGGGCACGAGCCCGGGCATGGGTACCGACATTACCGGCGTTGTGCCGAATCCGGCGGACTTCACGACCGAGAACGAGCGCAAAGCTGCTGAGAAAGCCCTGGAGTACATGGGCTTGACGCCGGGAACGCCGATGTCCGAAATCGCGATCGATTATGTGTTTATCGGTTCCTGTACGAACGGCCGGATCGAAGACCTGCGCGCCGCCGCAGCTGTCGCTCAAGGTCATAAAGTGGCTCCGAACGTCACGGCGATTGTCGTACCGGGATCGGGCCGCGTGAAGATCCAGGCCGAGAAGGAAGGTCTGGACAAAATCTTCACCGAAGCCGGATTCGAATGGCGCGACGCGGGCTGCTCGATGTGTCTGGCAATGAACCCGGACGTGCTCCAACCGGGACAACGCTGTGCGTCGACGTCCAACCGGAACTTCGAAGGCCGTCAAGGCCGCGACGGACGCACGCATCTCGTATCGCCGGCGATGGCTGCCGCTGCAGCGGTCAAAGGGCGTTTTACAGATGTGCGCGATTGGGAATTTAAAGTGAAGCAGGAAGCTTAAGCATACACCACATGAGAAATAAGGAGTAGAACGAAATGGAAGCCTTTAAAAAGCATACCGGCATCGTCGGCCCGGTCGACCGCGTGAACGTCGATACGGACGCCATCATCCCTAAACAATTCCTGAAACGCATCGAGCGTTCCGGCTTCGGCCAGTTCCTCTTCTTCGAATGGCGATTTGACCCGAAAGGGAACGTCATTCCCGAGTTCAGCTTGAACCAGCCGCGTTACCAAGGCGCTTCGGTGCTGATCTCCCGCGCCAACTTCGGCTGCGGTTCATCCCGCGAGCACGCGCCATGGGCGATTCAAGACTACGGCTTCCGCGTCGTCATTGCGCCGTCGTTCGCCGACATTTTCTACAATAACTGCTTCAAGAACGGCATCCTGCCGATCACGCTCAGCGAAGAGCAAGTGGAAGAACTGTTCCAGCGCACAGCCGCTCAAGAAGGCTATCAGCTGACCGTCGATCTCGAGAACAATACGATCACCGACGACCAAGGGCTGAACATCGTGTTTAACCTCGACGAGCATCGCCGTCAATTTCTGCTGCTCGGTCTTGACGATATCGGCTTGACACTGCAGCATGAAGACAAAATTGCCGCGTACGAAGCGGCTCATGAAGCCCGCCTTGCCAACAAATAAGCTTGTGTCCAAAGTCCGCCGCCCGATAAACCGGGTTTGGCGGACTTTTTTTGCGAAAAGTGTGACAAATGATTTATGAAAATTTCTTCCGCTTGTGTATAATATCACTGGATCGATATGGAGGGGGGACGCCATCATGGTATTTAACAAAATAGGAGTCGTCGGAGCGGGCACAATGGGCCAAGGCATCGCGGAAATGCTAGCCTCCCGCGGGCTTGAGGTGCTGCTGATCGAACGAACGCCGGAGCGTCTGGACCAGGCTTGGGAACAAATGGAGATTAGCCTAGACAAGCAGATCGAGAAATGGGCGATTACGATCCCGGAGAAAAAATTGATTTTATCGCGTATTCATAAGATGACGGACTGGAGCCGGTTGTCCGAGTGCGACATGGTGATCGAATCGATCAGCGAAGATCTGGATTTGAAAAAACAAGTGTTCGCGCGGCTTGACGACCTGTGCCCGCCCCCGATCATTCTCGCAAGCAATACGTCGACGCTCAGCTTAACCGAGATCGCGGCCGCAACGAAGGTGCCGGAGCGGGTGATCGGGCTGCATTTTTTGTACCCGGTATCGAAAATTCATCTCGTGGAAATTATTCGGGCGGTTAAAACGAGCGAGGATACGTTCGAACAAACGCGCCGTTTCGTGGAACAAACGATTCAAAAACGCGGCATTCAAGTGTACGAATCGCCGGGCTTCGTGACGACGCGGTTGATCTGCATCCTGATTAACGAAGCGATGCATGCGCTTTCCGAACGGGTGGCGACGGCCGACGATATCGATAGCGCGATGCGGATCGGGTACGATTTTCGTTACGGACCGCTGGAGATGGCTGACCGGTTCGGACTCGATTCGGTGCTGGCGGCGATGGAGCGAATGTTCCGCGAGTTCGGCGAGCTGAAGTACCGGCCTTCGTTCCTGCTCAAACAAATGGTTCGGGCGGGGCATCTCGGGACGAAAACGGGACAAGGCTTTTTTACCTACGATAAGGACGGTGACCGACTATGATTATTCTCGTCATCAACGCCGGGAGCTCGTCATTGAAATTTCAACTGTATCAAATGACGGATGAATCGGTGCTGGCCAAAGGCAAGGTGGAGCGGATCGGCATGGAATCGGCGATTCTCACTTACGAACCGGAAGGGAAGCAGGACATTCGCGAGGTGCGGGAAATTTTGGAGCATACGACGGCGATTCGCCGGGTGCTCGATATGCTGGTCCATCCGGAATTCGGCGTGCTGCAATCCGCAGCGCAAATCGAAGCCGTCGGGCACCGGGTCGTGCATGGCGGCGAGTCGTTCTCCAGCTCGGTGAGGGTGAACGAAGAGGTGAAGCGCGAGATCAAGCGGCTGTTCGACCTTGCGCCGCTGCACAACCCGGCACATATGCTGGGCATTCAAGCGGTCGAGGCGAACATGCCGAATACGCCGCAGGCGGTCGTATTTGATACGGCGTTCCACCAGACGATGCCCGAGACGTCCTATTTATACCCCATTCCGATGGTGCTCTACAAAAAGCACAAAATTCGCCGTTACGGGTTTCACGGCATGTCGCACGCTTATGTCAGCGAGCGGGCGGCTTCGTTTCTCGGCAGGCCGCTTTCGGAGCTGAAGCTGGTGACGTGCCATATCGGCAACGGCGCCAGCTGCGCAGCGGTGCTGCACGGCCAGTCGCTCGACACGAGCATGGGCTTAACGCCGCTGGAAGGGCTGATGATGGGGACGCGCAGCGGGGACATCGATCCGGCGATCGTTCCGTTCACGATGGGCAAGGAAGACCTGACACTGTCGGAGGTCAACTCCATGCTGAACAAGCACAGCGGGCTGATGGCGATCTCCGGCATCAGCAGCGACATGCGGGAGATTACGCAGGCGATGGAGGCGGGCGACCGGAACGCGACGCTCGCGTTCAAGATGTATGAATACCGGCTGCGCAAATACATCGGCGCTTACGCCGCCGCCATGAACGGCATCGATGCTATCGTGTTTACCGCCGGCGTAGGGGAAAACTCGGCCGTGCTGCGCGACGCCGTCTGCCGTAACCTGACGTTCCTCGGCCTAGAGCTCGACGAAGCGGCCAATATGCGCCGCGACGGCGGGGAACGGGTCATCACCAAGCCCGGTTCGCGCGTTCAGGCGCTCGTCATTCCGACGAATGAGGAGCTGGTCATCGCGCGGGATACGCACCGTTTGATTTTCAAATCCAATCATGTAGAATAAGGATAAAGAGCGCCGGTCGAACATCTGTTCACCGGCGTCCCGGATTCGATCAAGCAAGGAGGATGGCTGATGAATCGCAATTTGGTTACGATTCGCCAAGCGGGCGGGCACGTGGAACAAACGGTTACCATCGGTTGTTGGTTACATAATATCCGCTCGAGCGGAAAAATAAGGTTTTTGCAGCTGCGGGACGGTTCCGGATTTATGCAGGGCGTCGTTGTGAAAAGCGAAGTTTCCGAGCAAGTGTGGGAGGACGCAGGCAAGCTGACGCAGGAAAGCTCCTTATACGTTACGGGCGTCGTACGTGAGGATTCGCGAAGCAAGGGCGGCTTCGAGCTCACGGTCACAGGCATCGAGATCATTCAGCTCGCGACCGATTATCCGATTACACCGAAGGAGCACGGCGTCGATTATTTGATGGATCACCGTCACTTGTGGATTCGTACGCCGCGGCAGCGGGCAATTTTGGTCATTCGTTCGCAAATCATCCGGGCGATTCAGCAGTTTTTTGACGAACGCGGATTTCATTTGGTAGATCCGCCAATCTTGACGCCTTCTTCCTGCGAAGGGACGACCAATCTGTTCCATACGAAATATTTTGACGAGGACGCTTACTTGACGCAAAGCGGACAGCTTTACATGGAAGCGGCGGCGATGGCGCTCGGCCGGGTGTATTCGTTCGGGCCGACGTTCCGCGCCGAGAAGTCGAAGACGCGCCGTCACCTGATCGAGTTTTGGATGATTGAGCCGGAGATGGCTTTCGTCACGCATGAAGAGAATCTGGAAGTACAGGAGCAGTTCGTTTCGTATGTCGTGCAGTCGGTGCTGGCGAACTGCCGCAAGGAGCTTGAGGTGCTGGAACGGGATGTGACGAAGCTGGAGCGCATTCAAGCCCCGTTTCCGCGCATTACGTACGACGAAGCGGTCAAGTTTCTGCAGGACAACGGGCACGAGTTTGAGTGGGGCGAAGATTTCGGCGCTCCTCACGAGACGGCGATCGCGGAAAGCTATGACAAGCCGGTGTTCATCACGCATTACCCGACGGAAATCAAAGCGTTCTATATGAAGCCGGATCCGTCTCGTCCGGAAGTCGTGCTGTGTGCGGATATGATTGCGCCCGAAGGGTACGGCGAAATTATCGGGGGCAGCCAGCGCATCGACGATCCGGAGCTGATGGAGGAACGCTTCAAGGAGCACGAGCTATCGAAGGAAGCGTACCAGTGGTATCTGGATCTGCGCAAATACGGCTCCGTGCCGCATTCGGGCTTCGGTCTGGGGCTGGAGCGGACGGTCGCCTGGATTTGCGGCCTTGACCACGTCCGGGAGACGATTCCGTTCCCGCGTTTGCTCTATCGTTTGTATCCGTAAGGCCGGCCGGCGGTTCAGTTGCTCGGGTAAGGATACGTTACGGAAAGAGGGGTTGGCATGAGGGGGAACGGGCAAGAAGCGGGGGACTTTGCTGCCTTGCTGCTGGAAGGACTGCAAAGCGGCAGCGTCGAGGTGCCGTACTGGCTGCTGCAATATTATCCCCAGCTGCGTTTAGGGGAACATGAAGTGATGCTGCTGATTCATCTCATGGCGTTCAAGCAGAAGGAAGGCAAGGACTTTCCGACGCCTGAGGAGCTGTGCGCGCGGATGTCGATTGCACAAGACAAAGTGATCACAGTGCTGCAGAAGCTGATGCGGGAAGGATTCCTGCTGATCGATGAAACGAAGGATCCGGTGACGGGGGTACACAGCGAAGCCTACAACTGGTCGCCGCTGCTCAACAGGCTCGCGGCGATTCGCGCGGACGAATGGGAGGCTGCGCGCAGAGCGCAGATCGTTTCGGAGAGCGCGCGCGGGGAGCGGAAAGATATTTTTTCGATTTTCGAGAAGGAGTTCGGTCGGCCGTTGACCCCGATGGAGTTCGAATCGATCACAGGCTGGTTAGACAAGGACGGCCATCCGGAGGCATTGATCTTGGCCGGCTTGAAGGAAGCGGTGTTCGCCGGGAAAGTGCATTTCCGCTACATTGACCGCATTCTGCTCGAATGGCAGCGTAACCGGATTACATCGGTGGAACAGGCGAAGGAACATTCGCAGAAGTTCCGATCCCGGTAAGCTTTATGCAAGAAGTGCACTATCGTACAGATTCCGGTCGAGTTCAACGTGGAATTTGCGAAATATCGAGACATTCGTCCCCGGGGCGAATGTCTTTTTTCGCTTCTCGCCAAAAACACCATGGAGCCCGCCCCGAAGTACCCCTAACCTCCTTCAAGCCGTTTTGCGCCCTAACCCCTCCCCGGCTTCTTAACGATTTCTTCATATTATCTTCATATCATTTATAATTTTGTCCGGCATCATGAATGAGATATTGCCGTTTTGCGGCGCTCGCAACCCGTGGAACCCGTGCCGCAGAAACCGGAAACATGGATTGTTAATTTGGTAAATATTTTTATTTTGTTGCTGCGTGATGTGTAACCTTTTTTCCAGTTCTGTCGTCTATTTCATGTGTTCCATCAATTCTGACCGGTGGTCGAAATTGTAAAAAAAAGGAGGGTCAACATGTTTCCAGGCTTGCGCAGAAACAAAAAACAAGCGCAGAAGCCAAGTCCCGGCGTGCCGGAGGAACCGCAATTCGGCGTCTCCTCCGAAGGCGAGCAAGTTCCCGAAGCGGCGTCCGCAGCCGAACTGGCTGCGCTAGAGCAATCGCTGCCTGCGGCGATCGATACAAGCAAGCCCTTGCTGACGGTGACCGGCGTCGAAAGGTCGTTTCCGGTTGGCGGTCAGCAGCTTCATGTCCTGAAAGGGATTGATATGTCGTTGTATCCGCTGCAGCTTGTAATGCTGAAAGGCCGGTCCGGTTCCGGCAAAACGACGCTGCTGAATTTGATCGGCGGCTTGGATCAGCCGAACCGTGGCGAGATCCGGTTCAAGGAACATCTGTTTCACCAATGCGGTGACGATGAGCGCACCTACATACGAAGAAAAGAAATCGGTTTTATATTCCAATC
This sequence comes from Paenibacillus sp. tmac-D7, assembly GCF_006519665.1. Lineage (NCBI taxonomy): Bacteria > Bacillati > Bacillota > Bacilli > Caryophanales > Paenibacillaceae > Paenibacillus > Paenibacillus sp. tmac-D7. The sequence goes on along the minus strand of NZ_VIDW01000001.1, from coordinate 171,868 downwards.
CTTTGCTCTAATGCCGCTCTTGTCCGCTTGGGAAAATGTGGAACTTTCCTTGCGCATGGCCGGGGTTCCCCGGGCTCAGTGGAAACCTCGCGTGACGCATTGCCTGGAGCTGGTCGGGCTTGTCAGACGGATGCACCACCGTCCCTTCGAGCTGTCCGGGGGCGAGCAGCAGCGGGTGGCGATCGCCAAGGCGATTGCGCATAAGCCGAGCTTGCTGCTGGCCGACGAACCGACCGCCGAGCTGGATTCCCAGATGGGTGCTCAAGTCATGAACGTGTTCCGGGATATTATCCGCACCGAACGCATGACGATCTGCATGACCACGCACGATCCGACAATAATGGAGGTAGCCGACCGTGTCTTCGAAATGGTGGATGGGAAATTTATTAATGCTTAAAAAGGCGGCCAAGCCGGCGGCCATCGCCTGCCTCGCCGTATCGCTAGCCGTTACGGCGGGCTGCTCGGTGCTTCCGAAAGAGGAGGAAGAAGAAACGCTGCCTGCCATCCAGCCGCCGAAGCTGTCGAAGAAGCCGGAGTACGTCGTCAAGACCGATACGCTTGAAACGAAGGTTCGCGGCTCCGGGAAGCTGATGGCGACGGTGGAGGAGGACTTATATTTTACTGATGAAACGAGCCGCCGCATTAAAAATCTGTATGTCAAAACCGGTGACACGGTAGAAAAAGGTCAAATCATCGCCGAGCTCGACGTCACCGAGCAGGAGAGCCAGCTCAAGAAGACAAGGCTGCAGACGCGCAGGGATGAGCTGGCCATGATCGAGACGCTGCGCAATGCCGACGGCAAGAGCGCCGAAGAGGTCGAGCAGGCGAAGATCGATTTCGAGCTGAAGCGCGAGGAATTGAATAAGCTGGAGAGCACGATTGCCAATGCGAAGCTGACGGCCCCATTCTCCGGTACGATTGTGTCGGTGTATGTGAAGAAGGGCGATACGGCGAAGGCGTATGATGCGATCGTCACCATCGCCGATCTGTCACAGCTCACCGTTGCCGCAACGCTCAGCCAGGACGACCTGAAGAAGGTCGCCGTCGGGATGGAGGTTGTGGTCGACGTCAACGCGGCCGGACAGTATAAAGGGACGGTGCAGCAGCTGCCGAATCCGAAAGATCCGAACAGCGGGGGTGGCGGCAGCGGATTCCCCGGCGAAGGGCAGAAACAGCCTGACTCTATCGAAAATTACATGATCGTCAAGCTCGATCCGTTTCCGGAGGGGCTGAACCGGGGCACGATGTTAGGCGTCTCGGTCATTACGCAGCGCAAAGAGAATGCGGTGATCATTCCGCTGGCGGCGCTTCGTTCGTATTCGGGACGCAACTATGTGCAGGTCGTGGACGATAAAGGCAACAAGCGCGAGGTGGACGTGGAGCTCGGCCAGCAAACCTCCACCGATGTGGAAATTGTGAAAGGCTTGACGCCGGGACAGAAAGTAGTGGGTCGCTGATGCTGATGTTCCGTTTCTTGTTTCGCAAAATGTGGAACACCCGCTGGCTGACGTTAAGCACGTTGATCGGCTTGATCATGGCGGTCGCCTTCACGACCAGCATCCCGATGTACGCGGACGGTTCGCTGAAGCGCGTCGTCGCCAAATCGCTGGAAGAAAAAAGCGGCGGTTTGCCGGCAGGCTCGGTCATGATCCGTTATCAAGCGAGCGGCAGCGACCGTGCCGAGCTTAGCGATTTGAACGGTGTCGATGCGTTTATTCGGGAGGACCTGCCGAAGGACATCGCGTTTCCGCACCAGGCTTTCGTACGGACGTATTCGATTCGCGGCTCGCAGGTGTCGCCCGACGATCCGTCGAAGGTCGATCCGAGCAAGCGCAGACAGCTGACGCTGATGGCGCAGACCGGACTGAAGGAGCAGGTGGAGCTGACGCAAGGCACGTGGTTTGCGGAGCAGCCCCAAGGCGGGGCGGTCGAAGTCGTCATGTTCGAGGAGGCGCTCTACCGGGGCGATATGCATGTGGGGGACGTCTTCACATACCCGATCTCCGGAGGGCTCGGCATCGCTCCGCTCAAGATTAAGATCGTCGGCGCGTTCAAACCGCTCTCCGGCTCTGATCCCTACTGGTACCAAGGACTGGAAGGCTTGCTCAGCTCCACGTTCATGAGCGAAGCCGGTTTTCAGGATTATATATTGAACAATAAAAAGATTCCGCTGAACTTGGCGAACTGGTATTATGCGTTCGATTTACGCGACATCCAAACGAGCCAGCTGGCGGGTTTGGAGCGGAAGCTGGAGCGTCTTGACATCACGCTGTTCCAGATGCTCAAAAACACGAGAGTGGACATCTCGTTCATCCCGCTGCTGCAGGAATTTAAAGTGCAGAGCTTGCAGCTGCAAATCTTGCTGTTCACGCTGGCGGCGCCCATGATCGCCATGGTGTTCTATTACATCGTCATGAACGCGAGGCAGTCGCTCGACCGGCAGCGAACCGTAATCGCGGTCATTCGCAGCCGGGGCGGCAGCACAGGGCAAATTATATGGATCTATTTGCTGGAAGGACTGCTTCTCGGCGCAGCCGCTCTGCTTCTTGGACCGCTGCTCGGCTGGTTGATGGCCAAGAGCATCGGCTCCTCCAGCGGTTTTCTCACGTTCGTCGACCGCAAGGCCGTGCCGGTCGGCGTCTCGATGGAAGCGCTGCTGTACGGTGCGGCGGCCGTCGTCATTGCGATACTGGCCAGCGTTATACCGGCCATCGTGTTTGCACGGGCATCGATCGTCAGCTATAAGCAGAAGCTGGCGCGCTCCGATCGGCGGCCGTTTTGGCAAAAGTGGTTTCTCGACGTGCTGCTGCTTGGTCTTGTGGGCTACGGCTACTACTTGTTCGGGCAGAGGCAGGATTTGTTCAGCCGCACGGGCATGACCACCGATCAGCTGCAGGTGCATCCGCTGTTGTTTTTTATCCCGGCTTTGTCGATTATTGCGCTCGGTCTGTTTTTCCTGCGCGTCTTCCCGTGGCTGCTGCGCTTCGGCAATTGGCTGGGCAAACGGGTACTGCCGGTTCCCGTCTACTTGACGCTGACGCAGCTGTCCCGCTCGTCGACGGCCTATTACCCGTTAATGATCTTGCTTATTCTTACCCTTGGACTCGGCGTGTATAACGCCTCGGCTGCGCGAACGATCGACTTGAACTCGACCGACCGCATCTTGTACGCCTACGGTACCGATGTCGTCATGCGCGCCGATTGGCAGGCCGTCTCCGACGAGCTGCCGAGTCCGCAGCAAGGAGGCGGTCAAGGCGGTCAAGGCCAGGGCGGTCAGGGTCAGGGCCAAGGCCAGGGCGGTCAAGGGCAGGGCCAAGGCGGCCAAGGACAGCCCGGCGCACCGGGCAGCGGCAATGAGCCCCCTCCGAAGCTGCGCTACATCGAGCCTCCTTTCGAAGTGTTCCGCGAGCTGGAGGGCGTCGAGCATGCGGCTCGGGTCTTGACGGCCAAGAGCAACGTCGTCGTTTCCGGCAAGTCGCTCGGCCAAGGCATGCTCATGGGCATCGACAATGTAGACTTCGCCCATGTCGGCTGGTTCCGTAAAGATTTGTTCCCGATTCATCAAAATCTGTATTTAAACCTGCTCGGTCAGTATGAACAGGCAGTGATCATCCCGACTTCGTTCGCCGAGAAGCATCACATCAAACCCGGCGACCTGATGAATATTACCGTTTCCGGCCAACCGGTCGAATTCGTCGTCGTTGCGGCTGTCCCTTACTGGCCGAGTCAATATCCGGATGAAATGCCATTCTTTATCGCCAATCTGGAATACGTATACGATCAGGCGCCGATTACGCCGTACGACGTGTGGCTGAAGATGAAGGACGGGGCGAAGGTGGCTCCGCTGCTCGAGTCGCTGGCGGCGAAGAACGTCGATATCGCAACTGTGAAGGATGTGCGCAACGAACTGATCACCCAGAAGAAGCATCCGGCAAGGGGCGGGGTATTCGGCATATTGAGCCTTGGGTTTCTCGTGTCCGTGTTCGTTTCCTTGATCGGGTACATTCTTTACTGGTTCTTCAACCTATCGAGCCGTGTTGTCCAGTTCGGCGTGCTGCGCGCGATGGGGCTGTCCCGCAGGCAGTTAACCGGGATGCTGCTGCTGGAGCAGGCGTTTACGGCAGGTCTGGCGATTGCGCTCGGTTTCGGCATCGGCAAGCTGACGAGTTATTTGTTCCTGCCTTTTCTGCAAACCGCTGAGAACGTCAAGACGCAAGTTCCGCCGTTTCGCGTTATCTTCGATTCGCGCGATACAGGCCAGCTGTACGTCGTCGTCGGCGTCATGATGCTGACGGGTGCGGCGCTGCTGTTCCTGCACATCCGGCGTTTGCGTGTGCATCAAGCCGTGAAGCTCGGAGAGGAGAAGTGAGGCTGCAGTGATTCATTGCGAAGGACTCGTCAAAATCTACAAGACCGACGATCTCGAGGTCGTCGCCCTGCAAGGCTTGAATATCGAGGTCGCTCCGGGCGAGATGATGGCGATTATCGGCAACAGCGGAAGCGGGAAATCGACGCTGCTCAACATATTGGGCGGCTTGGACCGTCCTTCCGCGGGACAGGTGAGGGTCGGCGAATGGAATTTGCTGAAAATTACCGATGACGAGCTTGTGAAGTACAAGCGGAAAACGGTTGGTTTCATCTGGCAAAACAATGCGCGCAATTTGATTCCGTACTTAACCGCGCTGGAGAACGTAGAGATGCCGATGATGCTGAGCGGTACCTACGACCGCGCTTACGCGCGTCAGCTGCTCGAGTGGGTCGGCTTGAAGGAACGCATTCATAACAAGCTGCAGCAGCTTTCCGGCGGAGAACAGCAGCGGGTGGCGATCGCCATAGCGTTGGCGAACCGGCCGTCGCTGCTGCTTGCGGACGAACCGACCGGTTCTGTCGATACGCGAACGTCCGATATGATCATGGATATTTTTCGCCGGCTGAATACGGAGCTTGGGGTCACCATTGTGATCGTCACGCACGATATGACGCTGGCGGGTAAAGTGGACCGTGTCGTGGCGATTCGCGACGGCATGACGAGCACCGAGTTTATTAAACGCAACCCGGACCTCGATCGGGCGGGAGCGGAGTCGGCTGCCTCGCTGGGGGGCGTACATGAGGAGTATGTCGTGCTCGACCGCGCGGGCCGGCTGCAAATTCCCGCCTCATACTTGAAGTCGCTTGGGATCGAGGGCAAAGCGTCTATGGAATTCGATGGAGAGAAAATCATTATCAAAACGCCGAAGCTGCTGGATGATGTGCAGGCACCGTCAAACTTCGGAGAGAAGAAACCAATCGGAGGGGTAAAACGATGAATAAACGACTGAAACAAACGATGCTGCTTTCGCTCGGCGTCGGCTTAATGGTACCGATGCTGCAGGCTTGTACGAAAGCGGGCGGCTCCGACGACAATACGGAGAAGGTGCTGCGTATCGCGACGACGATGTACAGCGGGCCGGACGGCGAATATTTCCGCCAGCGGTTTACCGAGCTTTACGAATTCGCCAACAAGAACGTCAAAATCGAAGTGATTCCGACCTACGATGAGAAGTACATGTATGGGTATGTCCAGCCTGACCCGAAAGAAAAGCCGGAGGACCCGTTAGCCAAGCTAAAGGAGCTTATGCAGGGCGACAATCCGCCGGACGTCGTCGTGTTCGGCTACGAGCAGCTGGAAGACTTGATAGCCGACAACCTGCTTACGCAGCTTGACCCGATGATAACGAAGGACAAATTCGACACGAGCGACATCGTGCCTGCTGTTATAGACGGCATCAAGAAGCTTGGCGACGGTAAAATTTACGGCTTGTCCCCGACGTTCAACTCTTCGGCGGTCATCTACAACAAGAAGATATTCGACGAAGCGGGTGTCGAGTACCCGACGGACAAGATGACCTGGCAGCAAATGTTTGACCTGTCCCGCCGGGTAGCCAAAGGCGAAGGCGCGGACCGCAAATACGGCTTCTCGTTCTCGACCTACAACATGGGCGGTGATATGACCTACGCGACGCAAATGTACACGGCTCCGCTGCAGCTGCGCATGTTCGACGAGCAGGGCGAGAAGATGACGGTGAACACCGACCAATGGGAGAACGTCTGGAAAACGATGCTGCAGCTCAAAACCGAGAAGCTCCTGCCGGAGCAGCTCGATATGTCGCAAATGAGACAGATGGATCAGCAGCAAACGTATAATCCGTTCCAGCACGACGACTTTTTATCCGGCCGTGTAGCGATGTCGATCATCAACTACGGCGAACTGGATCGCGTCATCAATGCGATGAAGAACGCGGAGGGCATTAAAGGCTTTACTCCGTTCGATTGGGACGTGGTAACGCTGCCGGTGCATGAAGAGGCGCCGGACGTCGGCGGGTTCATGGGTATGGAAGGCGTCATGGCGATCAATTCGAAGGCGCAAAATGCAGCCGAAGCCTGGAAGTTCATCCAGTTCGTGAACGGCGAAGACTGGGCCAAGTTGAAAGCAAGCAGCAATCATAATATCGTCTCCCGTCAGAAGTACATTAAGAAGAAAGACGGCATCGAATTTAACCTGAAGGCGTTCACGACGCTGACGCCGGCGCTGATGCTTGACAACAAGCTGTACCGCGAGCGACAAAACCTGTATCGCGTGAACGAAATCGGCTCCCGCCTGCTCCAGGAAGTCTCGCAGGGCAAACTGCAGGTTCGTGACGCGTTAAAGCAATGGGAGACGGAAGGCAACCAGCTGCTGCAAAAAATTAAAGAAAACCCGAACGGTCCGATCGACATGCCGATGCCGATGGCGGGGTGAGGGTTTTATTGGGCAAGCGACTTCACCTTAGAGGAGGAAAGCAACGAACATGAATCAAAGACGTAAACGTGTCAACAGGGCTTGCTTGTGGTTTCTAGCTTCCGCCTTGACGCTGGGCAGCGCCGTTCCCGCTTTTGCGGCGGACGGCCCGGCCGGCGGAACATCCAGCTCCACCGTGCTTTCGACGGGCAATGCGCCGTCGATCGGGCAAGTGAGCGTGAACGGCAACAGCACGTTCGAGGTGAAAAACTTATCGATGCTGCCGGAACAGGGCAGCAAGACTGTCATTTTCACCTTAACGGTCCATAACAACGGGACGAGCGACTTGCAGTTCATCGATTATTGGGTCCGGCTGCGTACGGCTTCCGGCAACCAGATTACGGTGAAGGTGCTCCCGCAGGATAAGGACAAAAACCGGATTACCCCGAAATCGAGTCAGGATATCGGGTTTTATGCGACGGTCAATGAAACGACACAGTTGAATGACCTTATTTTTGAGATTATCCAATGGGATTTCAGTCAAGCGAACTTCGAACGCAAGCTTGGGGAGGTGCAGGTGCCGGACGACTACAGCATCGTGACCCCGGCAGGCGCTCCTCGAACGATTCAAATGAACGGAAACCCGGTCAAGACGCAAATTGAGAAAGTGTATGTCGGAAAAAACGAGAAAAACTACACGCCGACGATCGTGCTGAATATGGCCAATACAGGCAGTCGAAGCGTGGCCGTGCCGACCTATCAATATTTAATTCGAACGAGCGAAGGCTACATGTACCCGCTGAATCCGAAAGGCGCGAAAGAGCTGACCATCCTTCCGCAGACGGATAAGGATATCGAACTGACGGGATCGGTGCCTGTTTCCTTATCGAAGGAAGGGTGGCAGCTGGTGATCGTCCAGAATGCGGCCGATCTCAAGCTGAACCTTCCTGTCGCGTATTACACGCTACCTGCCGTATCGGAACCCGACAGCGTCGGTACGGGCGTCGCGTACGATTTCACCAACAAGGACGGTACGTATTCGGCGGAGCTGAATGCGGTTCAAAGAATGCCGTGGGAGGATCAGGACATTCTGGCAGCGAAGCTGCTGCTCGGCAACAAAGGAACGGAATCGCTGCCATTACCGGACCTAACCGGGTATTTTATGCTGGACGACAACATCAAAGTGGAAGCCAAGCTGATTCGTACGGATAAGGTCATTGGTCTGGCGGCCGGCGGGAGTGCGCAGTACCAGTTTATCGGGAAAATTCCGTACACGTACGAGTTCGCCAAAGCGAAGCTCGTTCTCCAGGAAAAGGCTGCAGTCGGCGGCGGCTCCGGGGGAACCGGCGGCACGGACGGGGGCGGCTCGACGGACAGCGCGAGCTCGGAGGATTTGCTCGAATTCGAGCACAGCTCGGAGCTGATGAGCATCCCGCTTAACAACGTCGGCGAAACGTACAAAGTGACGAGCGTTGGGCGCAGCGCCAGCTACAAGGTGCGCAAGCTGACGACATACACCGGCGACACGGCCGATACGATCGCCGTCCAGCTGGAAGCGGTCAATGAAGAGAAGCGGTATAACAGCGTGTCGAAGCTGGTCGGATACTTCAAAACAGCGGACGGCACCGTTCTCCCGGCGACCTTCGGCGAGATCAAGAACAAGATCAGCCCGGGAGGAACGGCCCTGCTGCTCATGTCGAGCGTCATTCCGAAAGGGATGGATACGAATGGGCTGCAGCTGATGATCGGCGATGCGGTCACGCAAGACAAGCTGACCGAAGGCGAGAACAAGCCGGACGCTTACGTGAACGCCGCGTCGTTCTGGCTGCCGGCCGAGCAGAAGGAAGTGCAGCCGAAGCTGCTGAACATCGATCTGGCGCCGTATAAGCTGTCGATGAGTAAGATTCATACGCGCGGAGACCAAGAGGGCATTCACTTGTTTTTCGATTATGAGCTGAGCAAGAACCTGCTGAACGAAACGAACGTCGAGGGGCGCAAACTCGTTATTTCCTTGGAAGATCGTGAAGATCGCGTTAAGTTCAGCTGGGATTTCGATTTTAAAGACTTTGAGAATTCGGATACGTCGAATGGCAGCGACCCTTCGCAAAATATAACAGGCAAACTGCTGCTCGGCAAGAAAGAAAAGTTTAGATTGGATAAAAATGACAGTAATTTCATTTATTTGGTCTCGTACCTCAAAGATTACGATCTGAAGGTATACGAATCGATCAACGGTCATAAGAAGCTGCTAGCCTCTCAAAAAATTACCTGGTTTGAAACGACGGACTAATTCATCGTAACCGTGCTTGCTCAGTTTCGTATAACTGACAGGCGCGGTTTTTTTAACATGATGCTCACAGAATTGAACACTTGGTTAATTTTATGTGGAACATATTGACAGAGGGGGTTGTTGCACAGTAAGTTATTATCGTTAACAATTTTGTTAACGACGGAAACATACATAACCCTGAGGAGTCTATGTAAGATGAATTCACCACCTGTTTCGTTCTCAGACCTGAAGCGTTCGGAAAGCAACGTGATGTCTCTATCCTTCGAATCTGAAGGCTATAGTCCGCTGGTCGGTAAAATTTTCTCGCTGCTGCTGTTCGCATCCGAGCCGGTCAGTCTGCAGGAAATGGCCGATCAATTGGGTGTGACGAAAGCGGCCGTCAGCGTGCAGGTGCGCACCCTGGAGAAAAACGCGCTATGCACCAAGCTTGCCACCAGCAGCGACCGTAAAGATTATTACTACATCTCAGACGACGTCAACATCATCACGCTTCGAGGGACGAGGCAAAAGATTGAAATTTATAATCGCCACGTTCAAACGACGCTGGAGACGATGGAAACCATCGGGGATCTCCCGCCCGAAGAACGCGCCTCCTACGAGGCTGCCAAGCGGAGGTACAAGGAAGCAGTGGCGATGTATCAGCTTATTTTATCGCGGCTGGAAGGCATCGAAGAGGAGTGGCAGCTCGTGAAACAAAAGCTTGAAGAAGAAGCTTGACGAAAAAGTTTGACGAAGGATCGCCTTCTAGCCGAAAAACATTTTCAAAAAAATGAAGGGGACCCTCCGAAAGCTGCGTCTAAGTTGTCAGCATTTCTAATGGAGGAGTAGAGAGATGAATCAATTAACAAGTTTTTCCATGAAGAACATCACGGCCGTTATCATCATTGTTCTTCTCTTATTCGGAGGCGGGGCCTACGCGGCGACGACGCTGAAAGTAGAAAGCATGCCGGATATCTCGTTTCCGGTCGTCCTCGTCAACACGCAATATACGGCGCCCCCGAAGGACGTGCTCGAAGACGTCACGAAACCGCTGGAGAAGGCGGTCGCGAGTCTCGAAGGGATTAAAAATTTGAAGTCCACGTCCAGCGATAATTTTTCGCAAATCGTGATCGAGCTTGAACAGAGCATCAAGGCAGACGACGCCAAGAAGGACGTAGAGAGCTTGATCGCCAACGTCAAGTTGCCTTCCGCCTCGGAAAAGCCGAAAGTGCAAACGTTTGGTTTCGCTTCCGAGCCCGTATACTACTTGTCGGTTTACGCCAAGAACGGGATGAGTCAGCAGGAGCTTGACAAAGTGTACAAAGACGTCATTTTGCCGGGCTTCAACGCCATGAAAGGGATCGACCACGTAGATTCGATCGGCAACCAGGAATCGGTGCTGACGATGAAGCTGAACGCGAACGCGATCCAGAACTATGGCCTGACCCCGTCGCAGGTGTCGCAAAACATTCGGGCCGCTTTGATGACGAGTCCTGCGGGAACGGTCGACTTTAACGGGAACGAGCAGATGGTTCGCGTGAAGAGCGATTTGAACACGATTTACAATTTGGAGAATATGAAAATTACCGCCCCTGCCGGTACGACCTTGCTGCTGAAGGATATCGCGAAAGTGGAAGCAATCACGGAATCCACCTTCTTGTCCCGTCTTAACGGTCAACCGGCGATCGGCGTGCGCTTGTTCAAGACGAAAAATGCCAATGCCGTCGAGTTTGGCAACGAAGCCGATAAGCTGATGGAAGGCTGGAAGAAGGATTACCCGAACATCACCTTCCAAGCGATCTACAACGGCGCGCTTGACATTAAAGAGTCGATCAACGGGATGTTGAAGGAGGGAGCGCTCGGTGCGATTTTGGCTTCGGTCATGATCCTGCTCTTCCTTAGAAATGTTCGGATGACCATTATCGTTTTAGTCTCAATCCCGTTATCAACTTTAATTACATTGCTTATCATGGCGCCGCTCGGCATCTCGTTGAACATTATGACACTGGGCGGCATGGCGATCGCCATCGGCCGGGTCGTCGACGACAGTATCGTCGTTATCGAGAATATATACAGCCAGCTGCAAAAGGCGCAGGAGCGAAACGAGTCGGTCATCAAGCTGGCCACCGCCCAAGTTTCGTCGGCCATTACCTCGTCGACGATTACGACGGTAGGGGTATTCGGACCGATCGCATTCGTCAGCGGCGTACTGGGCGAAGTGTTCCGCCCGTTCGCGATTACGCTGTCCGTGGCGCTGTTGTCCTCGCTCTTGGTTGCGGTCACCGTAATCCCGATGCTGGCTAAGCTGCTTGTGCTCGGCAGCAAGAACATCAAAGCTCACGACGAGGCTCCCGTCGGCAAACTAACGCTTACATATAAGAAGGCTTTGACCTGGTCGCTTCGCAACCGGATCAAGACGCTGCTCATCGCCATGCTGGCGCTCGTCATATCCGTCGCCGGTACGGTGCCTTTCCTGGCTTCGGGCTTCATGCCGGAGAGCGAATCGGATAAGATGCTGATGTTGACGATCAAAATGCCTCGCGAAACGACAATCGAAACGATGAACGAGAAAGTGAAGGAAATCGAGAAGATGATGTTCGAATCGAAGGATTCGGCGGGTCAGCCGACGTTCGATTATGTGGAATCGTCCATCGGCTACAACGGGGGATCGGACCGGATCGCCTACCGTTCTTCGTTCTTTGCGGTCGCTTCCGCGAACTCTAATGCGAAGGATGTCGTTCAGGATTTTAAGAAGAACATCGAATACTTGCTGCCGAAAGGCTCCGAGGTTGACGGTTCGGTGCTTTCCATGGGAGGACCTCCTTCCGGCGGCGCTGACTTCAACTATGTGTTGAAAGGGGACGATCTGAACTATTTGCGTGAGGCCGCGCAATTGGTCCGCGACAAAATGAAAGAGTTCCCGGAAATGATTGATATTAAAGACAGCTTGAGCGAGTCGAAGCAAGAAATCGAAATTAGCGTCGATCAAAACAAAGCCAGATTGTTCGGCCTCTCTTCGGCGCAAATTATGGAAGGCGTGCACTCCTGGCTGGCAGAGGAAAAAATCGGCGATTTGAAATTCGACAACGCAACGTTTGAAACGAAGGTCATGCTCGATCCTAGCTTCAAAAACTCGGTCGATAAAATCGGCAGCTTTACGATCATTACGCCTTCCGGCTCCAAGGTTGCGCTGAATGAGGTGGCGAAAGTGCGCCAGATTGAGGCTCCGGTCTCCATCACGCGAGAGCAGCAGGAGCAGTATGTGAACGTAACGGCCAGGATCGATTCGATCGACAAAGGCGGCGTCAGCGCGAAAATTTCGGCAGCGCTTAATACATTAGAGCTGCCTCCGGGCGTACGGACGCAGGTAAAGGGCGTGACGGACGACATTCAAACGAGCTTTAACCAAATGTTTATTGCGATGATTGCTTCCGTCTTCATTGTGTATCTGATCATGGTACTTGCCTTCGGCAACGGCACCGCGCCGCTCGCCATCCTGTTCTCGCTTCCGCTTGCGGCTATCGGGGGGCTGATTGCCTTGCTGATTACAGGCGAATCCATCAATATTACGTCGCTGATCGGCTTCCTTATGCTGATCGGGGTCGTCGTAACGAACGCCATCGTTCTCGTCGACCGGGTACAGCAGCTGCGCGAAGAAGGATACGAAGTCCGCGAAGCGTTAATTGAAGCAGGCCTGACGCGTCTTCGTCCGATCATTATGACGGCCGGCGCTACCATTATCGCCTTGATGCCGCTGGCTCTCGGACTGTCCAAGGGGGCGCTGATTTCCAAAGGTCTTGCTGTCGTCGTTATCGGCGGGTTGACGACTTCTACGCTCCTGACACTCGTTGTCGTACCGGTCGCTTACGATTTAATTAACGGAGTTGTCCGCCGCTTGTTCCGCAAAAAAAATAAAGCTGTCGACGTCGCTGCGACAACGGCTGCTCATTAAACCTGAATCAGGGTTTGTTGATTGACAGAGAGGGAAAAGGAGAATCGGTCCATGAATTCGACAATGAAGTCTACGTTGAAACACAGCACCAAAGTGGCGGGAGCCGTTGTGATCTGCACGGCGCTCATCGCGGGCTGTTCTGCACAACCGGCAGCTCAGCCGACGGCTGCCAATGCTGCCGAATCGCAATTGAAGGTCGTGAAAGTCTCACCGGTGGAGAAGAAGAAAATCGGGGATCCGCTTGAGCAAGTGGCCGATGTCGTCGCCTCCGTCCAAATGGATGTAATCACGAAAGTGAACGGCGATGTGCTCGAAATTTTGAAAAAACGCGGCGATGTGGTCGAGAAGGGCGATGTGCTGTTCCGCCTTGATCCGACGGATTTGCAAATTTCCAAAGAGAAGGCGCAAATCGCATTGAACGGCAGCCAGCAGCAATTGGCCAAAACCCGTAAGGATTTGGCTGACGGCAAACAAGATATGGTGAACGGCATCGCAAAGCTGGAAGCCGCGGTCCGGGATACCGAGAAAACCTATAACAAAATGCGCAACGATTATGACCTTGGTCTTGTGACCAAATTTCAGCTGGAGCAGCTTGAAACCCAACTGAACAACTTGAAGCTGGATCTTGAAAGCTCCCGCCAAAAGCTGAAAACGTTCGAGTCTACGAATCAACTCGCCCAGCTGGAGCAAGGCGTGCAGACGGCCGATGTGACGGTTCGCGAATTGGAGCGCAGCCTGAACAACACGGAGGTGAAAGCGACGGCCAGTGGGGTATTGACGGATTTGCCTGTGGAAATCGGGATGACGCTTAGTCCGGGCTTCAAGGGAGCGACGATTCAACAGCTCGACCCGGTGAAAATTAAAGCGGAGCTAACCGAAGAGGCGGCTCAACTGATCCGCGGCAAGCAGGAGCTCGAATTCTACGTTCCGGGCGAAACGGAGCGGGCGAAGGCGAAAGTCGTTTATTTGGCGGATGTCATGGGCGCACAATCCAAATCGTACGCTCTGGAGCTGGAAGTGGCGAATGCTGATCGGAAATTAAAACCGGGCATGAAGGCGCAAGTGTTGTTGACCGATGACAACGATCAAGTCGTGGTGACGGTTCCTACGCTTAGCGTCGTGCGGGAAGGAAGCGAAACGTTCGTCTTCGTCCTGGTCGGCGACACGGCGGAGAAGCGCAAAGTGGAGCTCGGCCGTTTGAACGAGACCATTCAAGAGATTATCTCGGGCGTTAAGGAAGGCGAGCAGTTGATCGTTTCCGGCCAAAACCAACTCAAAGATAAAGAAAAAGTGCAGCTGGCGAAGTAAGGCCAGAGCGGACTTGACAGGAGGAAAACAAGTGAACAACAAACTGAAATTATCTGTAGCATCCGTCGTAATTTCTGTCTCCCTTCTCGGTACCGGCTATTCGGCTCTTGCGGCCGATTCGGCCGCTGCCGGAGCGCCGGCTGTCGTTTCCTATAAGTTGACTGATTTGCTGGACGTTGAAGTGAAGGGTGTATTGAACGAGCGTGTCGATGCGGGTACGCGGATCGGCGTAGTCGTGAGATTGAAAAATAACGGCAGCGCCATTACGCGCGTACCGGACTACGAACTGCGCGTTAGAACGAACGAAGGCATCGAGTATACGCTGCAGGGCAGCGCCGCCAATGCCAAATCGCTTCAACCGAAAGCGACGACGGAATTAAGCTACATGACGACGATCGACCGGACGGACGAGGTCGTCTTGTCTCAAGTGAACTGGACGGATGTCGATTATTACGTGTATCCGAAGAAAGAGACGCTGATCGTCGGCATACCGGTTCAGGGTGTCTCTTGGCAAGGCAGCGACACGACGATCACGGATCCGGCGGCGTTGAAGAAATGGTCGGAATCGTTTACGATCCCGGGACTGATCTCGCCGCTGCAATACACACCGGTTTCTTTGAACAAGGAATCGACTGAACAGGGCACCGTGATTGTCGTTCAATTGCTGGCTTACAACCCGACGGGCAAGCGGGAAACGATCCCGGCCTTCGGAATCGACGGCAAGAGCGCCAGCAAGGTTTACGAAGGTTCCCGTGTAGAGCAGCGCAGCCTCGTACTGGAACCGAAGGAAGAGAAATATATTCATTATGCGATTCCAGTCGATCAGGATACAACGATCGAAAGCTTTAACGTGCTGACCCGGGAGTCGTTCGCGCAAGCGGGCGGCGTTACGAATTTCAATGTCGGCCGACTGAATATCATACTGCCTTCGAACGCAGTAACGACAGGCGTTGCCGCGTATAAGATCGGGACGCCGATTGCGTTCGACAAGCTGAGCGAGCTGATTCATCCGGATATGCAAGTGTCGGTTGTCGAGTTTGTGATGGACGAGAACGAAGAGGCCGGCAACAAACATGTAACGGCCAAATTTAAATTGACGAATAACTCCAGCAAACCGGTTGCGCTGCCAACGTTCCAAGCGGATCTGGTTAGCACGGACGGTTACGAATATGCCGGAAGCCGTCAGAACGTCGTCACGCGGACGGTCATGCCGAACTCTTCGCTGACGGTCAGCTACAGCTTCACAGTGCCGGTATCGGAGAAAGGCAATGGGCTTGTCATGAAGATCCAGGATACGACGTCCGCTGCCCCTTACAAATCGACGGTTGCCGTGTTCTCGACGGAGCTTCAAGCTCCTGAGAAAGGCAAATTCAGCCTATATCCGTTCGATGTGAAGGTGAAGGATTGGCATCTCGTTTCCGATTACGGCCCGACGACGCAATACCGTTATGCGTACCGTCTGAAGCTGGATCTGGCGATTCAGCGCGATGAGCAGGTTCAGTTAGACCCGAACTTCTCGAATCTGTTCTTCGAGCTGTACGATTCCTCCGACCGCCTTGTCGGCTCGGCAAGCGGAAGCCTGTACGGAACCGGGCGTCTGGTGAACGGGGAGAACAACATCACGATTAACGGAGCTTCGGAAACGTTTGATCCAAGAATGAAAGTTCGCATTTATGAAACGTTCCAAACGCCTGCGGGCGAAGCGAAACGGTTACTCGCCGAGTTTAAGCAATAATTCCGCTCATTCCTATAAGACGCAACAAAGCCGACCTTCTCGAGGTCGGCTTTGTTGTTTAGCTGCTTGCGGTTACGTGAACTTCGAGGCGATCCAAGCCTTGATCAGGGCGACGAGCCATTCCGCAAAGCCCGCTTCTTCGTGCACTTCAGCGGTTGTCGATGCTTGTGCTTCGGCCGTTGCGGCGGCAACGGCCGTCACCGGGCTCGCGATCACCGGACCTTCCGAAGCCGATTTGGCAGCCGGCGCTTCCAGCGGCTGCAAGCTGTCTGTATAGATCCCATGCACGCCCAATCGGCGAAGACGTTCTTCATCCTTCGGATCATTCACAGTATGGGCATATACCTTGACGCCTTCTTGCTCGAGACGTCGAATCCAAGCTGCATCGACTCGTTCGACCGGCATGGCAATTGTATCGATACCGAACGATTTCACGACCCGGATCACCTCCCTATGACTGAGGGACGATAAATACAACGAATAGATGATGGACGGGAACGGATAAATTTGCCGCACTTGGCGAATCATTTCGGGGGTATACAACTCGGGTACGATCCGGTCTAGCAGCGCCGGATCTAACGCGTTCGCCGCGTCTATAATTTGCTGGAACTGCTTCTTTACCAGTTTCGGATCGGTTTCCTTCGTGTCCGTGATTAAGTAGGCGCCCGGATGCAGTTGAAGCAGGTAAAGGAGTTCTTTGATCTCCAGCGGTTTATATTTTTCAAGGATTAGACGTTCTTTGAATTGGTTGATTGTCATCGCTTGATCGCGGGTTTGTTCGGAGGCAACCGGTTGCTTGAGCAGGCGGGACAAATAGTCAGACCAGTCGTGTCTGGCTACGAGTCTGTCGTCGGACGTTAGGATCAGGTCGGCTTCGAATACGCGAAAGCCCTTGTCGTAATTGCGAATTAAAGCGTCGCCGGCGTTCGCAGCCGCAGTACCGTCGAGCTCTCCCAGTCCGTGCGCGATATACGTATGCTCTGTCCAAGCCGATGCCGCGTGAGCTGTTGTTCCGAAGAGGAAGCCGAAGATCAGGATGGCACTGAGGAGTGCCGAGATGGCAGGTGGACGTAGGGACATGGATTCCACTCCTTATGTCTGTTTGTCATTTATTAAACCAACAGCCAAGGAGTGTAACACGTTTTTGGAACAATGGGCGAACGACCAAGAGCCGTTTTTGAAAATTCCGAAAAACACCTGCGTACAAGCGGTTACATCCCATGGTATAATGAAATCACTTCATGTAAAGGGGCGATATTCATGAATCGTCAAGTTCATAGCAAGGAAGTCAAGGCCGCCGTCTACCGGAAGCTCCAGGAGCGCGGCGTCACCATAGAGGATATAGCCCTGATCGTCCGGGAGATGCAATTGCCCTACAACGCGGCGCTCACGATAGATCAATGCGTGGAAGCGGTCCATGCGGTACTGCAGAAGCGCGAGCTTCAGCATGCGATTCTCGTAGGTATAGAGCTCGATGTGTTGGCTGAAAAGGGCCTGCTGTCTGAGCCGATTCAATCGATTATCGCTTCGGATGAAGGCTTGTTCGGCTGCGATGAAACATTGGCGCTCGGGTCAGTTTTCGGTTACGGCAGCATCGCAGTTACGACCTTCGGCCATTTAGATAAACAGAAAATCGGCATCATCAAGCAGTTGGACACGAAGAACGGCCGAGGCGTGCATACGTTTCTGGACGACCTGGTGGCCAGTATTGCATCGTCCGCTGCCAGCCGCATCGCTCACCATCAACGCGACCAGCAAGAGCGGGAGGAGCAGGATAACGTCGTTGTTCCCATCGTGCCGGATTTGGAGACGCCGGAGAAGAACGCAGGGTGATGCCCGCTCGGTGAGGCTATAGATTTTCCTGAAATTGTACAATTATGCGAAAGCATCCTTAGAAATAAGGGTGCTTTTATTGGGTTACACTACAAGCATTGCTTCCTCTTCATTATGGAACCAGGCGGGGTGAGGACTGTTGAGATGGGTCTATTGGGTAAAATTATATGAGAGCAAGTTTCAAGCAGGCTGCTTAGCTAAACGGATGGAAGAAGATTGGTGGATTTACGGGTACGAATGCCCTTCTGAGGTTGAAGTTTTTCGCTCCAGAAAAGGGCGCTTTGGAGTTCGGTATACCGTTTAAATTTGTGCTTGACTGCGAGGATTTATTTGGTGTATATTTATTTTTGTCGCTGTCGACAGCACAATGGCGCGGGGTGGAGCAGCCCGGTAGCTCGTCGGGCTCATAACCCGAAGGCCGCAGGTTCAAATCCTGCCCCCGCAACCAAACTCCAGGGCCCTTAGCTCAGTTGGTTAGAGCGGTCGGCTCATAACCGATTGGTCGGGGGTTCGAGTCCCTCAGGGCCCATACGAAGAAAACCCTTGCCGAACAAGGGTTTTTCTTTATTTGTGGATGACATCATAGAAAGAACTCCCTACGGCTGAAGAAGCTGGAGCGCACGATTTATTGCACCGATGCAGAAAGGCGATACCGCACCAAGCAGTTCGCCTTTTTTGCTGCCTCCTCCTTTCGGATGTCCTATTGATTGACATATTCGGGCAGTTATTATTTATGGATAGGAAGAGGAAATCTAACATGAATTCATCAAAAAACCAAGCTCCATTGCCGCAAAAGAAGGACCGTTTCCCGTTATCCCTCTTATGTCTCACCATTGGAGCCTTCGCCATCGGCATGACCGAGTTTATTATTATGGGTCTTCTGCCTAACGTCGCCGACGATCTGCACGTTACGATTCCGCAAGCCGGGCAGCTTATTACGAGCTACGCACTCGGTGTCGCCGTAGGCGCTCCCGTGCTCACCGTGATTACCCACCGCATGCAGCAAAAAAAATTGCTCGTTCTGCTCATGTGTATCTTCATTGCCGGCAACGCCTTGTCAGCGGTGGCTCCTACCTACTATTTGCTTATTGCCGCGCGAATTATGACGGCCTTTGCTCACGGATCATTCCTGGGCGTCGGGTCGCTTATAGCAGCCCGTCTCGTACGACCCGAGAAGCGGGCGGGCGCCGTATCCATGGTACTAGCCGGAATAACCGTGGCCAACATTATCGGCGTACCGTTCGGAACTTTCATTGGTCAACAGCTTGGGTGGAGATCTTCGTTCGGAGCGATTACCTTACTGGGGATCCTTTCTCTTATCGGCATTATTCGATTCATCCCCATCATCCGCCAAGATCAACCGTCCAGTTTGGCCCAAGAGTTCCGCAGTCTGGTGAACCCGCAAGTGCTGCTGATGCTGATTACGGGTGCATTGGGATGCGCGAGCCTGTTCTCCGTCTTTACGTACATTACACCGATGCTGGAATCGATTAGCGGCTTTGCCGAACACAGTGTGACCTGGATTCTAGTGTTGTTCGGTTTCGGAGTGACCATCGGAAATATAGTAGGCGGCAAGCTGGCGGACTGGAAGCTTATGCCTTCGGTCATGGTTAACTTTGCTGTACTGGCGGTCATTCTTTCCTTGTTGACCGTAACGCTCCGTTATCCCGTTCTTGCCGTCATCACCGTCTTTTGCTGGGGAATCGCAGCCTTCGGCATCATGCCCGGCATCCAAGTACGCATCATGAATTTGGCGCATGAAGCGCCGCTGCTCGCAGCGACCTCCAGCCATTCTGCCTTGAACCTGGGCAACGCTTCAGGCGCCTATCTCGGTGGCCTGACCATTACGTATGCCGGTCTGACTTCCGTACCGTGGCTGGCAGCGATCCTTACCATTCTCGGCCTCGCCGGGGCATTGCTTAGCTATGGAGTCGAGCGGAAGCTAAGCCAACAGGTTTTAGTCAATAATTCGGTATAAAATGTGAGGAATATCGACAGGTAGAATAAAAATATGAAAATAACAAGGGAAAAATTACCTAATTAGGAATTCCAAAAAAAACCTAAATTCATACAAACGATGCATTGCAATCCTCTTCAAGTTAGATATAATTTGATTGATATCAACCGCATGTACGACGATCATGGCAAAACCATTGAAAAATGGTGACGCAAAGCTATAGGGACTTCGTTGGAATCTCCAATATGTCAGCCAGCTGCCGTAATATAGCCTCCGTTATGTCATGCGGGACAAGAGGAGGTTGATGATGAATGATACAAGAGTTTAAGATGGCCTGGCATCGCTTTCTGGCCAGACATTACGAACTAATGATGGAAGACTGTCTTTGTCCCAGGGAAAAAATGAGATTGGCGGCCAAAGCCAGATACCACTTTGGTAAACGCGTTAGTACGATGGATTCTACCTTATAAGAGCCTGAACTTTGTGTCCCGAGTCGATCGGGGCTATTTTTTTTGCCCGGAAGGCGAGAGAAGTTAGCGATGACCTGCCGCCGTTTACTTAATCAATCGCCTTGACCGGCGCCATACTTTAATCCATTTATTCCCATCCCCATCTGAATAGAAGCGAATGCCGATCCATTTAAGGGGTGTCCAAATTTCAGTGAATTGATAATAGGGCAAGGCACAGCACCTCCTGGTGTTTTATATATGAATTATAAAAGAAGTTGGTTAAAAAGGATGATGAACGGTGTTGTCGAATCAACGCTTTTCTTGATACCTTATCTGATTAGAAATAAATCGAAACGGGGGTGGGTATTCTAGATGTTAATGGATAAAATAAAGCGAAGAAATGAGGGAAAGTCTTGTTGGCAGAACAAAGTAAACAACTTGAACAAATCAACAGGATGCAAGAAAATCTTAGCCTGCTTTGGTTTAACTATTGGCAACAATATTCGAATATAAGCACATGGCAATTTTGGTTTTATGCGGCTCTGCTCATCGTGCCTCTGATTGTGCTTTACGTATTCATCGACAAACGAAGAGCACTGCAAATCGGTTTCTTTGGGTTTAATGTCCATGTATGGTTTACCTATATCGATGCCTATGGCATCAAGAATGGGTTATGGAATTATCCTTATCAAGCAATACCGTCAACCATAACCAGTATCGCATTGGACGCCTCATTTATTCCTGTCGTATACATGTTCGTGTATCAATGGACGCTCCATAAACATAAAAATTATTATTTATATGCGACCGCTTTAAGCGTGCTGCTTTCGTTCTTGTTTAAACCCGCTTTATCGGCCTTCGGCTTATTTCAATTATATAAGGGAGCCAATTACTTTTATTTACTTCTAGGCTATTTAACGATCATGCTGATATCCAAATGGATCACAAACCTTTTCGTATATTTTCAGAACGTAGCCCCAAAAGATACGGTCGTCACGAAAAAGCTCAGCCTGCAAAGATGGTTCCCGAACAAAGCCAAAGCCAAATAACCCCCTGGGTCCGGACACGCTTGACCCCTATGACAAAAACCCTTGCTCAGCAAGGGTTTTTGTCATGTCAAGAACGCTTCGTACCTGTCTCTACGGTTTTCATCCGGTCGAACGATGCAGATGTACCGATCATGAAACCAATCTCCGGTTTCAAAGTAGTATAACGTATAGCGGGAAACGAGGAGGAGGGTAAGACATGAAACGTTATTTGCTGCTATTGGCGCTCGTTATCGGGATACTGCCGGGTTGTTCGGCGCTTAACGAAGTGAACCATACGCTCGATTACATCAATGAAGCGACGAGTTTTGTGAATCGGGCGAGCGGTTTTGCCGAGCAGGTGCCGGTCTTGGCTCAGCAAGCGCTGCTGGATCCTGCGTCCAGAACGGCGCTTCAACAGGAGCTGGAGAGCATGAGGGACGGCATCGTGCGATTTAACGGTCTGGAAGTCCCCAAAGTGGCTCAAGACCTTCATAAGCAGTTGGTCGCGCATAATGAAGCTTTAATGAAAGAATTGACATTGTATTTGGAGCAGATGAATCAGAACGTGATCGATTTCAAAGCGCTTGCGGACTCCCCGATGCTGCAAACGATCAATAAAATCACTCAAACGTTAACGAGCATCCGGGAGCTCGCTCCCTAAGCTCCGGCACCGCGGCCATACTGCCGCCGGAGGGATTTCAAGTATTCTCTTCGTTTGTTGATTCCTGAACGTAGCGGTCGTAACGATCGTCAATTTCTTGGGCCATCCGCCGGTAAAGTTCCGTTTCTTCAGTGACGGGATCGAACTGGGCCTGGATGCGGATTTCGGTCTTGGCGGGCAGCCGGCGGCGTGCCGTTTCCCCGATTTCGGGTTCTTCCATGCCGGCTTCCAGCAGCGCTTTGGCGAGTTCTTGTTCATAGGGTTGTTGACTCATCGGGCCGGCTCCCTTCTTGATCTAAGGATCTTATACGCAGAAAATTCCCCGCCGGGATAAACCGGGCGGGGACTTATGTGTTACAAACCATCCTTATGTCTGAGGAGGATTCGTTGGAAAGCCATTTTCGCGATCAGCGCTTTCCGAAAGCTTGTCCGGACAGCTGCTGCTCCGCGATTTGTACCAGTCTGCGGGTGATGTGACCGCCGATAGCGCCCGTATCGCGCGTAGCCATATAGCCGTAGTACCCGTCTTGCGGAACCTGAATGCCTAATTCTTGCGCTACTTCATACTTCAATTGCTCTAATGCAGACGCCGCTTGCTGAACGACCAGTTGATTATTGGAACGACTTCTTCCTGTAGCCATGCCTGAAATCCCTCCTGGATTGAATGTTCATTGGCTTTTGTCTGCCAATGTAAGGATATGATTTCCGGTATGCTGCCGTTTTATCCATGCCCAGGTGGAAAATTTCAATTGATTTTTCCCCGGATCGTGGATATAATAAAAAAAGTCGGGATTTTTCGACGTTACCATAAGCCGGAGTGGCGGAATAGGCAGACGCACAGGACTTAAAATCCTGCGGTAGGTGACTACCGTACCGGTTCGACCCCGGTCTTCGGCAGTACGACAAGTCAGGAAACTCTTTGGATGAACGGATGCGCTAGGCATCGGGACAACCAGGGAGTTTTTTTCATTTGCCTTCTGCACAGACGAACCCGTGCCTTTAGCTTAGATCGCTTGCTGAAAGTCGGGATGTTTCTCTGAACGTCGTCATATACTTTACAACACACAAGGGAAGAGGAGGGACGACATGCCTTCAATCATACTGGCCCCGATCAAAATTACCGGCAATGAAGGTGATCTGGTGTTTGGCGACGTGCTGCAAATTAATCCGAAAACAACCTTTAAATTTTACACAGGTTCAGGCGGCAGTAATACGGGTGATTTCAGCGCGACCTTTACGCTGATCAGCTTTACCAATACACTTGACCCTGATATCGCCGACAGCAACAATGCCGCCAACAATTAACGAAGCAACGAACAGAAAAGAGCACACCACTCATGTCTCCGTGCGGAGCGAGTCAGGTGTGCTTTCCTTTGCCGCGCATCCTCACGTAAAACGGACGTCAATTTCGTAGAATGGATTTTCCGTCGTTTGTTTACGCATATGAAGCTGCAGTATGCCGTTCTTATAGACCGCTTTGCAGCTGCTTGGGACGATGAAGCCGGGAAGCCCGATCGTTTGCGTCTTGTCGTCCGGAAGGCCTTCCAGCCTCAGTTGGTCGGTATTCAGCAGCACCCGGATTTTTCGCGCTTGCGCACGGTCGGGGATATGCACCTTGACGATGACGTTATTATGGGTATCGAACACTTCCGAGTGAAAATGATGATTCAACGTCTGCACTTCCATCTGCGGAATCGTTTTTTTTAACACGTCCTTAATGTACCCGTCCACCCAAGACAAATCTCCGGCTGCGGCAGCCGGTCCCGTATCCCCTGAACCCGGTTGTGGCGGAAACGGCATTTTGCCTCCGAAAAATTGTTCGAACTGCTTCCAGTTCATGTCGAAATAAGGATTCGGATTCGATCCGCTCATATAGCCTCACTCCTTCCTTCTACACTATATGACCGTGCGGCCTTCGACATGAGTGTTAAGGCGAAAAGCAAAACATACTTTCGCCGTTCTTCTCATATAATGAACCAAATCCATGACAGGTAGGGTGCTGCATAATGCCGGCCATAGTGGGCGTGATCAAAATCAGCAGTGTTGGTACGGGCTCCATTGTGCATATCGGCGACTCCATCCAGCTGGCGCCGCGTTCGACGGCGAAAACGTTCGCAGGCGCCGGATCGTTCAACACCGGAGACTTTTTGCGTACATATAACTATGTGAGCACGACCAATACGATTGACAAGGAAGTTGCGGATACCAACAATGCACTCAACAACTAAGGCAGGTGTCGCCCGCCATGACGAATTGCACCGTCCATCAAAATATCGTGATCCATCAGCTTAAAGTCGGCTCGATCAATAACTCGTCCATTCTGCAAATCGGAACCGCGGGCACGATTCGAGCACTTTCCAATTTATATAACACCGGAGGGTTTACCGGGCCCGCGCCTGCGCTTGGGCAGGTAGGAGGGCCCGAAGGAGCTTCTCCGTTTCCGTTGGTGCCGCTGCCTTCCCCTACCATTTAAACGGAGGAATATGCCATGTACGCCGAATATGCGTCCTATTTCCAGAAACTGAACGACTATTTGAAGTGGCAAACTGAGCGTATCCGTTACTTGGAGAGCCGGATCGACGGCCTAGAGCAGGAGCTGGACAAGGTCAAGTCGCAAGATCGCATACGGATCGATAAGATCGAGTACAATTTCGATCAGCTGAAGGTGGAGAAGCTGGACGGCACGCTGAATGTCGGTATTGCGCCCGCGGGGCTGGGGGCTCAGAACATCGACGACCTGGCGGTCGGCGGCAAGACGGTCTACACGAATACGGCCCGTTCTGAGTCGTTCGAGCGCATTCAGAAGCGAGTCGATGACTTCCTGCTGCAAGCCGCGCCTGCCGAGATGGAGAAACTGCAGGACCGGTATCAGCTCCACTTGAGCGAAGAATTTCAAGATTTCATGATCGGCGACCTGCAAGGGCAAACCGGGCAGCGGATCGAGTATTATATGCAATCGATAGGAGGAAACGGGCAGACGCTTCTTCTTACACAAGAGCAGGAGGAAGCGATCGCATCTAAAGTCATTGATGATGTAAGATCCGGGATTGAGCAGTATTTGATGAAGCAGAAGGACGAGGGGGGAAAGTCGGATGATTCGAATGAATTTGCAGGTGGAAAATAGATCGTTATGCGTCGGCGATATCAAAGTGGTCGGGGTTGCGAGCGCCTCCGTTCTGCTGATAGGAGACACTCAGTCGATCTCGCTGTCATCGGTGTTCGACACGCCGCCGGAATCGTTGATCATCGGCCCGACAATGATTGTTCCGACGGAAGAGGAATAAGTGTGCCGATACCGAACGAACGTACAAGCACGGTGCAGTCGGTCAAGGTTAACGATATCGGGTATGCCTCCTCGCTGTTCGTAGGCGATTTGCGTTATTTTGCTCCGGTAAGCTTGGTATTTGCCGTGCAGAGGGAAATCTCGCGTTTCTCGGGCAGTGAGGGCGATTTGTCAAAATTCTCGACGTTCTGGAGGCCGATTCCAGAGCTGCTGCCGGACGAGGATGTCCGGATGCGTGTTGTCAATGTTGATCCTGTTATTCGAGCCGGCACGGTGCGGGTCACGTCGATCTCCAGCTCCTCGCTCGTGCAGTTCGGGGAGCTGCGCGGCATTTGCGCCGAATCGCGGGTAAAAAATATCAGGGAGATACTAACAGGATTGCCTCTGAAATAGGAGATGATTGTTAGAATGCCGGACAAGCAAGCTGATCCTATACGCTCCTCGTCCGTTTTTGTGAATGAGGAGGAGCGGATCTAGCAGCCTGAGCTTCGCCGGACCGGCGGACTCGTGCTGCTTTTTGCCTTTCGCGGCTGTGAAGCGCGAAGGCATGTGATATAATGGACAGGGATGATGAATCTGGAGAAATAAACGGCGAGGGAGAGGGATACAGTGGCACGCAAAAAAATCGAGCATGTCGGTGTTATGGTGAAAGACATCGATGCGTCGGTACGTTTTTATAAGGAAGTCGTAGGGTTGGAGCTGAAGGGGCGGTTAGATCATCCGAACGGCGTTATCCAGCTTGCTTTCTTAGGCTTCGGGCAACAGGCGGAAACGGAGCTGGAATTGATTCAGGGCTACAATGAAGGCTTGCCGGCGGAAGGCAAAGTGCATCACATTGCGTTTACCGTGGACGACATTGAAGAAGAATTTGCTCGGATTAAAGAGCTTGACATAAGGCTCATCGATCAGGAAATTACGACGCTGCCGAACGGCTCGAGGTACTTTTTCTTCTACGGCCCGGACGGCGAGTGGATCGAATTTTTCCAATCGACTCGGTAAGGGAAGCGATGAGACAGGCTGCAAACCAATCGCAACCATCTTCGACTACACGGATCAATTGTTACAAATGCAAGCATTTCTATGTCACGTGGGATCCGAGTTTTCCTCGGGGCTGCCGTTCTTACGGCATTAAAACGAGCGAATTGCCTTCAAGCCTGATCAGGCGCTCGTCCGGCAAACCATGCTTAACCTTCGAGGAGAAGTAAGCCTTAATCCATTAACGGCAGGTGAAATAGCCCATGCTGTTCAGCAAGCAACAAAAAAAGTTGATGCTCGAAATTTTGCTCAAAGAAAGACGCCGGCTGTTCTCGAAACATAAAGGCGAGCTGCTTGACAAGACGATTGCTGATCTATCGCAAATGATACGAAATGAAGAGATCAACATAACCGAGCCGAAAGATAATATCATCGATTGGAATTCGCGAAAAAAACGATAATCCCGATGCGACCAGCGGCCCCCTGGTGCGTATTTCGTCGCTTTTCCGGACCATGAAACCGGTTGGGCGCGCATAACGCGCCTTTTTGCTCCGTTTATTACGGTCATTACTGTTGTCGTGGAACAATCCCTGCAGCGATTTCGTCTAACGATAGACGGGATGATCATCGATGAGAGAGGGATACAACTATGTTACTTCTAGGACAACGTATACGGAAAGTGCGCTTCGTATGGGAGCGACGGAGAAGAGGGCTGGCGACCGTGCTGTTCGCCATGACGATCGGGGGACTTGACCTTATGACACTGCCCTCGTTTGCTTGCGCATGCGAAGGGGCGGAACCCCGTGCGCACTGGATGAGCTGGCTGGTGATGGGGTTCGGCGTGTTCGTAGGCTTGGCGATGCTCTTATTTTCCGTCGTGATTGCGGTTAAGGCTTGGAGACGGCGCTATTGACAAGCCGTATCGAGCTTCATGCCGCACCCCTTCTATTTCTGTGCTAGGCCGAAGCGCTTGATAATTCTTGCTGCAACGATTGGGAAACGAGACAAAGTCCCGCAGGGTAACGGGTGACGTCGACAATATGGAATCCTGTCTTAAAGACGATTTGGGCAGGCTCGTCGTTCAACCGGTGCAATTTACGGCATGCGATACAATAGTACATAGTGTGTCTCCTTTACTCGAGTGATTTTGCACTATCATGTTATGCGCGTTTTCGCGGAAAAATGACAGGGAATCGACCGGACTGGAATCGGAATTGATGATTATTGTTGAGTATACGAAGTTAGGGGCGTAACAAGCGGATGAGTGCGGATAAGATCGAAGCGTGGAGAGACCTGATACGACAGCTGGACGGAGACGGTGCCGAGCCGCAGACGGAAGCCGGACGTATCGTCCATGGTCTATTGGAGGAAGTGGAGCGGCTAAGGGCGGAGAATAAACGGTTGAAGACAGCGCTGCTGAAGGCGGCGACTGCGCAGAAGCCGTCGATGTCGACAAAGCTCAGCGAAGCGCTGAGGGAGTAAGCTCAGATGGGTATGCAGGTGCGGCTGTCCCTGCTTTTTTTTTGTAATCGAAATGTAATATTTTCGCCCGCATGAAACGACATCAATTTCATATGCCTCTATCGTATACTAAGGGTACGTCTAGGTAACCTAGGCGAACATTGGGAGGGATTACATATGGGAGAAGACGAGAAAGTACGGTCTGAAGAAGAAGTTGTGGAACAAGTAGTTGTGGAACAAGCTGAAGAGGCCGCTTCGGAAGAAGAGGCTGTTGAAGAAGCCGCATCCGGCGAAGTGACAGAAGAAGTATTGTCCGAGGAAGTATCGGAAGAAACCGAATAGTTTGACCCCAATCCCTTATCCTCCTTACCCTGAATAACAAACAAGGACCTGTTCTGAATGGAACAGGTCTTTTTATGTGCGACGGGCAGTCGTGTCACTAGCGCAATGGCGCTATGAGCTATCTATTAAAGGCGGCGGCAACGATACCGTAGGTAAAAACGAGCCAAGAGCCGAGAACGATACTTTTCTCGAAGGTGAAAGTCCTTCCTCAAGAGTTCTGGTACAGCTTGAGAAACCTAATCTAGGGCAAGGACTGCGAGGTGCTTGTCTGAAGGAGATGCGGGATGTCGAGAGACCCGTAGGTGGATGAGCAGACCCAAATGCGAAAGCGTGAAGCACGAAGCGGCGGGGTAAGTCGGCGACTGTGCGTAAATAACGGGAAGCCTGCGGAACGGCAAACCGTTGCTCAAGGAGCCAGACGAGCAGCGGTGGCTTATCATGTGAAGGTGCTGGGTATGTTCAGAAGGAAGATACGATGACCCCGTGAGATTCTCTGTCCTCCCTGTAAAGGATGGCTATCTATAAGGCTTCGCCGAAGTGATACCCATGTCAGAGAATTCAGACGTTCTCATAGTACGGAAGTAGGCAGACGACCAAACGTCTACTGAACGGAAGGGGAACGACCTCGTGGACGAACACTTGAATGTAGCGTCGAACAACCGTAACGATACCGCGGTAAGAACGAACGGAATGGACGCAATGAAAGGTGAGAGATAGACTTGAATCAGGAATTAAAGCTAAAATGGCACAGCATCTACGGACAGATTCTGTTTGAAAGACGACTTCATGAAGCATGGAAACAAGTAAAAGAAAACAAGGGAGCAGGAGGTATCGACGGGGTAACGTTGGAGGCGTACGAGAAGAAACTGGAACACAATCTCACCATGCTCCTGAACAAACTCAGAGCCAGAGAATACGTACCTTCTCCGGTCCGAAGACGTTACATACCGAAGAAAAACGGAAAACTACGACCGCTTGGAATTCCAAACATCGAAGATCGAATCGTACAACAAGCTATAGTCAATGTACTACAGCCGAAGTGCGAAGAATCCATCTTTCATCGATGGTCATGCGGATACCGCCCAAACTATGGAGCAAAACGGGTAGCCCAAATCATCCTATGGAACATTGAAACGGATCATCATTACATCTATGACTGTGACATACGGAGCTTTTTCGATAAAATCCCGCACAAGAATCTCATACGTGTGCTGACGAAATATATAGCCGATGGAACTGTCTTAGATATGATCTGGAAATGGCTGAAGGCAGGATATATGGAGGAAGGGAAATACCACGAGGTAGATTCCGGCACTCCACAGGGTGGCGTGGTGTCGCCGTTGCTTGCGAATCTGTATCTAAACGAGCTGGATTGGAAACTAGAGGAACATGGCATACGGTTCGTACGTTATGCCGATGACTTCTTGCTCTTCGCCAAAACAGAAGAGGAAATTAAGAAAGCCGCGG
This sequence comes from Paenibacillus sp. tmac-D7, assembly GCF_006519665.1. Lineage (NCBI taxonomy): Bacteria > Bacillati > Bacillota > Bacilli > Caryophanales > Paenibacillaceae > Paenibacillus > Paenibacillus sp. tmac-D7. Next base: position 142,391 of record NZ_VIDW01000001.1, on the reverse strand, counting down.
AGATCACCCAAACAATGCTACAAGAGCTAGGACTCGAAGTGGCTATGGAGAAAACGAAGACGGTTAACTTCAAGGACGACGACTTCGACTTTCTTGGCTTCACCTTCGAGCATTGGCGAGAACGCAAGAAGGACGGCAAGCGATACTTCATAGCGAAGCCAAAGGATAGCACGTGGAAGGACTTCAAACAAAAGATCAAAGTGAAAACGAAGAAGACCTTGACACTGAACAAAAAGGCATGGTTGGAACGAGTAAACCCCATCGTCCGGGGGAAAGTAAACTACTTCCTAAACTTGTACCATGCGATGGAGGAAAACAAGAAATACGGACAAGAAAGCCGTTGCTTCGTAAATGCCTGTCGAAACAACCTACTCGACATCGACGGCTATATCCGCCAGAGATTGAGAGTTGCCATGATCCACAAGCATCCGAGTCAGAGAAAAGGACATGCGATGAAAACCAAATGGAACAACGAGTTCTTTGCCCGAATAGGGCTAGTCCCTGCCCATTGGCTGTACATTCATGAGCAGTACGGTTACTCCCTTGAAGAATATCTAGACTACATGAAGCGGCGTCAAACAGTTAAACAAGAACGTAAAGTTCAGAAAGCAAAAGAATGCGGTGAAGAGTATTACACTCCCGACCGCGTCCGCAAGATGCAGTATTCCCAGAGATTAGCGACATTCTGAATTCAAGTTGAATCACGTTGGTGAGCCGTATGCCTTAGTAGGGCACGTACGGTTCGATAAGGGGGAAACCATGAGAGTGGTTTCCCTACTTTATTGATGGATCGGCTTTATACGGCCCGGAAGCACCGCTTCTAAGCGGCTGACAGTCGAATAGACTAGAAGAGAAGAGATGCTTATGGTTTAAGGAGGTGTTTCCGCTTGAAGCGACAAACCGCCCAACGGATCGGGCTGGGCTTGTTTGCCGGCCTCTTGGTCTCAATAGCCGGAGTTCTTTATGTACAGGTTCAAGGATTATTGATGCCTGGACTGGTGTTGGTCGGCGGGATGTTCTTGCTTTGTATGGGCTTGCTGTGGGTTTCGGAAGCGGAGGACGACGCTAAAGCGGCCGAAGAGAAGAGCAAGAATATACGCAAAGTGCGCAGGCATGGAGGTTAAGACGCGAGAAAAGCCGTGTGGTGGACTTGGCCACAACGGCTTTTTTTGCAGACAGTTTCTTCACAGTACTCGTTAGCGGCCGCACGGGCTGGAAAAGCTTCCGGCTGACGGGCCGCTAGACGCGTGGAAAGGTTTGCGGCCGCGCCGCTCGCTTCGTCTGTTGGGCATCCGGGCCTGGGTCAAGTCGAGGTTTGTTTAAATTGTATTTTCACAACCGGTGTCGTTCTTCGTTGGATCGGCACCAAATCAAGCGACATGGATGGCATGTAAGGGGTCGTATCCTCCTTGTATTCAAATCCGAATTTGATCCAAAACCGTGCGGCTCTTTCACTTTCTGCACGCAATACGATTAGCTCGAACTTGGTGTCTTGGATACGATCCAGCAGCTTGAAGATGAGTTGTGTTCCGAGCCCCTGTCCGATCGGGTGGACGAACAATTCATGAATTTGAATGACGGGGCGATCAAGCTCGAAATCGCTTGTCAGGTATTCCTTCATCGACGGGTCGTGCAGGCTTATATAGAAGCGAAATAAGCCTTCGCCGGAAGGGTTGTAAAAAATCATCCATCTTTCCTTTTCTTTCACAATGGATACTTTAACCGGGGAGCCAATAATTGCCGAGAAGTCTTTCGCTAACTCCTGAAACAAGTTTTCGTCGGTGTTTTTAAGAACATGCGTCAGTTTCGGCTGCCGGATTTCCCATTGCTCCATGTCCCATTCCCCCGAAATGTCGTTTGTTGATTGTATGCTGTTTATGCGCGCTTTAATACTCGTCTATCGGCTGCGGGAACGCATAAAACCACCGGCCAACACGATCCGGTGGTTTCCTATGCTGTTATAATGGAGAGACCCGGTCTAGCTGACCAATAACGGTCTAATTTCCGTAATCACTCTTTGTAATTTACGGGAACACTGTTCATACATCTGTTTCGTCGTCTCGTCTTTCGTTGTAAGCCCATATAATTCAAGATCCGCTTCACATTTCTTGAGGGTGGCGAGCAGCGTAGCCTTAAGCTGGGGCTGCGGAACCTTGAGCTGGTCGTCATATAGGTCGACGTACAATTGACCATAGGAATCAACTTGCCCTACGAACACATTCTCAAGGGTAGCGCCGATCTTCTCCAGCTCGGTGTATAACCACTCCCGGCTTAATCCGATCGTCGCCAGCGGCTCATCCAACATTTTCCCGTCCATAATAACCGTCTGCGGTTCCTGTTCGGGACCTACTTTAATACCGAGATGCTTGGGGGTTAAAGGTTGGTTTTCTTTGGTTGCCAGCACATTAATTTCGCCGCTGGGCTCCATGACCGCAAACTCAACATCAGCCGCTTTAAATATATTTTTCTTACGCAGCTGCTCCAGCAGTTCATCGGTTGTGAGACGTTCTTTCTTTAGATTGTCCTCCATTATTTTCCCATCCTTGATGAGAATGGTTCCTTTTCCGTCAACCCAGTCCCGGAACACTTTGCTTTTCATCTGTAATATTTCAATAAGAAACGACACCAATACCCAAACGACCAGTGAAATTAAACCTAGATGCCACATCGAATCTAAATCCATTGAAACGTAGGCAGCCAGGCTTCCGATCGTAATGCCCGTAATGTATTCAAAAAAAGAAAGCTGGGATATTTGCCGTTTGCCAAGCAGCTTCGTTAACAAAAAAAGCACAAGAACCGCAAGAAGCGTTCGTAAAGCAACTTCAATCGATTGTGACATAGGTTTATTTGCCTCCAGTTCAATTAATCAACAATATATTTATTTACCGCATGCCTGGTTTTTATGAATGAATCACCAGACGGTAGGGGTTTAGCCCGATCCCCTATTTAGGAAACCATGCTGATGGATGTAATGGTCCACGGTTCCAGCAGAGATCCCCGGATCATTTGGAACGTAAAAGTTGCTTTGTCGACGCGGTTGTTTTCCCGGTACATGTTGACTTCAAGTGGAAATTCCAAAGCTAGTACACCGGAGAACGGTTTGTCAACGTGACTGGATCTTTTGCGAATGCCTTTGAGCCGGTCCTTTTCTTTCAGAAAATAATCAAGCTGCGGATCCTTGGCGTCTGCAAAGCTCATTTTCAAGATTTGCGGTTTCTTCAGGTTTAATGCGATCAAAAAGGCGTCCGCAATTTGATAAGGGGAAGCTTCATTGAAATAATCAACTAATTTTCCGGCAGCCTTATATACCATCAACTGATGTTCAGGATCAACGTTTCCGGAGCCGTGGGTAGAGCTTCCTGTAAAATGGATACAAAAATGGCCCGAAAAATCATTATCCGGAATGCCGTCGCCGCCATGCGGCATGCCGTGCATGGATGCGGCAAGCCGCTGATCCTCGGTTTGAACAATAATTGCTTTTCGCCGCCAGCTCCAGGCTCCGTTGTAGATTTGTTTCATGATGGCGGTATCTTCTTTGGTCAAAGGTTGTACATCCGCGTGTTTGCTTCCCGCTCTTCTCTGCACGTTAAACGAGAGGCCGGTTTCCAGGTCGATGACTTTGAACTTCGCTTGCTTCGGGATCAAGGTTGAAGCATTATCCCACTCGATCATTTGGCCATAGTGTTTGGAGCGCAAGCTATGGACGTAATTCCTGAGTTCCGATTTTATGTGCTCTTGAAGATAAATAATTTCAAGGGTCTTCTCATCGTATAAGTTGCCTGCCTGGTCAACCAGAAAGGTGAGATGCTCTCCATTACGATTTAGGGTCAAGTAAGTATCCAGAACGGGGATGTTTTGGACAGATTTACGCTGACCGTGCTTCAGGAAGCGTTCGAAGTTATTCGTCAGCTCCAGGTTCGTCTCGAGTTCGGAATCAAGGGAAGTTTTCACGGTTAAAACGGCTTTATGAGCCGGTTCCGCTAATGCCCCTTGCCCAACCCACACCAAAGTACAAGCAATAAAAATCGCCAAGGCATGTACGGACTCGGTTCATGATCCATTTCCCCCAGATGAATTGTTCGCATTCATTTTCTGCTTTTACTTGCGAAACAAGTACAGGAAAATAAAGTCATGAATGGGCCAGTTATTATTTTAATGGCTTTCGTCAAAATCTCACAATTTTGTGAACATCGTTCGAGCCATTTTTCAGCTCACATCCAGTATAATTTCCATACTCATACTAAATGGACAAGCGGAGGGATGGCTATGTATATTAACCATGTTAACTATGCCAATGAAATCGGAAACGTGTATTGCTGCTTACGAAATAAAGTGGTTGAGTTAAACCAATTCCAAATAGACAACTTTTGCTCAGGATGTAAAATGTTCAAGGGGGGGAATGAAGGAAGAGTGCTGTGTTACTGGAAAGATCTCAGACAAATAAGCGATCCTCATATCGTTTATGATCCGAGAACTGAATATTTAAGCATGCAGAAAAAGAAATTAGACGCGATGTAAAAGAAACACAGCTGCGGATCCAGGTTTCTTCATATAAAAAAGGAGGCTTAATAGCCTCCTTTTTATGCGTATACCTTTGTTTGAAGGTCGGGCTTGCCGGTTGCAAAATGAGTTAGTTCCGGTATCGAAAAAAACTCGGCCAGCCGTTTGAGTCTCATGTAGATGACCCGTAAAATCACAGAATCTAATTCCGTTATCATGCTTTCATTAGCGATGTAATCCTGCACGCTTACTTTGATCAGAAACCGGCTGTCTCGCAAATTTACTGAATTTTGTCTGGTTTGATTATAACCGTTTTGCAAAATATATTTAGTCTGCTCGACAGCGCTTTGAAAAAGCTCAACGCACTTTCGTGTCACGGGAATTTTTCGTTCGATGTCATAAGCATCCTTTAGGGTGAGCATACGGTTGGTTATATCCAGAGAATCCTTGGTCAAATATACTAACTCGTGAACTCCTACACCCTCCATAAGTAAACGAATAATAATTGCATCTTGAGGATTGACGCTTTGACTTTCAACAAAAAGTAATTTTTCAACAAATAAGACAGTCATAGTTATTCAAGATCATCCTTTCCTGCATCTATATTTAACTGACTGGAATAATATAACATTATATTGGCAAATAAATATACGGTGTTAAAATAAGAGGTTTTGTCATTTTTTGCTTGAAAACGATACACTTTTGACAAATATATGAACTCAACCCGTATATGAAAATGTTAGTTTGCCTTTTCTTTTTTTTCTATCCATTTTATGAGGAGCGGCGTTTTCTCATGATACCCCATCCATTTGGTTACACGGACCGTGAAAGAGGCTGTCCCGTTGGTTGGCGAATTCGCCGGGAAGACAGGTGCATGGTCTTGTTGGACTTTGTTTGCAGCTTCTGCAGACCTGATGAAGCGAAGATGCCACGGAAGGAATACATGAAAGAACAAAAAATAAAATGGAATCGAATACCAAACATGCCAGCCTTTTTGAATGAGAAATCCCGCTTTAACTAACAAATACTCCGATAGTAAGGAAAAAGCGACGAACAGACTCGTCAGCACCCATTTATTTTTGGTTGTTACAAAATTCAAATACAAATTGGCAATAGCGGGAGGGACAAACGAGAACATCACGATGTCGGGAATTCCGCCAATGGATGGATCGCCCGAATCGAGCAAGTCCAGCTGAAAAAAGAAAATAATATTTCCCATCCAGGCCATAAATCCTACAACGCCAAAAGTGATGTACCATTCTCTCCAAGTTATTCTTCTTTTGAACCACAATGAGGCTAAAAATAAAAGCGTACCGCCTATGTAAATAAGCCAAGCTCCTTTTGCGTTCAAATCCAGCCGTTGCAGCACTTCTTCCCAATAGTTCATGATGAAAAGTCCTTTCCATTTTGTTCTTCTTGGTTTTAATTTGCCCACTGCTAAAGTGTCTATTCCAACATTCGCAGGGTCAGGGATACGGCAAAGCCATCTGACCTTGATGTTCCAGCTTACCGAATCCTTTACGGAATCATAACGTAGTATGAAGTATCTCAATAAATCGAGGTGTCGTTTATGTATTTGTTGGCGATTTTGCTTCCTCCTGTTGCTGTATTATTTTGCGGGAAGCCCATTCAAGCCTTGTTGAATTTCATTCTAACGTGCTTCTTCTGGATTCCGGGCGCGATTCATGCGTGTATGGTAGTTCATGAGAGAAAACAAGATAAACGGATGGAGAAGATGGCGAGGAATATGAGAGACTAGTTCAATGTGCTGGAAATCGGAGGGAATGTAAAAAAAAGCATCCGCCAACCAAGTTGGCGCGATGCTTGATGAGGCGGGCTACTGCTTGTTCTTATCTTCAGTTCTTCTCGCAAACCAGGTGGCCAGCATCGAACCCGACAAGTTGTGCCACACGCTGAACAAGGCGCTAGGCACAGCTGCCAGCGGGCTGAAATGTGCGGCAGCCAAAGCAGCTCCCAGACCCGAGTTCTGCATCCCTGTTTCCAGAGTAACTGCCTTACGCTTGGCCAAATCCATGCCGAACAGCTTGGCAAAGAAATAACCGAGCAGGTAGCCAAGCAAATTGTGGAGGATGACAGCCGCGAAAATGAGCAGTCCGTTGGACATGATTTTCGGCTGGTTCAAGCCTACGACGATGGCGACAATGAGCACGATCGCAATCGTGGAAATGAGCGGCAGCGCTTTGACGCTGGCTTCGGCTTGCTTGCGGAATATAGCTTTCGCAATAATGCCCAGCACGATCGGTAAAATGACGACCTGCAAGATGTCCATAAATAAAGACTTCGCATTAATATCCATCCATTTGCCGGCCAAAAGCGAGATCAAGGCGGGAGTGGCAAATGGCGCGATGATCGTAGAAACCGAAGCGATCGATACGCCAAGCGCTACATCGCCCTTGGCAACGTCATGACGTTGGAGGCGGTACCGCTCGGGCAGCAGCCGACCAAGATGACGCCAACCGCAATTTCCGGAGGAAGGTTCAAGCCGATGGCCAACAAATAGGCGATGGAAGGCATGATCAGGTAGTGTCCGATGACACCGATGGCGACATCCTTAGGCCGGCGAAACACTTCGCGAAAGTCGGCAGCGGAAAGCGTGAGCCCCATACCGAACATGACGATGCCGAGAAGCGGTGAAATCAAGGATTTGTAGCCGGTGAACAGATGTGGAGCAAAGAATCCTAGACATGCAAACAAGATAACCCAAAGCGAAAACGTTTTACCTACAAAATTGCTGACTTTTTCTACTGCGTTCATGCTGTTCTCTCTCCTATTTATTCATGCTGTTAACAAATAGTCATTTTACTACGGTAAGATTCAAATGACAATGAAATAAATAGGCCCGCACGGGTGGTGTGGGCTTATATTACAATGTATGTCCAGCAAGGGGCGACGCGGGCAGACAGATGACGTTCTTATCTGGAGAGGCCTTCGGAACATGCGACTTGATCCCTTATTGAGTTCAATATTTATCGTACCTTCCATGACAATCTCCATTAATGCCCAAAATAATTCAGACAAGGAACGTTTCAGAGCTGGTCTATAATTAATTTAAATACATTTACATATATTCGGCCCCCAAATAGCCCCCAGCTTGTCCAAATAAAGAATGAATGAAGTTCGATAAAAAGCAAAAAACCCTTGCTACACAAGGGTTTTTCTGTATGACCTGTAGTGGGCTCGAACCACTGACCCCCACCCTGTCAAGATGGTGCTCTCCCAGCTGAGCTAACAAGTCATGGATAAAGTTATTTCCTTTTTCTTTCGTGTCTCTCAAGGGGACGATTATTATATTATCAAGATCTTAATATTTTGTCAACACGTCATCCCCATTTTTTTAGAACGTTTAGGATTAGGCCTCGATTAAAGCATATGGCTTACAGGTCTCCTGTCGTATTTTCTCAAAGAGCGGTATGTTATAATATGAACGAGGAGTATGGCCAACGAAAGAGGGGACAATCATGAAGGATTTGCCATGGATGATGCAGTCGCAGTTCGGCGGCGGAGATACTGCGGCAATCGAGAACGAAAGCTTGGACTGGGGAGAGCACGAGTACGGAACTCATCGTTACCATGTGCGCCGTTTGGTGGAGGACTCCATCAGTCTGCTGGCGAAGCCCGAGAAAGCGGTAGTGCTTGGAGCGGGGAATCACGGTGATGTGGATTTGCCGGGGCTGGCGGTGCATTTTCAACAAGTGACCGTGCTCGATACGGAAGATAATATGCTGGAGGAATGGCTGGACAAGACGGGGGGATTGGCACAGAGCCGGCTTCGATCATTGACGCGAGTCGATTATACGTGCCTGGATCAAATTTCGTTCTATGAAAAATTTGAGGAACTGCTGCTGAATGAGTCGTCGGCCGCGGACATCGCCGGATTTTTGCGCGATGCCAGCTTCCAGGTTAACCGCCACGAGGTCGTGCCGCACCTCAAGAAATCGTTCTCGTTTGTCATGTCTTCGGGTGTACATACGCCGTTGTTTTATCCGGATGCGCTGCTGCAGTTCCATGGTTACATGGACCGGTACAACGAAGCGGATATTCGCTCCATCTTAGAAGCGCTTGCCTACTTGCGAAACTCATTGATCACAGGGTACAACAGGCTGCTGCTGTCGTTGGTGAAGCCGGATGGACGGGTGGCGATGTGGACCGATATGATTGTTCTGGATGAGGAGCGGAACTGGATCGCGGACGAATTGTACGAGGATAGGACGGCCGAGGAACGGACGCGCTTCCTGTTCGAGGCGTTTGGCAAGTACGGGCTGGAAGCCGCTGTGTTGGGGCTCAAGGAGCTTCATGACAAACTAAAACCCGACCAGCTGCTGTTTCGCAGTTGGATCGGGCACGCGGATTCGGGGAAACGGTATTTGACAGTCGGTTTATCCGGTAAAGCTCGCTAAAAATGCTCAAATTCCGCCGTTTCCTCCGGAGTCAGGAAACTGCAGCCAGGTACGTTAGGGGTTCGGCGGAGCTTGATTGCAAGCTGATTTAACATCCTGGTTAACGCCGATGTGTCGGTGTCGTCCAAGGAAAATTGGATGCAGTACTCATAATGGCCGGGCTCCGGCAAAATGGAGCGCACGATCGGGCCGTACGGCCGGTATTCATGGCCCAGACACATAAACCGGAGTTCGGTCAGCAGACCGGGCTTATCCGGTAAGGGCGCCTGAGTAAAGAAGCGTGCGCCTCCTGCGCTTAAATCGACAAGCGCGGCTTTATATAGCTTGGTTTCCGGATCTAAATCGCCCATTCCGAAGATTTTCACATCGGCGCCGAGCGGAACTGTAAACGTTAGGCGAAAGAAATTTCGCTTGTTATTCGTGCTCATAAGCAGACATTCCTTTGCAAATAAAAATATAGTTACTATCGACTCCTCTAGTATATCGTAGCGTGCTTGTCCATGAATATCCGTCTTAAGCAGTAAAAAGCCGCTCTAATAGAGCGGCAATTCGATACATTGATTCACATGCTTCTTATGCAAAACGGCGTTGTTTCCGATAATTTCAATTCGATCGATTTGATTAAAGTCCGAGGTGCCGGCAGCCGAGGAATGGGATGAATTGCGCTCCAATATGTTGATCAGTTGCGGTATCGCTTTTTGATCGCTGGAAATAAAGCTAACCGGAATTTTTTGGTTCATAAATAACAATTCCGTATTCATAACTTCAAATTCCTCCTTCCTTCTATCGGGTAACTTATTATACCACTTTGCTTCGTTATTTTCGATAAATACTTTGTTACATGGCTTGACAGGATGAGCGATGAATAGACAAAGCTTCGACACAATGAATGGGATTCAGGATAAATGTCTTGGGTCTTTCGGAGGGGATATGCCAAATGAAAAAATTATACAGCCAGATGAGTAGAGAAGAACTGCTGGAAGAAATCCGCTGGATTCAATCTGAAAAGGAGAACGCCGAATTCCCCAGTCAACGTGCGGTTGCCGAACGTAAGCTGTATACGGCACAGGCGTACCTGTTGAATCCGGCTGACTTTCCGCCTGGTTTATATAAGGTCGAGGGGATCCAGCTGCCTTTTGAAGTGGCGTATGTCAACGGAATTATGGCTTGGGGCAAACTGGATAACGATCCGGAGGCAAGTTTTCCGATTTCAATGCTTACACGGTTTTAACTACGGTCTGCCGATTTATTCACGGCTTTCGTTCGCATAGAAAGATACGTCGCGTCTCATCCTAGTGAAGAGGTGATGCGTATGAACCGGGCGTTATGGACGTCCATTGTAGGGGTTGGAGCGGCGCAGCTGTTGAAAATACCTGCGCATTTGCAGGAGCGCAGGAGCTGGTCTTGGTCGGATTTGTTTCGGACGGGAGGCATGCCAAGCTCACATGCGGCAGGGGTCGTATCACTTGCCAGCTATCTCGGATTGAAGAAGGGCTTTAGCAGCGATTCGTTCGCTCTGGCAACCCTGCTGAGCTTGATTGTGATGTTCGATGCGATGGGCATTCGCCGCCATGCCGGCCTGATCGCAATGGAAGTGAACGAGCTCGAAGATACGGTATTCAAGCTGACGCAAGAACACCCCCATCATGCCCACCGAAGACGTGATGCCGAATTGGAAGAGCGCCTCGGTCATATGCCTGCGGAAGTGCTGGGGGGTGCTGTATTGGGAGCCGTTATCGGTTTTCTTAGTTATGTAAGCGAGCCTAGCCGAAATCCCTTCACGGCAGGGCTGGCGTTCACACGGAAATGGTGGTCAGCTCTTCGTTAGCTTGGGGGTTTCGCGGCTCATCCGTTTCCGCGGTCGGCAGCGTAATGGTAAACTTTGTTCCCGTCCCGATCAAACTCTCAACCTCAATCGTACCGTCATGATCCTGTACAATTTTATGACAGATGGAAAGCCCGAGGCCCGTGCCTGAATCTTTGGTGGTATAGAACGGAATGAATATTTTGTCCAGCTCGGCCTCGGGGATCCCTTTGCCAGTATCGGCAATTTCGATGACTGCGTAATTTTGCTGCTTATACAGCCGAATAAAGATGTCTCCCTGATCCACCATGGCTTCGAGCGCGTTCTTCATTAAGTTGAGCAGCAGCTGCAGCATTTTGTCCTGATCCATCAGCATGCGAATATCCATTGGATCATATTCGAAGTGAATCTGATGTCCCAACCTGGTCGTTTCCGAGTCGAGCAGCGAGATGACCCGCTCGATGCAGCTTCGGATCGATTGTACGCGGTATTGGGTAACATGGGGCTTGGAAAATTGCAAAAACTCCGCCGTCAGCATGCTCATCCGGGTTATTTCGTCCATAATTAAATCGTACCACGGCTCCACGTTGTAATTCCCCGCTTTGGATAACTGCAAGAAGCCTTTGATCGTCGTCAGAGGATTGCGAATTTCGTGCGCCATCCCGGACGCTAACTCGCCCACTACGCGCAGCTTCTCGCTTCGCAGCATATGCTCCTCGCGCTTTAGCCAGCTTTCCCGTTTCATCATATAGAGATGATGTTCGGCGAAGGACATCAAATCGTCCTTATTCAAGCCGTCTTGCGGATAGCAGGCCATCCCGAAGTTAATTTCGATACCGGTCAATTTCGGAAATTCCGAAGCGAGCAATTGTGTAATCGTATTGATCGTTTGGCGGGTATTGGTATATTCCATCACGATCGCGAATTCATCGCCGCCGTAACGGCTGATTAATGAACTTTCGGGGAACATGATGCGCAGCAGCTGGGCCGCTTCCTTCAAAATGTCGTTGACTCCTTGAAATCCGTTCGTCGTATTGAGTGACTTCAAGTCTTTACAGTCGGCAAGCACAAGAACGATCGGTTTCTTCTGTTTAACGATCATTTCCATTTGATGGTGAAATTCCTGGAAATTATAAAGGCCAGTCAACGGGTCATGCGTGCTGAGATGTTTCTTCTCGTAGGCCAGCAGCTGCTTCTGCAGCTCCATTTCCTTAATGAGCCTTCCGAATATATAAGCCAAAATGAGACAGCTGACCGCTTGAAAAGCGATATCCGTCAAATGGGCGGCAATGAGCGGTCGGTAGGTTAACGAGACGATTACGTAAGCTCCCATCAAGGCGACGTTGAAGAGAAGCGCTGTCGAAAATTTCGAGACCCGATAATACATCTGGCTCATATGCAGCAAGTAAAGCGGAAGACACCAGCTTGTCGCGCTGATGGCATGTAGAGCGACCAATAACAATAACTGAATGGAAGTGTTTCCGTAATAAGGACGTTTTATGAAGAAGGTCAGCATATACAGCAGCGTTACCAGGATTAGCAGTGGGATGCTTGCCGTTAGCCCGTAGCCGATCGACCAAGTGCATACAAGAATCGAGTAAATCAGGAAGATCGCATTACCTTTCATTGCGGTACTCCAACTCCCAAATTTTCGCAGATTTTGTTCGTATTAATTGAAATTCTGTATAATTCGATGAAATCCTTCTAAGCGCTGTCAAAATTTAAGTAAAAAAATGACAAGCCGAGAAAAATTCGGCTTGTCGCGGTTGTCCAGTAGTTAGAAGCCGGGCAAGTTGTCCAGGTTGTTGGTCGGGTCTCCGTCAGCGTTCGAACGCAGATGCTCGTCTCCGTCGCGGCCCCGGAAAACGTTGACGCCCGAGATTTGCCCGTTCTTGGCCATGTACTGGGCTTCCTCGTAATCGACGACCTGGCCCGAGGACAATTTCATTTCTACGATATCGCCGTCGCCGTTCTTGCGAACAGCTACGACGTGTTGAGTGGGTTCTTCCATCTATATCGCCTCCTTATGACTAGGATGCTTCAACCAGAGGGAAATTATGCCGAAAAAGGGGAGGACATGCCCGGAGCGAAGCAAACCGATACGCTGGCGCGGTTCGTTTATCGCTTAGAACGTATAACGCTTGAACGGTTCGATAAATCTCATATGTCCCGTTTTCCCTATATAATCTGGCATTTGATCGGAATAATGCATCAGCCAGGTTTTCTGCTGCAAGTCGACCGGCAGCGTGAGCAGCTCCTCCAAACTGGCGTGGACGTGACCCGGCGAATGCAGCTGGCAGTCATGCAGAAAATGATCGCAACCCTTGATGTGCAAGCTCATCAGCAGCTCAAGGTCGAACCTGGCGTCCGCGCTGTAGAACAGACGATCGTTCAGAAGCAGCGAATAGCTTTTCTTCCCGCGAATATGATCGGTCGGAAGCAGCCGGACGGTCAAGTCCGGACGAATGGAGATCGGCGTGTTCTCGGCAAGCGGAATGACATCGAAATAATCGTTCAAGCTCGAAATGCCCTCGTCTTTGTTCTCAAGACCTCCGCGGAGGGAGTGATCCCACAACATATGCTCGATAGAGAAGGGGACGAGAAGCTTGATTCGCCGCTTGAACGTATACAAGCATTGAAAAGCGAGTTCTTCGAGGCCGCCGACATGATCGGCATGGATATGCGTGATCAGGACCGCATCGATTTGATCGAGCGAGATGCCAAGCTCAAACAAGGCTCTTGGTGCGGTGTAGCCGCAATCGATCAATAACGTGAAGTCGTTCAAATAAATCAGCGCATTATTATTATAGAATGTTTTGGCAAACGCGCTTCCTGTGCCTATCATTTGCAGTTGCAGGCTCAATGACGTTCCTCCGCTCAGCTTTTGGCGTTGCAGCCGATATTTTCTATAATCTATCACGCTTTTCAATACGGATTCAAGATAGTTTCGTCACATTTTGCTTAAATTTAACGGTTTGGCTGTCGGTTCTTGACTATTAATAAATTTGGCACAATCTCCGCAACTCTTGCCGGTCTGTAGAGTATAACTTAGCAAATGCACAATAACGATGGAGGTTACTTGCAATGAAGGTACCGCGATTACTGACGATGGTGCTCTCGCTTTCTTTGTTCGGTACGGCAGGAGCTTTCGCCAGTTCCATGTGGGGAGATTTTGAAGGGTATTCGAAAGTGAGATTGATGGTAAATGACAAGGAGAGGTCGTTTGGTTCGGACGAGACACCCTCTTTTTTAATGAAAGGAAGCGCCGTCGTTCCTGCCCGGATCTTGTCTGACACGCTTCAATCGATTGTGAAATGGGATAACGGCAGCCGTACCGTCTCGGTTTACAAGCCCAATGTACATATGTTTGTCGCCAAGAAGGTGGAAGACGATTATTCCATCAAGCAGCCTTTCGGCGGTGTTAAGAAAGGCGATCGCCTTGATTTTGCGGTTTTTTCACAAATTGACAACCTGGATACGTCCATTTACTCCTTCCGCATTTCCATCGTATCGCCGGGCGGCGAACAGGTGAAGGCGCGCGAAGAAGTGGTGGACGGACAGAAGAGCAGCTTTTGGTACACGTGGCCGTTTAACGTGACGTTCACTGAAGCCGGCCAGTATACCGTTCGATTCTCGATCAAACCGAATGCGGACAGCGACTACGTGGTCGTCTCCGAGAAAGCGATTCTATCCGAATAAATATGGCGGTTTTGGACATGCCTGGTTCATTGACTTGGGATCCGAATGCGTGGTACGATACGTGGGAGCAATCAATACAATGAAGAAATGAGGTCTTCCCATGAGCGATCACATTCATGACGCTTCCTGCGACCATGATCACGAGGATGAGATTTTTATCGTGACGGACCAAGACGGTGTCGAACATGAGATGGTAATGGTGTACACCTTTGAAGCCAAAGAACAGGCTTATGCGGTACTTCTCGATCGCAATGATATGGAAGCCGACGGTGTTATATTCCGAATTGAAGAAGAGAACGGCGAGGCGTTCCTTGCCAGTATCGAAGACGAAGAGGAATGGGATCGCGTTGTTGCGATTTACAACGAGATCGTTGAAGAGCAAGAATAATAAATCTTGAACGAAAAACCCTTCTTGTCAGCAAGAAGGGTTTTTCGTTCGGTCCATCATTTGCGAGGGTTGAAGTACATCGTACGTCCGTTAAACAATTGCAGTTCGGCTTTCCACAGCTTGCCCAAGTATTTGCTGAATTCATTGCCCTTGGATTTGTCACCGTGGGTGCAGCCATCCGGCAGCACCATCTGTACGAAGTGTCGTTCGGCATCGCCGTTTTTCTCGGTTCCGACGCCCATCACGATATATTTGTAGAGGGGGTTGGTCCCTTTCAAAAAAAACCATTTGCCTTCGGCTTCCGGTTTTGATTCGATCGTATACGGAAATCCGGCATCGTCGTACTCCCAGCCGAGCTGTTTGCCGGTCAGTGCAAGCTGCTCCCGGTAATGCTCCAGCTGCTGCTTGAGCTCATCCAGAGTTAACGAGGAAATGGACGAGCCTTCCACGAATTTGATATATGCGCTTTGCGCCATGACCCATGCACCTGCCTACTTAATGAACTGGAACGATTTGACTTTTGTCATGCACCATGATCATCATAGCATTAAGAAAAACCAAATACAATACTTGTGACGTGAGCGAAAGTCGCCGCGTAAACAAAGAACAGAGAGGGATTTCCCGTGGATAGGAAGAGGTTTGAAGGTTATTTGCTCGTCACGGATATGGACGGAACGCTGCTGAATGCGCAGAAGGAAATCAGTAAAGAAAACTTGGCCGCCATTGAGCGTTTCGTCGCCCAAGGCGGATTGTTTACGGTAGCGACGGGGCGTATTGTCGAACCGGCGGGTTATTTCGTCAAGCAGCTCCCGGTCAACACGCCCGCGATTTTATATAACGGAGCGGTTATCTACGATTATAGCAGGGAGGAAGCGATTTGGCAGTCCGAGCTGCCGGATGCGGGGAAAGCGGCGCTGCAGCAAGTCGTTGAGGCGTTCCCCGGCATCGGCGCGGAAATTTATGTGCAGGGGGAGCCTTACCCGTATGTGCTGCGCGAGAATGAGTGGACGGCGCGGCATCGACAAATCGAGCGGTTTCCGTACCAGCCGATCGACGATGTGACGAAGGTGCCGCCGGATTGGCTGAAAGTATTATTCGCTTGGGAGCCGGAGCGGCTCGATCAGACGAGCGAGGCGATCGTTCGGCTGACCGAAGCTGCGCAGATCGAATGGGTGCGATCCGACGACCGATATTTTGAGATGCTGGCCAGAGGGGCGACTAAAGGCCACGCATTGGAGCTGTTAACGGATAAAATAGGGATAGCGATGGAACGATGCGTGGCGATCGGCGACCATTTGAACGACTTGGAAATGATCCGCAGGGCAGGGATCGGCGTTGCGGTTGAGAACGCGCACCCGCTGCTTATTGAAGCGGCGAACCGGAAGGGGAAGCATCACCAGGAGCATGCGGTGGCCGATGTGATCGAATGGCTCGAAGCGCAGGCCGAAGCGGAAGCTCGATCGTAAGGCTGTAACCATAAAAAAACGCTTGCCGCGGATCAACCGAAGGCAAGCGTTTTTGACCTGGTCTTTAGAAAATAGCAGGGGTTTCCACGATCACTTTGACGAATTCGATGCTGCGGTCCTCGGGACCTTTAACGGGAAGACCGACCTCGATATGCTCGGTGATATAGTCGATCAAATCCTGCGAAATGACTTCCCCCGGCAGCAAGATCGGGATACCCGGCGGGTACACGTAAATGAACTCGGCGATGATCCGATCGGCCGACTCCTTGAACGGAATAAGCTCCGTATCGCCGTAGAAGGCGTCGCGGGGCGAAAGGGTCAGCTGCGGAATCTTTGGAATTTTGATCACCAGCTCGTTAGCTTGCCGGATGTTGTAATTCTCGGCCGACAAGCGGCGCAGCGCCGCAAGCAGCGTGTCGATGTTCTCCTGGGTATCGCCCGGCGTCACCAGGCACAGGATATTGTACATGTCGCTGAGCTCGACTTCGATGTTGTACTGCTCGCGCAGCCAGTTTTCGGCGTCGTAGCCGGTAATGCCCAGGTGACGGACATGAATATTGACTTTGGTCGGATCGCAGTCGAAGGTTGCTTCACTGCCCAAAATTTCCCGGCCGAAGCAGGAAAGTCCCGGAATCTCGTTGATTTGATTGCGCGCGTACTCCGCAAGCTCAATGGCGCGGTCCGCCATCGCTTCGCCGTTCAACGCCAAATTGCGGCGTGCGCTGTCCAGCGACGCGAGCAGGATGTAGGACGTCGACGTAGTCGTCAGCATGCTGATGATGGTCTTCGCGCGGCGGACATTGACGCGGCCTTCGCGAATGTTCAGCACGGAGCTTTGCGTCATCGAACCGCCGAGCTTGTGCACGCTCGTAGCGGCCATATCGGCGCCGGCCTGCATGGCCGACATCGGGAGCTTGTCGTTGAAGTGGATGAGCACGCCGTGTGCTTCGTCCACCAGCACCGGAATGTTGTAGCCGTGGACGATGTCCACGATTTCTTTCAGGTTCGCGCAGACGCCGTAATAAGTCGGATTGATCACGAGCACCGCTTTGGCGTCGGGATGGCGCTCGAGCGCCCGTCTGACCGACGAGGTCGTCACGCCGTGATCGATGCCCAGATTTTCGTCACGCACCGGCTTTAAGAAAACCGGCTTGGCGCCTGCGAAAATAATGGCCGCCATGATCGACTTGTGCACGTTGCGCGGCACGATAATTTTATCGCCCTGGGAGCAGACGGTAAGAATCATCGTCATGATCGCCCCGCTTGTCCCTTGTACGGAGAAGAACGTATGGTCGGCGCCGAACGCTTCGGCCGCGAGCCTCTGCGATTGTTCGATAACGCCGGTCGGCTGATGCAAATCGTCGAGCGGCGCGATATTGATCAGGTCGATGGAGAGCGCGTTATCGCCGATAAACTCCCGGAACTCAGGGTCCATCCCCACGCCTTTTTTATGTCCTGGAATATGAAATTGCACCGGATTGCGCGCAGCGTGTTCTTTCAACGCAGTGAACAGGGGAGTTTTCGTCTGATCCACGGTCATCCCTACCCTTCATGAATAAGTTATGGTGGCCTGCTTGAAAAAAGCAAACAAATCGAGTATAGCAAAATGCGACACGGATGCAAGCGGTTTTTGTAAAACCTTTGTGAAGTTTGCAGGTTTGTCGATTTTGTTAACCTTGCGTACAATATTTCCATCGTCAAAAAAGATATGGTACAGTTAGATTACTTACTATAAATCGGAAGGAAACGTCACACCTATGGACAAAAGGCTTCTCGTAATCATGGTGCTGATCATGACGATTTTTATCGGCTTTGGCATCATTATTCCCGTGCTCCCCGAGGTTGTAACCGGATCGGGCGCCGAAAGCTTTCATCTGGGCATGCTGCTCTCCGTGTACTCGCTCGTTTCGTTCCTCATGTCGCCGTTTTGGGGAGCTTGGTCAGACCGGATCGGCAGACGTCCGATCATTATGATCGGCACATTGGGGTTCAGCGTAAGCTTCTTCATTTTCGGCATTGCCGGAGACCATCTGGTCCTTATGTATATTTCGCGTATTTTGGGCGGCTTGTTCTCCGGGGCAGTTACGGCCTGTGCGGTCGCTTACGTTGCGGACATTACATCTGAAGAAAACCGGACGAAAGGGATGGGGCTGGTCGGCATGTCGATCGGACTCGGGTTTATTTTCGGCCCGGCGGTCGGCGGCTTGTTAAGCGGCTTCGGTTACCATGTGCCGTTCTTCGCTGCCGCGCTGCTGGCGCTGCTCATGTTCGTATTCGCTTATTTCATGCTGCAGGAATCGGTGTCCGCGGAAGCCCGCCAGCAGACGCGGGATTCGAAACAGTCGCGCTGGACGGCCTTCGTCGGCTCGCTGAAATATTTGTACGTCTTGTCGTTCTTCGTCTCCTTCTCGCTGGCCGGTCTCGAGGCGACGCTGCTGCTGTTCCAACGGGATCAGATCGGAGCTACTCCGCAGCAGCTCGGCATCATGTTCGCCGTAAGCGGCATCGTCGGCGCCTTGATTCAGGGCGGAGTTGTACGCCGTCTTATCAAGCGGGGACAGGAGTCCCGTGTTATCGGCATCGGCTTGTTATTGTCGGCGGCGGGCTTCGTGCTTATTTTGTTTTCCAGCAGCCTGCTCACCGCTTCGATTTACTTAAGCGTATTTGCGGCCGGGAATGCGTTGATCCGGCCCTGTGTAACCTCGCTGATCACGCAGAAGACCAAGGTCGGGCAGGGGGTCGCATCCGGCTTGAGCTCGTCGATGGACAGCCTGGGCCGCATCGCGGGACCGCTGCTCGGAGCCGGCATTTACGATTACAGCCACAGCCTGCCGTTCCTGATCGGCGCGGTGTTGTCGGTCGGAGCGCTCTATTTGTTGTACCGCTTTATAGTATTGGATCGGATCGGCACCAGAACATCAAGTCAGCCGCTCTGACCAAATAAGAAAGCTGCCGTAGGCGATACTCCCGCTGCGGCAGCTTTTTTATAATATCAAAATTTATAAGTTTGATCCGGAGGATCACGATTCTGATATTTCAAGAAAAACTTCCTCTAAAACACGAATGTATCTTCATCGAAAAGGCTTCGATCAGAAGCTTTTCTTACACCTCTTCCGTCTGTTCTTCCCTTCCTCCATGGCGATGGCGCAGATCGCTTTCATACGCAGCACCGCTGTGCCATACCTTCAAAACGCAGACCGTTTTTCTCCACAACCCGGATGGATGCCCATTCTGACTTGAGGAATGTCTCTTTCGTTTATTTCGCACGCGTTCCTGTTTCGTGGACACCAAATGTAGAGACGGTGATGCCGTCTTCGGTTCGCGTTACGGTCCAATCCCAGCCGCTCTTGTAACCGGAGAGCAGCAGCTTGCCCGTTGCTTGATCTAACGTCCATGTGCCGGTCTGCGGTCCGTTCCAATAGAAGGAGATGGTGCCGTCCGCAGCAATCGTCAAGGTTCCGCCGCTCGCTCCATCGCGGCCTGCCGGGACCCACATGTTCCATTTGCCGATAAAGTAATCAGCTGGGTCTGAGGTTGACAGCGAATTGTCATCGCTGGCTTCTGCTGCGTCTTTACTGACGATGAGAATGGTTCGTGTTTCATCGTTAAAGGTGATTTTTTGGTTTAACTGCTCGCTCACGAATCGCACAGGAACCATGGTGGTGTTGTTATAGATCATGGCCGGGACGTCCATCATGACGGTCTTGCCGTTCACTCTCGCTGCAGATTGACCGATAACCAGCACGATTGTATCCTGCCCTACAGTCAATGTAATGCTGCGCTGCTCGCCGTTCCATTTCACTTGAGCGCCGAGCGCCTCACTGATAAAACGGAGAGGGACGAGAGTTCTGCCGTCGTAGATGAAAGGCGCCGTTTCCAAGGTGTGGGATTTTAAGTTAACCAAAGCCGTTGTATTATCAATTTGCAGCAAAATCCGGTTTCCTTCGTTAACGGGCGTCCGGTTTCCCTCGTTAACGGGCGCTTGAGAGGCTTTTTTTACGATGGTCACCTTGAGTGCCGATGAGATGGAAATCAGATTATCATTTCTGTCATAAGATGCGATTTTATATAGGTACGTATGTCCGGCAAACGTATAATTATCGATATATTGCGGCTCGGTCAGCTTAAAGTCGGTCATTTTCACATAAGGCTTGCCGTTGTCCGAACGGTAGATGTCCCAAGAGACATGTCCGTTTAACTGCTTCCAAGGCAGTGTAATGCTTCCATTCTCCTCAAATTCGTAAACCGCTGAAGGATTGAGAATATCCTTTTCGGGAGAACCCAAGTCCAGGGACACCGGAGGGGAAGTCCCGTTATTTTGACTGTTTGTGCTTCCGTCGTTCTCCTGTTCCGGAACCTCAAGCACATAGGAGAACGTCACTTTAGTAATCGAAAAGCCGTTATCCGGCAAAATGCGGTCGATTTTGATTTTAGAATGGCTGCCGTCATGCAGCACGACGAGATAAACAGCTCCTTGTTCTATTTCAAGCGAATTGGTGAAGCCGGTTACATTACGGTCGGTCGGTTTCGTCAGATCCTCAGAGTCCAGCTTACGAATCGCCAATGCCCCAATGTCGCCGTATTGATTGATGACAATATCTGCATCGGAGCTGCTTGTCGTGTACTTCAACTCAAGTAAATTGAGTCCCCCTCGATCAAGCACGTCACCGGACCAATTCAGCGTATAGGGGTGCAGCTTATCGTAAACGCCGCTTTGCTTATCACCCCATGTAATGGTATCGGCCGCCTGGACCGATCCGAAAAAAAGTGCGCCGGGCACAAAAATGCTCAGCATGAACAGCAACAGAATGGATGCAATCCCTTTTTTCATCTTCTTCACTCCTCGCAAGATTTGATTCATACTCAGCATTCACTATAACGAGCCTTGATTACAGGAAACTTACAAACTTGCCCAACGGAATATTGCAATGATTTTGTAAGTTATTTGCGATATCATGAGGCATCATTTTCAAGGATGGAAAACGAAAGGATGTGTGCCTGTGTCATTGTTTAAAAAGATGCTGGCTCGGGTAGGTATCGGCAGCGTGAAGGTCGATTTTCGGCTTCCGTCACATCAATTGACAGCCGGGGAAGAAATTACGGGAACGGTCAGGATTCAAGGCGGAAAAACAGAACAGGAATTACAAAGCTGCGAAATCGCCTTATTCACTGAATACACGACCTATTACACGGACTCTGAAGGGGAACACCGGACGTCTACTGCAAAAGTACTTCTGAACGCGTATACGCTTCCATGTGATTTTCACATTCAATCGTTTGAAGTCAAACAATATCCATTATCTATTGCCATTCCGCTGCACACGCCTATTACGTTATCCCGGGAAAAAATATGGTTTGAAACCCGGCTCAATATGGAGAAAGCGGTCGATTCTTTGGATAAAGACAGGATCACTGTGCTTCCCCATCCATTGATGCAGCGTATCTTGGATGCGATGAACCGCCTCGGCTTTCCGCTTGTAGAATCGTATTTGACGGAAAACGGAAACACACAGGTCAGTCCGGACCCTTTTATTCAACGAATCATTTATGGGGTATCGGATGAATACCATTTATTATTGGATGAGATTATGGCAACTCCCGTGTGGATGCCGGATAAGCTTCATTTGATTCTGGGAATCAACAGGAAAGCCGGGCTGCTTCATACGATTGCAGAAAAAGACATCATTACGGAAACGATCGAATTTCTGCCTGAGGAATGGTTAGCAAGAGACAATGATGCCTTTGCGCGGCATATTAAAGCGGTCATAGATAAGGCAACAGCAACGGAATAAGCTGAGGTGATATGAATTATTTTCGCTGAAAGGCAAGGGACGCCGCAGCGCTTTTTATGTTAAGATATAAGAAAGTATAAGATTTCAGCGGTGGATGAAATCAGCTAAGAAAAAGGCGGCGAAAAGGCTCTTGATACCGGATGAAAGCATGGATGGACTGCTGCGAAGAAATCGCTTCCGGGAAGCGGTGATGCGAATGGAATGCGCTTTGCTGGAGGAAAGGGAGGTACAGGAAGAGCTGCTTCGGCAAATTCCTGACTCCTATCTGAACGCTTCCCCGCTGCTTCTGCAAGCACTTGGGAATATATGCTATGGCAACGGTCAGCTTTCCGAGGCGAGACAGCGGTTCGAACAGGCGATGAAGGGGTTCGGAGCGATGGCCCTCCCGGCCCGTCTGTTGTCGGCGATGTGTGCATTGGTGCAAGTGCAGCTGCGGATGGGAGACTTGGCATCGGCAGAAACATTGCTCCTATTTCTTAAGACGGAATATGAGAGGACGCCTTCCGGGGAGCGGGAAGGCGGTCTTCCCCGCGCTTTGGCGGCGGGCAGCCGCTTAATCGATGCCGATGCTCAGGCAAAGATGTGGTATCTCGAAGCGGTTGTGTTGTACGAGCGGAAGCTTCAAATGGACCAGGCTGCCTGTACATTGGCTGAACTTATAACTCAATGCGGTGCCGAGCTTCATCCGAAGGAGTGGAGGGACCTGGAATGGAAGCTGAAGCGATGGTCAGCCGTGACGGAAGACGGCAGCCTCAGTGCAGACTGGATTATATCGCTTCAGAATGCGCAGCTTGAACGCTGGGAGCATGTATACTCACAGCTGAAGAGACAGGTCCATTCCCCTTTCCGGGGGAGGGGGCCGTATTATATTTTGGTCGGCGTGCAAGTGGCTTTCTTTAGGGCGGCGTTACAGGTTTGCCCCGAGGAGGCTGCCGCCTTCGCAGACAGACTAAGCGAGCTAAAGAAACAATACCCCTCCGATATGCAGCTGCAGCACGCTTTGCTGCTTGCCGAGTATGATTGGCTGTTACGCCTTGAGCTCGCTGAGGAGGCAAAAGCGGTTATGCAAGAGGCCGGTCGGATCGCCCGTCATTTGAGGCTGCCGAATTGCTCTTCTTCTCCGGATCTTGTTCAGGAGCCGGAAACGATCCGGATCGAGCAGCCAAAACCACAGGCCGGGTGGTGGATTCGCTTTTTCGGCGGTCTGACGGTCGGGCGCGGTGCCGAGGAGGTGCGCAATATCCGATGGAAACGAAGGAAGGCGCAGGAGTTGTGCGTCTATCTGTTGCTTCAGCCCAAATACACATGCGCGAAGGAGCAGCTTATAGAGATTCTTGAGCTTGGAGAAGATCCCGAGAAGGCCGCTAAATCGCTGTATGTGATTATCCATCAGTTAAAGCAAACGCTGCACGAACAGTTGTCTATTCACGAGGGAGTGTACAGTCGTGAAGGCTTGGTCATTCTCCGTGAAGACGCCTTTGAGTATGTAGATGTGGAACGGTACTTGACGCTGCTTCGGGTGGCCGACCAATTGTGGCTGAAGGACCGCCCCCTAGCCTATGAATTCTATCTGCAGGCTTACGCCCTGTACGACGAGCTGCTTCCCGAGCTTCCATATATTTCATGGCTCGAGAACATGCGGGAGTATGTTCTGGAAAAGCAGGTTGCTGTCATCCGCAAGCTGTGCCTGATGGCAGAGGAACAGCAGGAAACGGTCCTCGAGGAAATGTACTGCCGGGAGTGGATCGATCTTAAACCTTATCAGGAAGAAGCTTGTCAGCGGTTCATGCGTCTATTGATCCGCACGCACCGGCAAAGCGAAGCGGCAGAAGTTTATGAGCGGTTCGCCCAGTGGTGTCGAGACGAGTTGGGGACGGAACCGTCCGAAGAGACTTATCTTCTCTTGGGGGGAAGTACGCGTTGACAATCTTCTCTGATGTGAGGCTGCGCTTGTGTATGATTTACGTTATCCTCCTTACGGGGGCCTCGGCCGGCATGATGCTGTTTTCGAACAAGTTCATCACCGGGAATACAGCGGCTAACCATCTTCTCACGATAAAAAGCTTCTCCATCGGGAACATGATCCTGATCGTCTTGCTCTCTGTTTTCACCTATTATCGGCTGAAGTTACGGGGTGAGGCAGGTCAACCTAATCAGCCTTCGGATATGGAGCTGCAGCGATGGTTTCGGCTGACAAGCTTCCCGGGGGAATTATTCCGGTTCTTTCTGCTCAGCGGGATGTTGGTCTCGCAAATCTATCTTTTTTCAGTACTAGACCTCCCGCCGTGGCCACCGGAAATTACGCTGCAATATGGAAAGAGCACTATGTTTAACTTTACGGCCTATTTTGCGTTTGCCATGATCCACTACTGTACAGCGCGCTGGATTTTGCGGCCTTATCTTCGAGACATGCGCATCTTTCAGCAGGAGATCTTCCGGTTCAGAAGCGCTGCCGGCATGATCATTCTCATCCTGAGCTGCAGTATCGTCTATTTATTGCTGCGCATGTTCTGGTATGCGATTGACACTAGGCTAGTCGGGGAGGCTCCGAAAATCGCCGTACTGTTGGTCATTGGAGCGACGGTAACCGTGATCGCTTTTACCGCCATTTATTATACGGCTTATTATTTGTTCCGCGATTTGGAGCGAATGACTGTTAAGCTGCGCGAGTTGGCGGGAATGAAGCGCGGGCAGCTGCACAGCCGTATTCCGATCGCTTCCCCGTATGAATCCGGGGAGCTGGCCATGGCCTTTAACGCGCTGCAGTCCCGGTTCGAGAAGGAATATGCACGCATCGACAATGACATGAAGCTGGCGTTACATGTGCAGGAGCAGCTGTTTGCCCATCGGCCCGAGGAATTCAAGGAATGGCGGTTTGACGGAGCTTGCAGCTGGCCGTTGGAAGTCGGGGGAGGTTTCTATGATGTGCTGCCGTTAACGGATCATCGTGCAGCCATTGCGGCGGGCAGCGTGACAGGGAAAGGCCTGCCTTCAGCGCTGGTTATGTCAGCACTTCTCATGATGCTCCGTACGAAAGTTCAAGATGCAGCTTCAGCGGGAGAACTGTTAACGGAGTTGAATGCTTCGCTGGCCGACATTTTGCCGGACGGCCTTCACATACATATGGCCATCGGGATCATCGATAGTGAACGAGGGATGCTGGAATATGCTTTGGCCGGCAACATGTGTGCGCGGGTCGTTCAGTCGGAGCCATACCTTGAAGGAGGTCCGCATGCGGAGCCGCTGGGAAGCCGTTATCATAGGCAATACGATAACCGGCAATTTCCGTTGCAGAGGGAATGCATCGTCATGCTGCATGCGTCAGGCATGGCTGTTCCGTCAGGAGAGGATGTATACGCAGTATGGGAGCAGCGGGCTGTGCTTCGGCAAGGGTTCGTCTCTTCCAACCAAAGCATGGAGGTTCAAAGCTGTGTCATGGCATTCAGAGCCGGGAGGGACAAGCATGGCGGCACATGACAGGTCGAAAGGACTTATGCTGCGGCTGCTGGCGGCTTATATCGCTGCGTTGTTCGGAGGCTCCATTTTTATTTTTATCAACAATATCGTTATCCATGGAAGAACGATACAGAAATTGCTGGAGTTCAACGTTCCTTTCGTTCTGTTAAGCGACCTTGTGTTCACGCTTTTGCTGCTGGCGATTACATATTGGCGTTTGTATCCGGTCCTCCGATATTTCCGAGTGCAGCCCCCGCATGTTGCCAAATCCATCGTTTTCGACCGGCTTATGCGGTTTCCGCTGGAATTATTTTGGGGAATGGTGCTGCTTTCCATTGTATTCATCGTTTTGTATCATGGGTCAGAAATCATGATGGGCAGCAGAGCCTTAGCTTCGATTGACAATGCTGCCCGTTTGCTCAATAGCGTTTTATCCGAGCTAAGCCTCTCTCTCATCCTGGCCATCCTGTTGTTCAGCATTACCCGGCATCTTCTGCGTTCTTATGCTGTCCGTTTGGAGATACATTCGATTGTCCGTGAGAAACCTTATTCCGCTGTAAGCCTGATTGCTATGTCAGCAGTTGTTTGCTTTGTGATTACATTTTCAGCCGCATCGCGCGTCATTGTTCGATCGAACCCCGATGAACTTTTTAAGGTTAGTGACTTTTTGTTGATAGCCGGGGTATATGCTGCTTTCGCTATCGGAATTGTATCGCTGTATATGGTGGAGCTTCGTAAGGAACTTCGGATGCTGATTGACGGTCTGCACGCCCTGTCCGGAGGAATGAAAACAACCTTGCATCAGAAGCTTACCATCATCTCACTCGACGAAACGGGAAGGCTGGCTGATGCCTTCAATGCTCTTCAACATTGGGTGGAACGAACATACGACGAGGTTGATCGTCAGCTGAAGCTGGCGTACAAGGTTCAGCAACGGCTGCTTCCGACATCTTTTCCCGTAATGGAAGGGGTGGACATTGCGGCCTCCTGCCAACAATGTCAGGAGGTTGGCGGAGATTTTTACGATGTCATTCCACTGGGAGAACGATATTATTGTGTGGCGATCGGCGATGTGACGGGAAAAGGATTGCCGGCAGCGCTGCTTGTGTCCGCTATGATGACAGGACTTCGCACAGAGGCTGCCAAAGGAGGAACAGCCGGGGATATCATAACCAGGCTCAATCGCCATGTTTTTCATATGACGCAAGGAAAGATGTTCACGACTTTGGGGCTGGCACTGATTGACCTGTCATCCGGAACGGCACGGTTGGAATATGCCAGTGCAGGACATCTCGATCCTTACATCTTTCGAAATGGACAGGTGATGGAATTGCAATGCTCATCACTGCCGCTGGGCATTTCACCGGATACGGTTTATCAGGGGATCCTCAATACACTAGCTCCGGGAGATATATTCATTTTGTATACAGACGGCATCATCGAGAGCCGCCATGCATCGGGGGGCATGCTGGGATTCGAATGGTGGGAGCAGGAGCTCCGGCAGCTGTCGCCTTACCGGGGGCTTGAGGAACAGCTGTTAAGGCTGATCAAGCGACCGCAGCATGAGGAAGCGGAAGAGTTGGGCGATGACCGTACGCTTGTTATGGTAAGATGGAACGGATACACAAGCGTGTAAGTTTTTTGTTATAGGAATGGTGGACAATAGAAACGGATCTTATCACGCGTTAGCAGTAGGAGGGAGGATCAATGAGTGCTGCTTCGGTTTTTAAGGAATGGAACATGCCCGGCGAATATGGCTGTGAAAAGAAGATAATGCAAGAGGTTGCCTCCGTTATTGCTCGAATCAATCCGGAAGAACACCGAATTGATGATATAATGACTGTTATTGCCGAGGTATGCTTGAACGCGATCGAGCACGGGAATCTCTCGAATCCAAGCCTCCCTGTGACGCTCCAAATGATCGCGGACAACGAAAAATACAAATTTCGAGTCCTGGATCATGGAACCCGAAAGCCGGTTATTCCTTATGAGCAGCCGCTTTCGGACAAATGGAAGGAGGAACACCCGAGGGGCTGGGGGTTGTTCCTAATAAGAAGACTTTCGGACCGGTTTGAATTTGGTGAGAGGGACGGGAAAGTGTATGTGGATGTTATCTTTTATCGGTAGGAGGTTGCTATGGACAGCCAATTTCGAGCAGACATGCGGACTCATGTAAAAACCGTGATTATTGATTTATATGGCGATCTTTCAAACCAATCCGAGGAAGGCTTGCTTGGTTTACGGGAGTGGGAGCTGGGATTGGGTCAAAATAAGAGGTTTTTGATCCTGAACTTCACGCAGGTTCCTTATATTAACAGTATGGGCATTGCGGTTCTTATCCGCATTGTGAGGTCGCTCATGAAAACCGGATGTCAAACGTTCGCCTATGGGGTCACGCCGCATTATCAGAAGCTGTTTCGCATGGTCGGCTTGACCGAATATATCATGATTTACCCGGATGAGTATTCGATTCTGCAGCGCATTGAAACCATCCAGGAGTGAAAAGGAAGGGAGCAACCAGTTCACGGCAGGATGTCAGCCTACGCGTATATAGATGATGTCGCTCATCAGGAATCCTTTGTTTATCCGATCTTCTTCATCACTAGCATGCTTCCAAAACAATAGGGGACTATGGAAACAGGCGAGGGCCGGGGAGCCTTCGCCTGTGCCCATAATTATTCCGCTTTTTTGTCGCCGGCTGTATGCTTGCGGTCAACCATTTTCTCGATCCACGGCGTCATCTCATCTTTGATTTTGCTAATCAACTGTTCCTTGGTGATTCCCTTGCCTTGAGCAATCTCTGCCAACGATTTGCCGGCTTTGAGCTCCGCCTTCAATTCGTCCTCCGAGATACCTAGAATACCGGCAAGCTTCTCCTTGGCGGGCATCATGATCTGATGCTTGCCTCCGTGTCCGTGCATTCGCTTCTTTCCTTCGCCGTTCAGCTTTTGGTTCACCATGAATTTCAGGTGGTCTTCCATATTCTGCTTCAGCTTCGCCGCTTTATCCGCCGTCAGCTTGCCGGAGGCAGCGGCCTCGTCGATTTGTTTCGTCCGCCCGGCTTGAAGCTTGGCGATCAGATCAGCTTCGCTGATCTTTTTCTCGGCGGCGAGCTGCACCAGCGTCTTGTCCTTCAGCGACTGCTTCAGCGTCTCCTGATCCATGCCGAGAATGGCGGCAGCTTCCTCAAAGATCGGCATAGACTTGCCGTGCTTACCGCGTGCTTTTTCGCCTCTGTCCGACCATTCCTTGGCTCCTGCCGGTTTGTCCGCGCTGTCCTGCGGCTGAACGACGGCATCCGGCGTCTCTGCGCGAACGAATTGCTTCGTGCCGTAAAGCGTGCCGCCGCCCAGCAGCAAGGCAAGCGCTAGGGAGGAGACAATCATTTTTTTGGCATACGTTTGCTTCATAACAATGCACCATCCTTACGTAGGTTTCGGTTTTCACCAACTATAACGTATGCAAACCATATTAACCTTACTTTAAAGCAAGCTTAGTTTAAAATTAATTTTTCATACCCAT
The DNA here is from genome assembly GCF_006519665.1 of Paenibacillus sp. tmac-D7. NCBI lineage: Bacteria > Bacillati > Bacillota > Bacilli > Caryophanales > Paenibacillaceae > Paenibacillus > Paenibacillus sp. tmac-D7. The sequence continues at coordinate 113,346 of NZ_VIDW01000001.1, read as the reverse complement.
AGATAAATGATATAAGGGCAGCAGATGATCGAAAGTTTCGTTAGCGAGTTCAATGAACTTTTCTCCGTCTTGCAGAACAGGGTCGTCTTTCATGATATTTCGTCCGATCAGCAGCTCCGCCTTTTTCACGTCGCGAAACCGCTCAAGGCCTTGTTTCCACTGTTCTTCATCCATGGCTGACAGACTCAGCGCATCTTTCCTCATATGATCGAACGAAATCACAACGTCGGCCGGCAGAAGTTGTTTGATCTCGGGGGCCTGCTGCAGAAACTTCTCTGCGATCTCCTTTTTATTTGGAAGCTCGTAGATGAATGCAAGCCAGATGAAAACCCGATCATCGAACAAGCCGATTTGAAAATGAGGATGCTGCTTATAGCCGCGTTTATTGTTTGCTATAGCCATCCATGTGTCTACGGGCGGATTCACTTTTCTGCGGGCATGCTTTGCAATATGCAGGAACATTTCCAGTCCGGAGCGGACGGAGAGAGACTGTAAAATATCTTCGCCGATCGTTTGGAATTTGGGCTGGATCCGGGTTTGAATGGCTTTCATCCGTTCTTCCAACCCGTTGATCGTAAACGTATCAAAATCCGCTTTTATAAATCCTTTGAATGCCGTCATTCTGCTAGCCTCCACACTTCCTTTTTCTTCAAACAATATAACACACTCTGTGACAGATGACCACGAATACACAGTGAAATTCGACGGCAATCGACACCACATCGATTTCGCCGGGGATGGTGCTTCGCACAAGATGGAGGTGCCTGCCCAAAGCTTATTGATTTCCCGGCGAAACAAACGGAGCTGCGCGCCGCGCAGCTCCGTTTCACTTTACTTGCCCTGCTTCACTTCATCCAGCAAAGAGAGATCGAGGAACTTGCTCAGATCAAGCTCTTCTTTCTTCATGTCTTTGATGTAGCCCGCCTCGATGGAGACACGCGCCATTTCTTCAATCGCTTCCTTACTGACGTCGGTCGTCAGGTTCAGATGAGAGAGCGCAGCCTTGATCAGGCCTACGTCCATCCCTTTGCCGCTGAGCTCCTTCAACCGGTTGTTGACAAGCTCATACGATTTATCGGGGTTTTGCTTGATAAATTCGATCGCTTCGGCGTTCGCTTTGATCGCCTTCTTCGCCAATTCACGGTTTTCCTTCAGGAATTTATCCCCGGCTACCAGAATGACAAGCGGATAGTTTCCTTTGTTTGGCGGAATTTGGTCCCAAGGCACGATGACTTTACCGATGCCTTCCTGCTCCATCTGCGTGCCCCATGGCTCCGGAATAAGCGTGGCGTCGATTTCCTTCTGGCGCATGGCGATGAGCGTGTCCGCCGGAGCACGGGCGATGATCTGAACGCCGCTTTTATCCGTAGTTACTTTCAAGTTGTTCTCCTGAAGCAAGAGCCGCAGCGAAATTTCGTTCGTGCTTCCCTTGGTCGGGATAGCAACCGTCTTGCCGGCCAAATCTTTCACGCTGTTAATGCCGGAATCTTTACCTGCCACGAGCACCGCGCCTCCGTTATTCGAGCCGGAGATGATGCGGAAGTTTTTGCTCTTGATATATTGGTTCGTGGACGGGCCGGGACCTACGAAGCCTAGGTCGATTTGATCCGTTGCCAGGGCGGTGGAGAAATCGGAGCCGTTATCGAAAGCCTGAACCTCGATTTTGACGTTGTCTCCCCAATGCTTTTGAAACAATCCTTGCTCCAATGCTACATAGCCCGGTGCATGCGTCACGTTCTTGAAGATGCCAAGACGCACCGTCTTCGCTGCGGCAGCGTCGCCGCCGGCATTGTTCGGAGCTTCCGTTTTGCCGCCGCAAGCCGACAGGGCAAGCGCACCGGACAGCAAGACTGCGAGTAGTACAGAACCTTTTTTCATCTCTTGTTTTCTCCTTTGCTGTGTAGCCGGATCACTAGTGGATCCTTATTTTTTGCTGCTAATCAGACCGTAACGCACCAACAATTTATCTTCCAGGCGCTTGAAGCAGAAATGGTCGGACACCGTACCGAGCACCGCGATGATAATGACGATACAGAGCATTAGCGCCGTATCCGCCAGATTGCGGCCGTCCTGCAGCAATTGCCCGAGGCCCACTCCTTTGGCGATCAGTTCGCCGGCAACAAGCGCCCGCCAAGCAAACGCCCAAGCGACGCGCACACCGGTCATCATATGCGGAAAAGCGGCGGGCACCATGACCTGATAAAACATCCGCAGCCCATCCCCGGTACCCATCGTTTGCGCTGCCTTAATGTAAATAGACGGGATGTTCTTAATCCCGGTCCGGCTTGCCATCGCCATCGTCCAGGTCGCGCCGAGCGTGGTGATGAAAATAACGGCAAAATCACCCATCCCAAACCAGATGATGGCAAACGGAAGCCAAGCAATACTTGGAATGGTCTGCAGGGCGACAACCAGAAAGCCGATGGTATCGTCAATGAGACGATAGCGGGCGAACAGAAAGCCAAGCGCCGTTCCGACGACGATGGCCAGAACGAAGGCCAGCAGAAGTCTCTTCAAGCTCTGGTAAGTGGCTTCCAGCAGCTGTCCGTGAACGAATCCGTCATAGAAAGCAAGGAACGTCTGGGTGACGGAAGGGAACTTCCAGCCCCAGTCGAAAATTCTAAATCCCGCTTCCCACGCTATCAGCAGCAGAATCAGAAAGATGCTTCTTCTTAAGGCTGTATTCATCGCCCATCTCCTCCTTTACCACTTTTTCCAGTTCATCGGCCAGCGCTTCCATGATGCTGGCTTCCACGTGGCGTAAGACGGAATCGGAGTAATCCCGAGGGCGGGCCGCTTTCACGGCGAACTCCTTCTTAATCGTACCTGGACGGGTCGACATGACGAGCACGCGGTCGGACAGGATAACGGCTTCCCTGATATTATGTGTAATAAACAAAATCGTCTTACGCGTCTTCATCCAAATTTCTTCAAGATCTTTATGCAGGATGAGCCGGGTTTGCTCGTCCAAAGCCGCGAACGGCTCGTCCATCAGCAAAATGTCTGAATCCATGGCGAGGGCCCGCGCGATCGCCGCCCGCTGCTTCATCCCTCCGGAGAGCTCGTGAGGATACCGGTCTGTAAATTTGCTCAGATGAACCGCCTTGATATGCTCCTTCGCCAACGCTTCCCGTTCCGCTTTACGGATGCCTTTCTGCTTCAAGCCGAAGGCGACGTTCTCCAGCACGGTCAGCCAAGGGAAAAGGGCGTGCTCCTGAAACACAACGACCCGGTCGGGTCCCGGACCGTCAGACGGTTTGCCGTTCACGACAATCGACCCTTTCTCCGCTTGATCCAGCCCCGCTACCAGGTTAAGCAGCGTCGATTTGCCGCAGCCGGAAGGCCCGAGCAGGGAGACGAACTCGCCCTTCTGTATTGTTAAAGACACGTCGTCAATCGCGGTGTAAGGAGCGGCACCGCGCTGCTGAAACGTCTTGCTGACGTTGCGAATTTCGATCAACACAATCACTCCTTTCAGATTCTAGTTGTAGAGGACAGATATCAAACCTATTTTATAGGAATTAGTCATCTTGTCAACTCGTTTTTTTGGCAGGAAATCGTCCGGTTTTGTCGAATCAATGGGGACGGCTATTTCATATAAGAAAGGTTTGAATATCATGAAACGTTACCAACGCGTTATGGTGGCTGCGGGCTTGCTCAGCGGCGCCTTTACGGCAGGTGTGTATGCCGAGGACGTCCTGCAGCGGGTGGACGCGTACTTGCGGCCCGACTTTCAAATCGTACTGAACGGTACCGCCGTTCAATTGGAAAGTCCGGCGCTCGTGTACAACGACACCAGCTATTTGCCTTTGAAGGAGCTTGCACAGCGGCTCGGAGCCAATATTTATTGGAAGGGCGATACGAAGACGATTTACATCAACAGCCGGATCAATCCCGAGCAGCGCCCGGACGAGCAGGACACGACGTATGAAGCGCTGGAGCTCTCCAACCCTTATTCGGCGATGATGAACTATTTGGGCTCGGATTACCCCGTCCTGCTTACGTATAACGCCAAAACGAGCAACTACGGCTTGTATTACCGGGAGAAGGATGCCAAACGGATGGGGATCGATACGAGCGGTTTGGCCAAAGCGAAGGATCGGTTGACGAATGAAACGTTCGTTCACGAGAAGGAATTGCAGAAGCGATGGCGCCAAGCGCCGAAGCAGGTATATGCGTCCGGCTACGAAGCGTATGTGATCGCCGATGAGCTGCATCCGAAGAAGCTCGGGCTGCTTCGCAGCCACATCAAAGGGATGACCCTGATCAAGTACAGCGATGTGGAGTATTATACAAAGCCGATTATGGTCGAGAAAGACATCGACAAGACGGATACTTACAAGTTCCTGTACCTGGAAACCGTTCGAATGAAAAATGTGCCGGTCCCACAAACCCGCTACAAACTGGCCGAGTTGAGATTGACGCAAGATATCCTGAATCCGGACAGTTACACGGTCAACATTGCCAATACATACGACTTGCTGCTCGAAGCCGACAAACGCGAGCATCCGGAGGAGCCTTAATCCGTTCGGCCGCCATGAACAACATCGCAATCGACGACTGTTCTCGCAGCTCTTGTGCATCATGATTCCGGCGCCGAAGGACAAGATCAAGAAGGCTTGTATAAGCCCGCGGGGAATGGCTCCGCGGGCTTGGCGCGTTCGCTCGAAACGCCCCCCGCGATGGATTGGCAGCGCTGTCATGCAGGCAGGCCGCCGAAAAAATAGGTGGTTTTTTCGAAAAAAAAAGTCAATAATCCAAGTTGCTAAAACATATGATTCATAATAAGATAGAACTAAGAAACAGAATAGTCAGAAAATTCACTCAAAGCGATGCGGCTGTTCTTCATTTCTGATTGTTCCATTCATCGAAGCCGACGCAGCAAGGTTCGCGCAAATCGATGAACTTTATTGACACCGTTCAAACCCAGAGGAGGGATTGCCGTGAGTAAAAGTCATGAAGTAGAATATTGCAACCTTGAGTTACGATTTGACCGTCGGCTAATCCGTAACTTCATCAAAACGCTCATTCAAGAGGGTTACTCGCTCTATTGGAATGAAAGCGATCAGCAGTTCATCGTTTCCATTCGTACCGGCCGCAAGCTGGTAAAGCTGAAATTTCAACGCATCGGAGAGCGCTATAAAATCGTCGGCAACTATTCGTTCAAAGACGAAAAACTGGCGGAACTTATGGAGAAAATGATCGGCGATACCCGAGGCCATGCGGTTGTCAAACGGTTCAAAGACCGGCAAATCTTAATTGAGAACATTATGTTCGGAGAAATCATCCGAATGGTGGAAATTTCAGGGGTGGAGCACAAAGTACTTTTTCAAAAAGAGCCGGTGGTGACCGTGGAAGAAATGATGCAAGCATTCCGCTCCAGGCGGCCCGACGAGCGGATCCCGGTATTGCGGCTGGAGCTTGATTACGAATTGGCGATGCTGCATGAGGCGCTTCAAGAAGGGGATACGCGAAAAATTTTAACTTGCAAAGAGAAGCTGAAGGAGCTGCGGCATGAAATGTTATTGCTTGAAATGTAAGACTGAATTGCAATAGGCTTCCCGTTAGACGGATCGAATCTGTCGCGCGGGAAGCCTTTTTAAGTTAGAACCGATGTTCTGCTGCCTCGCTGCATCCCGTATAAGAAATCCGATTGTTAACGTGTGCATGGCTATGATATGATAAAGAGGAGGTGGTTTCATGAGCAACGTGACGATCAAGGACATCGCTAGAATGGCCGGTGTTTCGCATACGACGGTATCCCGGGCGCTCAACGACAGCCCGCTGATCAATCCGGAAACGAAGGAGAAGATCAAATCGATCGCAGGAAGCTTGAATTATACCCCGAACTACAGCGCGAAGAGCCTGGTACTGGACCGATCTTATAACCTGGGGCTGTTCTTTACGACCTTGCGTCAAGGGACCTCGCCCGGCTTTCTATACGAAGCGATTAAAGGGGTTAACGAGATCATCAAGGACAGGTATAATTTGATCGTGCGCGGCATCGACGACTATAAGAGCTACCACCACGTCAATCGCAAAAGCTTTGACGGCATTATGCTGATGAGTCAAAGCGCAGCGGATCAGCCGTTCATCGAATACGCCTCCGATCACGGCATCCCGTTCATCGTACTGAACCGGGAGGTCGAAATGAGCGGTGTCGTGAATTTGATTCCCGACGATCAGAGCGGCGCTTACCGGATGACGGAGTATATGCTGCGCTGCGGCCATCGGAGAATCGCCATCGTGGAAGGGAAAGCGGGCTTCAAATCGGCCCAGGCCCGTAAGGAGGGCTATCGCGAGGCGCTGCTCGCTTACGGGATCCCGCTGCAGGACGAGCTTTGCATTCGCGGGGATTACGGCTTGGAGAGCGGCTACAAAGCGATGGTGCGGCTGCTTGCGCTGCCTGAACGTCCGACGGCCGTCTTTTGCAGCAGCGACGATATGGCGCTCGGAGCGGTGAAAGCGGCGGTAGAACGGGGGCTGCGCGTGCCGGATGACGTTTCGGTGGCGGGCTTCGACGATACGGGCTATTCGGCCTTCACAACCCCTGCGCTGACGACGGTGCGACGGCCGATCGAGGAGATGAGCCGCGCGGGCGCCGAAAGACTTATGGCCCTGCTTGAGACCAAAGAAAGCGCGGAGCGCAAAACATTGTTTCATACGGAGCTCATCGTTCGCGATTCCGTCAAACGGCTGAACACGGAATGAGCCTGACACTCAAACAAAGTCATCTATGGAGGAGAATAAGTAAATGAGCATACTGAAAACACTGCTGCAAGATATCCCCCTGCCGAAAATGGTTCGCATCCGGCAAAAATTCGACGCCACCCGATTGGAAGATCCGGTCGCGGTCCTTCGCACGGAGCTGAACAAACCCGGCGCGATGGACCGGATCCGGCCGGGACAACGGGTGGCGGTCGCTGTCGGCAGCCGGGGAGTGGCACATATTGCCGACTTCACACGCGCAACGGTCGAAGCGATTCAAGCGGCAGGGGCGCATCCGTTCATCGTGCCATGCATGGGCAGTCATGGCGGCGCAACGGCGGAAGGGCAAGTGGATGTCCTGCACCATCTCGGCGTGACGGAGGAAGCGATGGGCGCGCCGATCCTCTCTTCGATGGAAGTGATCGAGATCGACCGGCTGCCGAACGGCCTTCCGGTCTATGTCGACAAGTATGCATCGGAAGCGGACGCGATCGTCGTCATCAATCGGGTGAAACCGCACACGGCTTTCCGCGGCCGGATCGAAAGCGGCATTATGAAAATGATCTCGATCGGGCTCGGGAAGCAAAAAGGCGCTGAAGCCTGCCACCAGCTCGGGTTTAAATATATGGCCGAGAACGTGCCGGCGATGGCGCGGATTATGATCGACAAGCTGCCGATCGTATTCGGCATTGCGCTGGTTGAGAACGCCTATGACGAGACGTGCATCGTCGAGGTGCTGCCGGCGGAGCAAATCGAGGAGCGGGAAGTTGTGCTGCTCGAAGCGGCCAAGGCGCGGCTGCCGAAAATATTGTTCGATCAGATTGACGTTCTTGTGATCGACTATATTGGGAAGAACATCAGCGGCGACGGCATGGATCCGAATGTCACCGGCCGTTATCCGACCCCTTATGCGCACGGCGGACCTGACGTTTCGAAGATGGTCGTGCTCGATCTGACGCCGGAGACGAAAGGTAACGCGAACGGCGTCGGAACGGCGGACTTCACGACGCAGCGTCTGGTCGACAAAGCCGATTTGGTCGCCACCTATGCCAACGGCTTGACGTCGACCGTCTGCGCCCCAACGAAAATTGCGACTACGCTCGAGAACGACGAGTATGCGATTAAAGCGGCGGTCAAAACTTGCAACATCCTCGATTACACGAAGTGCCGTTTGGTGCGCATTCAAGATACGCTGCACGTGGGGGAAATCGAAATATCGGTCAACTTGCTGGAGGAAGCGAAGCTGCATCCGGATATCGAAATATTGACCGAACCGTATGAGCTGAAGTTTAATGCGGACGGGAACTTGAGATAAAGGAGCGTTGCACGTGCTAAAGCCATATATCATCGCAGCCGATATCGGCACGACTAGTGCGAAGACGCTGCTGTTCGACCGGGAAGGACGCATTCTGGCTTCCCATGCGGTCGAATATCCGCTGCATACCCCGAAGCCGGACATGGCGGAGCAGGATCCGGAGCAAATTTATCAAGCGGTGTTGACCGGGATTCAGGCGGTCGTCCGTCAGGCTTCCGTGCTGCCGGGACAAGTGATGTGCGTGTCCTTCAGCTCTGCCATGCACAGCTTGATTGCCGTCGACGAAGCCTTGAGGCCGCTGACGCCTTGTATAACATGGGCGGATAACCGAAGCGCCGGATACGTGAAACCGGTGAAGGAGCAGTTGAACGGTCACGAGATATATATGCGGACGGGAACGCCGATTCATCCGATGAGCCCGCTGCTCAAGCTGTTGTGGTTTCGCGATCACCGCCCGGAGCTGTTTGCCGCGGCTTATAAATTTATCGGCATTAAAGAATATGTATTTGCCCGGTTGTTTGGGGAATGCGTCATCGATCATTCGCTTGCAAGCGCCACGGGGCTGTTCAATTTGCGCAGCCTCGATTGGGACTCGGAGGCGACGGCCCTCTGTGGCGTACGCCGTGAGCAGCTGTCCAGGCCGGTGCCGACGACGCATGTCATGCAAGGCTTGCGGGCTGAAGATGCCGCACGGCTCGGTCTTGCTGCGGATACCCCGTTCGTCGTCGGCGCATCGGACGGCGTGCTGGCGAATTTAGGCGCGGGCGCGTTCGAGCCGGGCATCTATTCGGTCACGATCGGTACGAGCGGCGCTGTGCGCGGCGTCGTCCGTGAGCCGGTGACCGACCCGAAGGGAAGGCTATTTTGTTATGCGCTGAAGGAAGACTTCTGGGTTGTCGGAGGCGCGATCAACAACGGAGGCATCATGTTCCGCTGGGTGCGCGATCAATTGGCGACGGCGGAAGCCGAAGAAGGCCGCCGGCGGGGGATGGACCCTTACGAATATTTGACGGCATTGGCGGCGGAAGTGCCGCACGGCTCGGACGGACTGCTCTTCCTGCCTTTGCTGGCGGGGGAACGGGCTCCCTACTGGAACGCCAACGCCCGGGGCGTATTTTTCGGACTTTCGTTGTACCATCAGAAGAAGCATATGATCCGCTCCGTGCTCGAGGGCGTCATGTACCGCATCCATACGGTGGTCGACGCGCTGGAGGAGCTGAGCGGACCCACACGCGAAATTCGCGCTTCCGGTGGCTTCGCGCGTTCGCCGTTCTGGCTGCAAATGATGTCCGACGTGCTCGGCAGTCCGGTAGCGGTACCGAATACGATCGAGGGCTCCGGCGCGGGCGCAGCGCTGCTCGGCATGTTGGCCGTCGGGGAAATTCGTGATTTCTCCAGCGTTCATAACTGGGTGCAGGTGCGCCATACGCTGCAGACGGATCTCAAAGCGTTCGAAGTGTACCGGCAGTTGACAACCATTTATAGTCGTGTGTACCATCAGTTGAAAGATGAGTTCGATGCGATTGCCGCCTTTCAACAGCAGCACACGTTATCTTAGGAGGGCGTAAGCATGGCGAATTTGTTTGATTTAACGGGAAAAACGGCCGTCATCATCGGAGGAAACAGCACGCTGGGAGGCGCGATGGCCGTCGGTCTCGGCGGACACGGTGCGGATGTGGCGATCGTGGGACGAAACCAGGAGAAAGCGCATGAGGTGGCCCGGGCGGTAGAAGCGGCCGGCGGCCGGGCGCAATGCTTCTCGGCCGACGCGACGAATGAGGGCGATTTGCAGCGGGTGCTGGACGAGGTCCTCGCCTGGACCGGGCGCTGCGACGTGCTGATGAACTGTCCCGGCAAAAACAGCACAACGCCGTTCTTCGACCTGAAGATGGACGAATGGGACGCCATCATGGACGTCAATTTAAAAAGTGTTGTGTTGGCCTGCCAGGTTTTTGGGAAATATATGGTCGAGCGGGGCGAGGGCGGCAGCATCATCAATATTTCGTCGGTCTCGTCCGAGCCGCCGTTGTCTCGCGTGTTTACGTATTCGGCGTCGAAGGCGGCGGTGAACAACGTAACGAAGTTTTTGGCCAAAGAGTTCGCTCCCTCGCGGGTGCGCGTCAATGCGATTATTCCCGGCTTTTTCCCGGCGGAGCAAAACCGGAAAATTTTATCTCCCGACCGGGTCGATGCGATCCTGCGGCATACGCCGATGAACCGGTTCGGCGAGGCGGAGGAGCTGCAGGGCGCGGCCGTATACCTCGCGTCGGAGAAAGCGTCGGGCTTTGTAACGGGCTCATTGCTGCGGGTTGACGGCGGTTTCGGAGCGATGACGATTTAAAGGGCTTGAAAATGGGGCGCGAACAATGCTATTTTTAATTGAGATTTAATTTCACAGTATATAAATTGGGATTAGGGAAGGAAGAGAACCAAACATGTCCAAACAGCAAATCGGCGTGATCGGACTTGCGGTCATGGGGAAAAACCTGGCGCTCAACATCGAGAGCCGCGGGTTTACCGTGTCCGTGTACAACCGCTCCCGGGAGAAGACGGATGCATTGCTTGCGGAAGCGCAAGGCAAACGGCTTACGGGTACATACACAATCGAAGAATTCGTGGCTTCCCTCGAGTCGCCGCGCAAAATTCTCATCATGGTCCAAGCGGGCTCCGCAACGGATGATACGATCAACCAACTGATTCCGCACCTCGATAAGGGCGATATTATTATCGACGGCGGCAACGCATACTTCCCGGATACGCAGCGCCGCAACCAAGAGCTTGAAGCGCACGGCATCCGCTTCATCGGTACCGGCGTGTCCGGCGGCGAAGAGGGCGCGTTGAAAGGACCTGCGATCATGCCTGGCGGACAGAAGGACGCTTATGAGCTGGTGGCTCCGATCCTGACGTCCATTTCCGCGAAAGTAGGCGGCGATCCTTGCTGCACCTACATCGGACCGGACGGCGCGGGCCACTACGTCAAAATGGTGCATAACGGCATAGAGTATGGCGACATGCAGCTCATCTGCGAAGCGTACCAGCTCTTGAAAGATGTGCTCGGCGTCAGCACGGAAGAGCTGCACGAAATATTCGCGGATTGGAACCGCGGCGAATTGGACAGCTACCTGATCGAAATCACGACCGACATTTTCACGAAATACGACGAAGAAACCGGCAAGCCGATGGTCGACGTTATTTTGGATTCCGCCGGACAGAAGGGCACAGGGAAATGGACGAGCCAAAGCTCGCTCGACCTCGGAGTACCGCTGTCGATCATTACGGAATCCGTCTTCTCCCGTTTCCTCTCGGCGATGAAGGAAGAGCGCGTGGCGGCAAGCAAAGTGCTGGCCGGACCGGCAACGAAGCCGTTCGACGGCGATCGTGCGGCATTCATCGAGGCAGTTCGCAAGGCGTTGTACGCCAGCAAAATTTGCTCGTACGCGCAAGGCTTCGCTCAGATGAGAGCAGCCAGCGAGGAGTACAACTGGGGATTGGATTACGGCAGTATCGCGATGATCTTCCGCGGCGGCTGCATCATCCGCGCCCGTTTCCTGCAGAACATTAAAGACGCATACGACCGTAATCCGGAATTGAAAAACTTGCTGCTGGACGAGTATTTCAAAGGCATCGTCGAAAATTATCAAGAAGCTTGGAGATCCGTGGTAGGTACAGCGGTATCGCGCGGCATTCCGGCTCCGGCGTTTGCTTCGGCGCTCGCCTACTACGACAGCTACCGGACGGAGCGTTTGCCGGCGAACCTGCTGCAAGCGCAGCGCGATTATTTTGGCGCGCATACGTTCAAGCGGCTGGACAAAGAAGGCACGTTCCATTATCAATGGATCGAAAATTAAGCGGCAGTCCGTTACGTTAGGACTTCCGGTTCGAGCGTGGCGAATATAGTCCGTGCGAAGCTTCCTGCACCCAGCGCTTCAGCCGGTCGGCCTCCTGGTCGAAGCCGTTGCGGCGCTGAATGAGCATAAGTGCGATCTCGGCGAAATAACGGAAGTTTTGAAGCAGTCGTGGCTGGGAAAGATCCATCAGGTTTGGATCTTCCTCGGCCACCTTTTTTTTAATGTATTCCAGCATCCAGATGATTTCTTCTTTGCAAAGAGGGCGCGCAGGGTCCATGATCTGCTCCAGCTTCATCTCGGTCGGATCGGTGCCAGCCGTTTGGTTCCTGAACAAGGCGCTAGGCGTCATTGCAGCATTCTCCTTTCTAAAAATTGGTATTATTCAGTTTGATTGTTTTATCTGGTAATTATTCACAATCATCTTATGTTTTTGACAACCTTTCTATTCACGTTACTTAAGCTGTGATATGATAGGATCAGTTTAAACTTGGACTGGTCTTTGCTGCAGGGAGATATGGAGGAACGCGTGCGCACGATTAAGGAAACCGCTGGGCACGCGTATGATTTGGCCGATTTAAGATCGAAACGGACGGACATACCGTCGAGGAAATCGTGAGTCTCGTCGTTAGCGGCGGCTGGTTTGCTTTGAAGAACTGGCTTGCACTAGGAGGGGTCCCATTCAAGCATGCCGCCTGTCATGTTTTTCAGGTTGGAGAAGCCTTGCGCCTGTAAATATTCAAGGGCTTTTCCGCTGCGGTTGCCGCTGCGGCATACGAGAATCGTCTCGCCGTTCTGCGGAATGTCGGACAGGCGCTCGGGAATTTGCATTAAAGGAATGTGCTTAGCGCCGGGAATCATCCCGAGGGCCACTTCCTCCGCTTCGCGGACATCGATGATGACCAGCTTTTCTCCATTCTTGAGCCGTTCTTTCACTTCGGCCGGGGTAATCGTTTGCACGAGGTAACGCCTCCTTCTGATCTGGCTGCAGGCAGCCGACTGTCCTCATCATACCTAGGAACGGGAAATCGTGTCAATCAAAGGAGGTTTGGCCGCTTTGACCTGGCTTTACGTCGGACTGGCAGGCGTCCTCGGATCGCTGGCGCGCTTCGGCATGTCCGCGGCTTTCATCAAGTTTCCCGTCCATTTTCTGCCATGGGGAACGCTTTTGTGTAACTGGGTGGGATGTTTCCTGCTGGGCGGCCTGGCGTACTCCAGCCGTCTTTCGCGGCGGCCGAGATTGCGGACGGCTATCACAACGGGCATGATCGGCGCGTTCACGACGTTCTCCACGCTCAGCTGGGAGCTTTTTGCGCTGCTCCGCGACGGGCTGTGGGCGGCGGCCATCCTTTATGCGCTGGCGAGCTTGTGGGGCGGCTTGTGGTTGGTTCGTCTTGGAAGAAACCTGGAATTTGGGCGGGCAAAGAGGGGATCTGCAGAATGATGTCGAATAATAATATGCTGTGGAACCTGTTGTGGGTGAGCGTAGGCGGGTTCGCGGGGGCCATAGCCCGATACGGGCTGAGCGGTGGAATTGCCAAGCGTTTTCCCCGCAGATATTTGCCCTACGGCACATTGACGGTCAACGCGATCGGCAGTTTTTTGCTTGGCTTTCTATGGGGACACGGAGCCTCCGAGACGACGATGCTGCTGCTTGGGACGGGCTTCATGGGTGCGTTCACGACGTTCTCGACGTTCAAGCTTGAGGCCGAAGCGTTCTTTAGCGACGGGCGGCGGAACAATGCCTGGACTTATTTGGGCGTATCCTACACGCTTGGCATATTGCTCGCCGCTGCAGGATATGCGATTTGAATAAGCGATTTGAATAATCAAGGAGAGATACATACACAATGAAAGCCATCGTCAAACCGACGCCTCGATTGGAAGGCACGATTAACGCACTATCTTCGAAAAATTACACGACGCGTTATTTGCTGATCGGTGCGCTTGCGGACGGCACCAGCACGGTGCATTACCCGGCGCACAGCGAAGACAGCGACGCGATGCGCCGCTGCATCCGCGATTTGGGAGCCGTAATCGAAGAAGACGAAGAGAAGATGGTCATCCGCGGTTTCGGCAAATCGCCCAAGCCTGTCAGCGAGCTGAACGTCGGCAATGCGGGCGCCGTGCTCCGGTTTCTCATGTCGGTCGCCGCTTTCCTGCCGGAAGTGACGTTCGTGAACGCATATCCGGATTCCCTGGGCAAGCGGCCGCACGACGATCTGATCGATTCGCTGCAGCAGATGGGCGTCGAGGTCGAGCATCGCGAGGGCAAGCTGCCGATTACCATTCGCGGCGGCAAGCCGCGCGGCGGACAAATCACTGTTTCGGGCAACATCAGCTCGCAATTTCTCAGCTCGCTGCTGTTCGTAACGCCGCTGCTCGAGGAAGACACGGAAATTACGGTGCTGCATGATTTGAAATCCAAAATCATCGTCGGGCAAACCCTCGAGGTTATTGAGCAGGCGGGTATTCGGATCGAAGCCTCCGAAGATCTGATGCATTATAAAATTCCGGGCAAGCAGCAATACAAGCCGCAAAATTATGTGGTCCAAGGCGATTATCCGGGTTCGGCGGCGATCTTGGCGGCCGCGGCGGTTACGCACTCTGACGTAACGGTGCTGCGACTCGCCGAACAGAGCAAGCAGGGCGAACGCGCCGTCATCGACGTGCTTCGCGCGATGGGCGTCGATTTGACGCACGAGAACGATACGGTGCATGTGCGCGGCAATCAGACGCTTAAGGCAGGCGAGTTCGACGGCGACCATTTTACCGATGCGGTGCTGGCGATGGTTGCGGCTGCCGTATTTGCCGACGGGACGTCCCGGTTTTATAATGTCGAGAACCTGCGTTACAAAGAGTGCGACCGCATTACCGATTTCGTGAACGAGCTGCGCAAAGCGGGTGCAGATGTGGAAGAGCGGCAGAGCGAAATCATCGTCCATGGACGTCCACAGGGCGTCGCTGGCGGGGTGGAAATCAATGCGCACTACGACCACCGCGTCATTATGGCGTTGACGGTTGTCGGCTTGCGTTCAGAGCAAGGACTCGTTATTAATGACGCTCATCATGTGGCTAAATCGTATCCGCAGTATTTCGAACATCTGCTGTCGCTTGGCGCGCAGATCGAATTGGTCCAGGCGTAATCGTAGTCTATCGTATCGCATCCGTTTAGGAAAACGGAAAGCTTCCCCAGACAGCTAGACGCTCCAATCAGTATGCGACAAAGGCGGTGAGCATCATGGCCGTATTATGGAAAGGCATTCAAGTCACGTTTGCATTCTTTTTGATTGCCGGTTTGTTGTTTGCCAGCGGCGTGTTCGCCGTCTTGTTATATGCGAAAGCGACAGGGCATGACGCGTGGATCACTCCGGGTCTCCGGGCGCTTGCGGCGGCTCCAGGTCTGGAAGCCGCCGCAGCCGGAACCGCCGCGGACAGTGCGGCAGCGCAGCCGGAGCCGGCTGCTGCAGTGCCGCCGCAGCCGGTCAAGCCGGCAAGCGCAATGCTCGACGCTCCGATGGTTCGCCAGCTGCCGGAGCTGCCTTCAGGCTGCGAGGTGACCAGCTTGACGATGCTGTTGAAATTCCGCGGCCTCGAGAAGTCGAAGCTGGAGCTGGCCGCGGAGATGCCGCGCGACACAACGCCGATTCGTTATAACAAGGACGGCACGATCGCCTACTGGGGCAACCCGAATACGGGGTTTGTCGGCGAGCCGACGGGCGCAGCCAAAGGTTTCGGCATTTACCATACCGCTTTATTCGCGCAGTTGAAGGCTCATGTGCCTAGCGCAATCGATTTGACCCGTCAGACTTTTGCCAAGTTGGAAGAGCAGTTACAGCTGGGAATACCTTCCGTGGTTTGGACGACGATCGATTATCAGGTGCCTGAGAAATGGGTCGTTTGGGATACGCCGATCGGTCCGATCCAAACGACGTTTATGGAGCACGCTGTACTCTTGGTCGGTTATGACGAGACGTATGTGTATGTGAACGATCCGCTTTCGGGCCGCAGCAAGCAGCCTATCGAGAAAGCGCAATTTATTGCCGTTTGGGAAGCGATGGGGCGCCAAGCGATCAGCTATACGAATGGCTGAGCGTCCCCGGGATCACAATAGCAAGTAGCTATCGCTTTGATCAAGCTTAGTATAAGGAGCGGATGAAAACCATGGCATTTGAAAATCCTTCGCGTGAACGTATTAAAGAACTGCTGAGCGAGGCGCAAAATATTGCCGTCGTCGGACTGTCCGACAAGCCGGATCGGGTTTCCTACACGGTGTCGGAGGCGATGCAGAAGAAAGGGTATCGGATCATTCCGGTCAACCCGATGGTGAACGGCACCATTCTCGGGGAAACGTGCTATGCAACGCTGTCGGACATTCCCGATAAGGTGGACATCGTTAACGTGTTCCGGCGCAGCGACCAAGTCGTCCCGGTGGCGGAAGAGGCTGTAAGCATCGGATCGCGGGTATTGTGGCTGCAGCTTGGCGTTTACAATGAGGAAGCGGCGGAAATAGCGAAAGCTGGCGGTTTGGAAGTCATCATGGACCGCTGCATCAAAGTGGAAGATTCGATCCTGCTGCCCGGAGGAAAATAAAGTGCAGACCAGATCCAAGTCCTTATCCGAGTTGCTGTCGCTTTATCTGGTGACGGATTTGTCACCGGCCGGGGCAGGCAGTGCGCTCGCCACCGTACGAGCCGCGTTGGACGGCGGCGTGACGATCGTTCAGCTGCGCGAGAAGAACGCGCAGCTGCGTCAAACGTTGGAAGAGGGACGCGCGCTCCGGGCTTTGTGCCGGGAGTACGGCGTCCCTTTCCTTGTCAACGACCGCGCAGACCTTGCGCTTCTGCTTGAGGCCGACGGGGTGCACGTCGGCCAGGACGACCTGCCCGGCCTCGCCGCGCGCGAACTGCTCGGTCCAGCCGCCATCGTCGGCGTGTCGGCAGGCACGATGGAAGAGGCAGAGTGGGCCGTTGCGCAGGGCGCCGACTATTTAGGCGTAGGTCCGGTATACGCTACGATGACCAAAGGCGATGCCGGCGAACCGATCGGCACGTCGCTGATCTCGCAGATCCGGGCGCGTTGGCCGCAGCTGCCGCTTGTCGGCATCGGCGGCATCCAGAGCGGCAATGCTTCGGCCGTCGTAAGCGCAGGCGCGGACGGGGTGGCTGTCGTGTCCGCGATAACGAAACAAAGCGATCCGCAGAATGCGGCCCGCGAGTTGCGGAGAAACGTCGATGCCGCACGCAACGCTCGCGGGGGAAAGAGAAAAAACGATAAATCCGAGTAATAAAATAAATCCTCCTTGAAGACAATAAGAAAGGCTTTCGGATGAGAACGGCGAAGCGCCTATCTCTGGAAGACTTCCTAAACCGTCCAAGGAGGATTTCGCATGTACAGCCAATTTCAAAACAATTTTCAAAATCAAGCAGGTGCTTCCGGAATTGTGAATTCCCAGTACCGCGGCTACGAAACAAAGTATCAACCGGTCGGATTCGTTCAATCCCAATACAACTCGTCAATTAATCAGGGCGCGAATAACCAGTTCAACGCAGGTATGAACAACATGAACAATCAGCAGCAATTCGTGAACAATCAGCAGCAATTCGCATCTTCTTACTCGCAACAGCAAAGCCCGCAAGCTTACCATACGGCAAGCTACCGCGGCAACCAACAAGGTCATGACGCCTACCTGCGTTCCGACTCCACGCAGCCCGCACAAAGCCAATATGGAATAGGCGCTGCGAGCGGCATCAACAACAGCGCGTACACATCGACATCGTTTGGCTCGAACGCCTTCCAAGCCAACCAACCGAACAACCAGTATCAAAGCGCTCAATCGTTCCACACGGCGGGCTACCGCGGCGATCAGCCGGGTCACGACGCGTACCTGCGTTCCGATTCTACCCAAACGGCTCAAAGCCAGTACGGTATCGGCGCAAGCTCCTACGCGAACAGCCCCTATACGTCTTCGTTTTCCACAGGCATAAACAGCAACCAGCAGCAAATGGGTACGGGCGCTTCTTATTCGCAATTCCAAAACCAAAGCCCGCAGTCTTACCATACGGCAAGCTACCGCGGCAACCAACAAGGTCATGACGCTTATCTGCGTTCCGATTCTACGCAACCCGCGCAAAGCCAATACGGTATGGGCGCAAGCGGCATGAACAGATACCAGTTCTAAATTGAACTGTTCTCGTAAGCGAACGGGCGGGCCGAAAGGCTCGCCTTTATGCGCTTTTTCAAGGCAAATGGTTGTTTGACAAATACCGGGTTAGCGCTTACCATCAAATAGTGCGAGTCAAGTTACGGTAAATTGGAAGGGGGAGCGACACGTTTTGAACTGGATGGGAAATTTGCAGCAGCTCGGACGATCGTTGATGCTGCCGACCATCACATTGCCCGTTGCGGCCATTATGCTGCGTCTCGGATCGCTGCCTTGGGATCAGATGTATATGCCCCGGATCGGTGAAATCTTCACTGCATTCGGCACGATCATATTTACATATCTCCCTATGATATTTGCCGTCGGGGTGGCGCTCGGGTTGACCGAAAGCGCAGGCATCGCCGGGATGACCGCTCTGATCGGACATTATATGTTCGCGGAGACGCTGCAGCGTTATCTGGGTGAGACGTTTCAACTGGGCGTCCCCGGGGGGATATTGATCGGACTGATTGCAGCCGTGATTTATCACCGCGTCAAACATATTCAGCTGCCTGAGGCCATACAATTTTTCGGTGGACCTCGTTTGGTTCCGCTATTTATGGGACCGGCCGTCTTCGTGCTCGTCCTGCTTATGATTCAAATCGGGCCGCTCATGAATCTGGGGATGCAGAAGCTGACCGATATGCTGCTCAGTTGGGGCGGGTTCGGCACCTTTTTGTACGGAATCATCCATCGTTTATTAGTACCTTCCGGTCTGCACCACGTGTTCAACAATTTTTTCTGGTTTCAATTGGGCGCTTACGGGAACAACGGACAGCCGGTATTCGGCGATTTGCCGAGGTTTTTCGCGGGCGATCCGACGGCAGGCATTTACATGGCAGGATTGTACCCGATTATGATGTTTGCGCTTCCGGCCATCGCCCTAGCCATCATTCAAGAAGCGCGCGAAGATTTGAAGCCGAAAATTCGGGCGACGTTTTTGACCGCCGCGTTCGCTTGCTTCTTAACGGGTGTGACGGAACCGATTGAATTTGCGTTTTTATTCGTAGCGCCCTACTTGTTCTTCATTCATGCCTTATTGTCCGGTTTGTCCATGTGGATCGCCTATTCGCTTGGCATTCATCACGGCTTCTCTTACTCGGCCGGCGCGATCGATTTTCTGATCAATCTGCACCTGTCCACGAACGGGCTCCTGCTCATTCCGGTCGGGCTTGCTTACGGCGTCGTGTATTATGTGCTTTTCCGTTGGGCGATTCGCCGATTCCGCATCCCGACGCCCGGTCGCGAGGAAGGTTCGCAGCTGGAAGAATGGGCCGGCGACATCCCTTACCGTTCGCCGCTCATATTGGAGGCGCTCGGCGGGAAGAACAACATTAAAAATCTGGAAGCGTGCATCACCCGGTTGCGCATAACGCTCGAGAACGATAAGCTGATGGATACGTCCGCGCTGCGGCACCTCGGTGCGGCGGGCGTCATCCGTCTTGGCGGCGGCAATGTGCAGGTCGTGTTCGGCACGTACTCCGAGCTTATTCGCGAAGAAATCAACAAGGTGCTGCGCAAGGATATTCGTCAGGTGCTGTTCAGCTCGCCGATGCAAGGACGCATGATCGCGCTCGAAGACGTTCCTGATAAAATTTTCGCCGGCAAAATCGTCGGTAACGGCGTCGCGTTCATCCCGGATAAGGGCGAGCTCGTTGCCCCAATCGCCGGGCGCATCATTCACGTGTATCCGACGCTTCATGCGCTGGGCATCGAGACGGAGCAAGGACTGCAGGTGCTGCTGCATATCGGGATCGATACGGCGCAGCTGCAGGGCAAGTATTTCACTTGCTATGTGAAAGAAGGCGATCAGGTGGAAACGGGACAACTGCTTGTCCGGTTCAATCTGCAGAAGGTGAAGAAGGGCAGCAAATCGCTGGCTACGCCGATGCTGATCACGAATACGGATGCGGTCAAATCATGGAGCTTTGCACCATATAAAGCGGTAAAGAAAGGCCAGGCTTCGGTCATGTCGGTCGTTCTTAAAGATACCGCCACAACAGTCGTAAGGGGAGGGAACGTTTTTGGTTAGGGGGATCGGAGCTTCATCCGGCATTGCGATGGGCAGGGCTTTCGTCATTCCGACCTGGGAATGGGACTTTCCCGACAAGTTGATTGATGTCGCCGACCTGGCGTACGAATTCGAACGATTGTATGACGGCATCCGGCACTCCAAGGATGAGATCGAGCAAATCAAGCAAGAATTCGTCAGCGTGCTGGGTGAAGAGCAGACACAAATTTTCGACGCGCATTTGGCCATCCTGGAAGATCCGGTATTCATGAACGAGGTCCAGGGTATTATGCAGCGTCAATATAAAGCGGCGGAAGTGGCCGTGAAGGAAACGATCGAAAAATTCGTCAATATGTTCGATCTGCTGGACGACGGGTACATGAAGGAACGGGCGCTTGACATCAAGGATGTCGGCAACCGTCTCCTCAAGCACCTGCTCGGCGCGCTGGAAGAAACGTTGCCGCCGAAGGACGAACCTTACGTGCTCGTCGCGAAGGAGCTTATTCCGTCCCAAATGGTGCACCTCGACGTCAACCAGACGCTCGGGCTGGTTACGATGATGGGCGGCAAAACATCGCATGTGGCCATCATGGCCCGGGCAATGGGCGTTCCTTATGTGCTGGGCGTGGAAGGGAAGCTGTCCACGCCGATCCAAACGGGCGATTATTTAATCATCGACGGCGACGAGGGCCTCGTATTCGTCAACCCTCCGGAGCAAGAGATCGAACGGTATCGGCAGCGGCGGGAAACGTGGAAAGCGCAGCAAGAGCTGCTGCTTCAATTAGCCGACATTCCGTCGCAAACGGAAGACGGCATGACCATGAACCTTGCCGCCAATATCAGCTCGATCAAGGAGCTGGAGCAAGCGATCGCCAAGGGCACTTCCGGCGTCGGGTTGTTCCGCACCGAATTTCTGTACATGAACCGCACCAGCTTCCCGGAGGAGGAAGAGCAATTCGTCGTGTACCGCGAGGTGGCGGAGCGTCTGAACGGCAAACCGCTTGTCATTCGAACGCTTGACATCGGCGGAGATAAGCATCTGGATTATCTGGAGCTGCCGGAGGAGGAAAACCCTTCGCTCGGATACCGTGCGATCCGGATCATGCTGGATCGAACCGATCTGTTCAAAACGCAGCTTCGCGCCATTTTGCGGGCCAGCCATTACGGCAACATCAAGATCATGTACCCGATGATCTCCTCGCTTGACGAGCTTCGCAGGGCGAACGACGTATTGAACGAGGTAAAAGCCGAGCTGGCGGAGGCGAACGTCGCTTTTCGTGCAGACGTGCCGGTCGGCATCATGATCGAGCTTCCGGCAGCGGTCATGATTTCGGACTTGCTTGCCAAGGAAGTCGATTTTTTCAGCATCGGTACGAACGATTTGGTGCAATATGTGCTCGCGGTCGACCGGATGAACGAGCAGGTCGCGCATTTGTACGACCCGTTTCATCCGGCTGTGCTGAGGATGCTGAAAATAACGGTGGATAACGCCAAACGGTTCGGCACGCACATCAGCGTCTGCGGCGAGATGGCGGGCGACGTGCGCGCGCTCCCGATCTGGATTGCCCTCGGCATAACCGAGCTGAGCATGTCGGTGTCGTCGATTCTGCATGTGAAGAACAGTCTGATTCAAAGCCGTCAAAGCGAAGCCTCGACAATTTGGCAGGAGCTTGCGGCCTGTCCAAGCAGCACCGCCGTGCTGCAGGTGCTTGGACGTTATTGGGAGACGGGGATTGCCGCGGCGTCGAAAGGGCCGAAGCCGTCAGAGTCGGATAACTCGCGGCCCGCAAGCGGCTGCTTTTGAACGGGTAGGCGATTGGAAGCGAAACATCCATTATTCAAGCTCAGAACAGGAAAGGAGTCGCGGACCATGGAACTGAAAGGTTACAAAGTGCTTGCCTTCGTGGACGAAGAATTTGAGGATTTGGAGATGTGGTACCCCGTGCTTCGCTTGCGGGAAGCCGGCGCCGAGGTGCATTTGGCAGGCCCGAAGGCGAATCAGGTCTATCATGGGAAATACGGCGTGCCGTTAACGACGGTGTACGCGCTTGACGAGGTGAAGTCCGAAGACTATATCGGCTTGTACGTGCCTGGCGGCTGGGCGCCGGACAAGCTGCGCCGCTATGCGTCCGTTCTGCGGCTGACGCGAGAATTTCATGAGGCGCAGAAGCCGATCGCGCACATTTGCCATGCAGGCTGGGTGCTTGCTTCGGCGAAAATTTGCCAAGGATACACGATGACGTCGACACCGGGCATCAGGGACGATCTGGAGAACGCGGGAGCTACTTGGGTCGACGAGGAAGTCGTGGTTGACCGTCACATCGTATCCGGTCGCAGACCGCCCGATCTGCCGGCGTTTACGAAAGCGTTCGTGGACGTATTGGCGAGCTTCTCACAGAAATAAAAGAGCAGGGGAAATAGCGAAATGAATGTATGGCTTCGATGGCTGCCCTCCGTCCTAGGGATGGCGGCCATTTATTATTTTTCGTCCCGAACGGGCGACGATTTAGGCGGCTGGCTGGACCAAATTCGCATTTGGATCCCCTTTATGGAAGGCTTCGATTGGGGCCATTTCGTATCCTATTACGGACTGGCGCTGACGTATTTATGGGGGCTTCGACCAAGACGGCTAAGCTGGCGCACGAAGCTTCTCGTCGTCCTGATGTGCATAGGCTACGGCGTAACGGACGAATTCCATCAGATGTTCGTACCGGGACGCACCCCGGATGTGATGGATCTCCGCAATGATGCGATCGGGGCTGCGCTTGCCATGTTGACCGCTTCCATTCCAAGCGTAGCGCGGTTTTTCGAACGGCGTAACGACTGCTAATAATTGCTAGACTTCGAGCGGCAGGAGAATATGAACGAAGGTAGAATATTTCTATTTATCGGACCAGGAAAGCCGGCTAGGCTTCTTGTGTCGCCATGTTCTCATGTAAGGTTGGGTGTGCCGCCAGAAGGAGTGGTATTGTTGGTGAAGTTATGCAAATGCGGGAAATCGATGAATATCAGGCTCCGCACGGTTATCTATCAGAATAAAGTTGAAATCGATAACGTGCCTATTCATTCATGCGACTCCT
This sequence comes from Paenibacillus sp. tmac-D7, assembly GCF_006519665.1. NCBI lineage: Bacteria > Bacillati > Bacillota > Bacilli > Caryophanales > Paenibacillaceae > Paenibacillus > Paenibacillus sp. tmac-D7. The sequence continues at coordinate 90,185 of NZ_VIDW01000001.1, read as the reverse complement.
GTAACCGGAGCGAAGTGTTTGCCGAAGTGAAGCCCGAGTTAACCGGATTGATCGGAACGCTTGGAGGCAAGCCTGAGAAGCAGCAGGTGAATTTTAACGAAATTAGCGAGATCGCTTATCTGATGATGAAAGTGACGGAGAAAAAACGCGCCTCGGATGCGATCGAAGTGATCATAGAGGAGCGGATTAACGAACTGCTCGATTTGCTGCTGCTCGCCCAATCGCTGCAGGACGGGCCGTGGATCGAAGATCTGCGCAAACGCCTGTCGCAGATTGCCAAGCATTCGCTAACGGTGCAAGATTTTTGAAAGCCACTGCTTCGCAGTTGGCTTTTTTGGCATAAATTTGATACTATAAACACAAGCGTAAGCCCAAATTCGTTGCGTAACCCGGCATTTTGTCGTATGATAAGGCTAAATGACCTGATCGCATTATACTTTAAATTACAATGGAGAGAATGGCCGTGACTGTGACAATTTATGATGTAGCCAGAGAAGCAGGCGTTTCCATGGCAACCGTCTCGAGGGTTGTCAACAACAATCCGAATGTGAAACCGCAAACGCGCAAGAAAGTATTTGAAGCGATCGAACGCTTGGGATACCGTCCGAACGCCGTTGCACGTGGACTCGCCAGCAAGAAAACAACGACCGTCGGCGTGGTCATTCCCGATATTTCCAACTCCATCTTTTCGGAAGTGGCGAGAGGGATCGAAGATATCGCCAACATGTACCATTATAATATTATTCTTTGCAACGCGGACAAGAAGAAAGAGAAAGAGATCCGCGTCATCAACACGCTTCTGGAGAAGCAGGTGGACGGGCTATTGTTCATGGGCGGCGCAGTGACGGAAGAACACGTGCAAGCGTTCAAAACGTCCTCGGTGCCGGTCGTGCTTTGCGCAACGGCGGACGAGCAGCGGAAGCTTCCTTCCGTCGATATCGATCACGAGAAAGCAGCGTATGATGCCGTGGCGACATTAATCGGACAAGGCCATCGTGACATTGCGATGATTTCCGGGCATTTGCAGGATCCGGCCAATGGCTTCGCGCGTTACCAAGGATACAAGAGAGCGCTGGAGGAAGCGGGTATTCCGCTTCGCGAAGACTATGTGCGAGTCGGCAATTACCGTTACGAATCCGGGCTTGAAGTGACGAAATATTTCTTAACGCTTGATCCGCGGCCGACGGCGATATTCGCAGCGACGGACGAGATGGCGATCGGCGCCATCCACACGCTGCAGGATAACGGCGTCAAGGTACCGGAAGATGTATCGGTTATCAGCGTGGACAATATCCGGATGGCTTCGATGGTTCGGCCGCAGCTGACAACGGTGGCGCAGCCGATGTACGATATCGGCGCGGTGGCGATGCGATTGCTGACGAAGCTGATGAACAAGGAAACGAAGGACGCTTCGGAGTTATCGCAAGTGATTTTGCCGCATGAGGTCATTCATAGAAATTCGGTGGCTCATCGTTGATATGAGCCACTTCTTTTTGTAAAAGGAGGCAACTGATTTTGGTTTACGATAAGATTGGCGTCATCGGCGCCATGAAAGAGGAAATCGACAAATTCCACGAACATCTGACCGAGACGCGCGAAACGGTAAAAGCCGGAATCACGTTCTATGAGGGCCGTTTCCACGGGCAACCCGTCGTGCTGTGCAAATCCGGCGTCGGCAAAGTGAATGCTGCCGTGACGACGCAGCTCTTGATCGATACGTTCGGCGTGCAGGCGGTTATTTTCACCGGCGTTGCGGGGGCGGTGGACCCCTCCTTGAACGTAGGGGATATCGTCGTTTCCTCGGAATGTTTACAGCACGATATGGACGTGACGGCGCTTGGCTTTCCGCGGGGCACTATTCCGTACGAGGCGACCTCGCTGTTCGCCGCCGACGGGTCGCTGCGTAAACTTGCGGCGGAAGTGAGCCGGGAGCTGTTCGGTGAGCGCGTGCTCGAAGGGCGAGTGTTATCCGGCGACCAATTCATCGCCAGCCGCGAGACGGTAGCAGGGCTGTACGGCGAGCTGCAGGGAGCTTGCGTCGAGATGGAGGGCGCCGCGGTTGCACAGGTGTGCTCGATGAACGGGGTGCCGTTCGTCGTGATACGCTCGATGTCCGATAAGGCGGACGGTTCGGCGCATGTCAATTTTGCCGAATTCACGTTGATGGCTTCGGATCATTCGTTCCAAATCGTGGACGGGATGCTGAAACGATTGCAAGCCTGACCGAGAATTATACATAGAAGGAGAGTAACAAACTTATGTCTTCTGTAACAATGGATCAACTCGTCGCTTTGGCGAAACACCGCGGCTTTATTTTTCCGGGCTCCGAAATTTACGGCGGCTTGGCCAATACATGGGACTACGGTCCGCTCGGCGTGGAATTGAAAAACAATATCAAACGCGCCTGGTGGAAAAAATTTATTCAAGAATCGCCTTATAACGTTGGTTTGGATGCGGCGATTTTGATGAATCCGCAAGCTTGGGTCGCTTCCGGTCACGTCGGTAACTTTAACGACCCGATGATCGATTGCAAGCAATGTAAAGTGCGGCATCGCGCCGATAAATTGATCGAGAACGCGCTCAACGCGAAGGGCATCGAAATGATCGTCGACGGCCTGTCGTTCGCCGATATGGAGAAGCTGATCGCCGAGCATAAGATCGTTTGCCCGGATTGCGGCGCTTTGGATTATACGGAAATTCGCCAATTTAACCTGATGTTCAAAACGTTCCAAGGCGTTACCGAGTCCAGCGCCAACGTGGTGTACATGCGTCCGGAAACGGCGCAAGGCATCTTCGTGAACTTCAAGAACGTTCAACGTACCATGCGCAAGAAACTGCCGTTCGGGATCGGCCAAATCGGTAAAAGCTTCCGGAACGAAATTACGCCGGGCAACTTCACGTTCCGGACACGCGAATTCGAGCAAATGGAGCTTGAATTTTTCTGCAAGCCGGGCGAGGACATGCAATGGTTCGAGTACTGGCGCGCCTACTGCCGCGACTGGTTGCTAGCCCTCGGCATTAAAGAAGACAGCATCCGCTTGCGCGATCACTCCGACGACGAGCTGTCGCACTACAGCAACGCGACAACCGATATCGAATACAAGTTCCCGTTCGGCTGGGGCGAGTTGTGGGGCATCGCTGACCGTACCGATTACGATCTGAAGCAGCATATGACGCATTCCGGCGAAGATTTCAACTATATCGAGCAAGAAACGAATGAACGTTACATTCCATACTGTATCGAGCCTTCGCTCGGTGCGGACCGCGTGACGCTCGCATTCTTGATCGACGCTTATGAAGAGCAGCAGCTGGAAGGCGACGACAGCCGGACAGTCCTACATTTGCATCCGGCGCTGGCGCCTTACAAAGCGGCGATCTTCCCGTTGTCGAAGAAGCTGTCCGATGGGGCCCACCAAGTGTTCGCGGATCTTGCCAAGCATTATTTGGTCGACTACGATGAGGCCGGTTCGATCGGTAAACGGTACCGCCGCCACGACGAGATCGGAACTCCGTTCTGCATCACCTATGACTTCGAATCGGAGACGGACGGTCAAGTGACCGTTCGCGATCGCGACACGATGGAACAAACGCGGATGCCGATCAGCGAGCTGAAAGCGTTCCTCGAGTCGAAAATTCAATTTTAATCGCATCTCAGCTTCGAACCCGCAGCCTTTGGTTGCGGGTTTTGTGCGTCTACTCGGGTTAAGGCCAAAAAAGGCCTCCTGAAGGACCTGATCAGAAACGTGAAGCTAGCGGCCGATCTTCGTTCTTCAGGAGGCGCAGAATGGCGCTTTATCGCCAATTAGGGTGTCAGCTCGAATCGTTCCAGCCTGTTGTCGCCCATGTAGGATTGCGGGAAATAGAGGGTATCGTCATCGACCAAATATAGAGAGGTCGCCCTTGCGTGAACGAGCGAGCTGCGCTCCGTTCCATCAATCCGCATCTTTTCAATCGAAGCGGAGCCCATGATTCCAAAGGAGCCATGAATGAAATAGAGCCAGCCTTGACGGTAATGCAGTCCCGAAATCAACTGGTCCGATGTGAGGAGGGGAATATCGACCTTGCCGTCCAGACTCAGCTTATTCAATTGCATGCCGTTCTTGACATAATACAGCCATCCGTCGAGAACGGACAGCCTGGATACGCCTTCGGCGAGCTTTGTCCGCTGTGTGCCGTCGGTCGACATCACATACAAGTTCGAAGGTCCGGTTTCCGACTCCTGCATAAGGAAATAAATCCGGTCATCGTGGATGAAAAAGTCAAATTCGCCGCTGCCGCCGACGAGCTCGGTATCGTCCGTGCCATCCTTGTTCATGCTGTGGATACCGGTTGCGGAATAATAACCGCCTCCGGTTACGCCTTCCATGGCTTTGAAGGCGAGACGGGTGTAGTAAATCCGCTCACCGGCTACCCACATCCGGTTCGTGGGAGCCGCAGAAATGACGGTGCGCTGAGATCCGTCAGGTTTAATTTTCAGAATACCGTCCATTTGTTTCATGTCGGGGCTTGAGGACGTGTAATAGATCCAATCGTCCGCAAGCTGGATGTACCTTGCGTTGTCATCGGCCAGCTTGACCTCGCCGGACCCGTCCATGCGCTTTTTGACAAGCTGATTCGGTCCGCTGTATTGCTGAGCGGGGTTCATGTAGAGCCAGTCGCCCTGTACGGCTAACTGTCCGCCATTGGCAAGGTTGAGCGCGTCGGCTTGTTTCGCTTGTACGTCGGCTCCACTGCCGCAAGCTTGAAGGCCGAAGCCTTGGCCGGTCGTCCAGCTCGTCGTCCAGCCGAACGCGTCGTGGGTGAAGCGCCATGTCATGGGGAAATAGGTCATGTTTCGGTACAGCAGAACGGGGTAAGGCTCCTGCGCGTTATCGACTTTCTGACCGTTCACGGTAACGGGAAACGGCGCCAACATAACCGGTTCCTGCTTCGTCTTATCATTACGCACGGCAGTCAAATCTTGACGGACCGGCTCACAGCCGGCTTTCTTGCTTAGCGACAAGCCGTTAACCGGATCCCAGGCGACGGATAACCCTAGCGCCGTTGTGTTGTTCCAGGTCATCGGGAAATAAGTGATATCCCGATATAGCAGCAGCGGGTAGGCGGCGTGCGTGACATCGAGTACGGTGCCGTTAACGGTGACGGGAAATGAAGGGACGGTTGCCTGAAGGGCAGGGGCCGCGGCATCCGCGCCAAGAGGGGGTAACGTACATGTAACCGTGATTCCGACGAGCAGAGCGCTCAAACTGCGTTTTAATCGTGTTGACATCATGGCTCTCTTCCTTTGGATAAAAGTAGTTGAGTCCTTAATATTTCAGATCTAAACCAATAAACGCTGCGCCGATCTGGAATGTTGCGGACCGCCGTAAAATAGGTGGTTTACTTTTTTACCCGGATATACGGCTTCTCCAGCCACTCGAATTTTTCTCCAAGTTCAAATGTACGCAAAAAAAACCTGCCATTTCGGCAGGTTGAATTATCATCAAGTGTACAGTGCCAAAAATATGGAGCGCCTCATTTCTGTTAGAGATACGCCTATAGGTGGCGAAATCCTCCTTAATATCGTACCAGATACCACAAATACTTTATAAAAGTCTTTTTAGGCTCCATTAGATTTCCGCAGAAGTATCTGTCACGTGACGCCTTTTTTTAGTAGTCTAATCATTCCTTGACTTAAGGAAACTAATCCGATGACAACTAAAAACATGGCAATGAAATTCGGTACGACCATTATAATCCCACTGCCTTGATCGGGTCCTCCGCTCTCTTTCAAAAGCGTATTCCACCACATGTAACCATAAACGCCAAGGATTAAGCATAGTATGCCAGCCAAAAATCGTAGTAATGCTAAGATCTTTTGCAATAACTACCCCACCTTGTTCACGTTTATTATTAAGAAAAAGTTGTTACGCATAATGGCCAGTTAGTTCAGAAAAAAGGATATCTCACGTGCATTCGCTAGGGCTGCGTCCTCGAGCTAAGCTAAATAAAGCGTTGACACTTCCACCGTTTGGCGATTCTTGGCTTCGATTTCTGCACGGCGCGGCATCGGTTCCCAGGTGTCTACAGGGTCGAGCCACGTGTGTGGGAGGACTTCTTCACTCAGCGGCTGCCATGCGTCAATCCAAGCTTTCGGCAGGGTGAGGGAGGGCTCCGCTAGAAGCCGGTCCCGCAGTGGATGGTCGCTCATCTCCAGCCACAGCAAGCTCCAGGCGCGCGGCACCACCCGCCAAATATCGTAACCGCCTCCGCCAAGCGCAACCCAGCGTCCACCGCAATAGGTGTGGGCCAGGCCGTGGATGATTCGCGGCATCGCACGGAAAATTTCCATGCTGCAATGAATGTGGGCGAGCGGGTCGTACGCATGGGCGTCGCAGCCGTGCTGCGACACGATCAGGTCGGGCTTGAACTGGGCGATCGTGCGATTCAGCACCTCTTCGAAGCATTCAAGCCACGATTCGTCTTCCGTAAACGGTTCCATGGGAACGTTTACGGAAGTGCCGAAGCCGGAACCGTCTCCACGTTCGTTCGCCGCTCCGGTGCCCGGAAACAAATACTTGCCCGTTTCATGAATCGAAAACGTACATACGTCAGGATCGGTATAAAAGCACCACTGCACGCCGTCGCCGTGATGCACGTCGGTGTCGATGTACAACACCCTGGCACCGTAAGCCGCCTTAGCGTGAGCGATCGCTACGGCCGCGTCGTTATAGACGCAAAATCCGGCGCCCTTGCTCGGTAGCGCATGATGCAGCCCGCCGCCCAGATGCAGGGCATGCAGCGATGCCCCGGACATGACCGCATCGACGGCGTGAATCGACCCGCCCACGACACCGAGCGTGATGTCGTGCATGTTCGGGAAGAACGGCGTGTCCTCCGTATCGAGGCCGTACATGCTTGCTTTATCCAGCCACTGCGGCGCCGGAGCAGCCGCGCTTAGACCTTTGACTGCGTCGATATATTCTTGCGAATGGATGAGCCGCAGCAGCCCTTCATCGGCGGAAGCCGGCATGCGTATACAGGAAGCGGGCAAAGTGCCCGATTTTTTCAACAAATCGACGGTCAGATGCAGTCTTTTTTGATTAAAAGGGTGACTATCATTAAAACGGTACGCGGTTTCCCGCTCATTGTAAATAAATATGGCATTCGGTTTCATCCTCTTGCGCCCCCATCAGTACATGAACCGCTGCCGGAAACGGACCCGATCGAATTTCTCGACGGAGGACAGCGGTACGTTTTTGCCGATACGCACCATCAAGCAGTTAGCCGGGTGAGAACAGATTTCCGGGTCGTCGGTTGCATACCAGACCATGTCGACACTTTTCATCAACTTCTCCATCATGTCGCGATATTGCCACACGGTAAGCCCGCTTTTCTCCAAATCCCAGTGCCAATAATACTCGGTCGTAAAGGTAATGACATTCTCCAATTGTTCGTCCTCGAAGGCGAGCTGGATCATTTTCTTGCCGAGGCCGATACCGCGGTAATCGTCGGCCACTTCAATGGCTCCCAGCTCAATCAGGTCTTTCATTCCGCCTTCCGACCATCGTTCCAGTTCGTCCGGGTAATGGAACGTGACGTACCCGACGATCTGCTCCGCATGGCGGGCCAGAATAATACGTCCTTCCGGAAGCTCCGCGATCTCCACCAGGGCCACGAACTGTTCCTTCGGACGGCGAAACGCATCGAGGTCCGGATGCATCGAATAGCCCCGCAGACGCTCGGGAGATACAGGGCCTTCAACGACGATTTCCGTGTCCTGATACGGGATAGTAAAGGAGTGATAGATTTTAAGGTGTTCCATTTGTGAGCGGTTTCTCCCCTCCGACATTCTCTGTTAAGCATAACAAATAAATAGGCGAATAGAAAGATGTTGTGGTATAATATCAGATGTCTAATGAAAGCGTTTTATATAAATAAATACGGATAATTTCGGGAGGTAAGTGGCATGGATCAAGCAAGTGTAGAAAGCATTGCACCTGTAGCAACAACTTCGAATATGAAAAATTACGAAGAAGAACGTGCCGGTTTTAGCTGGGAAACGATCGAACAGACGTTTAGCTGGGCCCAAACGGGCAAAGTCAACATGGCCCACGAAGCCATTGACCGCCATGCGAACTCCGAACGAAAAAATAAAGTGGCGTTGTATTACAGCGACGATCGCCGCGACGAGCAGTACACCTATCACGACATGAAGCTCCAATCCAACCGCTTCGGCAACGTTCTGCGCAAGCTGGGCGTGGGGAAGGGCGATCGGGTGTTCATCTTTATGCCGAGAACGCCGGAATTGTATTTCGCTTTGCTCGGGTCGATTAAAATAGGGGCGATCGTCGGACCGTTGTTCGAAGCTTTCATGGAAACGGCTGTCCGGGACCGTCTGGAGGATAGCGAGGCTGTGGCGATCGTTACTACTCCGTCTCAGCTTTCGCGCGTACCGGTGGATCAGCTTCCGAATTTGAAGCATGTTATTTTGGTCGGCCAAGACTTGCAATTGGGCGAAGGGCAAGTAGATTTCCACAAAGAGATGGCTGCCGCTTCCGAAGAATTGGAGCTTGAGTGGGTAGACCGTGAAGACGGGCTGCTCATTCATTACACCTCCGGTTCCACGGGCAAGCCCAAAGGCGTCTATCACGTCCATAACGCAATGATTCAGCACTATTATACGGGCCGCGTCGTGCTTGATTTGCAGGAACAGGACGTGTACTGGTGTACGGCCGATCCAGGCTGGGTGACGGGAACGTCGTACGGCATTTTCGCTCCGTGGCTGAACGGCGCGACGAATGTGATCCGCGGCGGACGCTTTAGCCCGCAAGATTGGTACAATACGATTCAACGTTATAAAGTATCCGTCTGGTATAGCGCGCCCACCGCGTTCCGCATGCTGATGGGCGCCGGCGACGAAGCCGTGAAACAATTCGACTTGTCCTCGCTGCGTCACGTACTGAGCGTCGGCGAGCCGTTGAATCCCGAGGTCGTCCGTTGGGGGCTTAAAGTATACGGTCAGCGTATTCACGACACTTGGTGGATGACCGAGACCGGCGCCCAATTGATCTGCAATTATCCGGCGATGACAATTCGCCCGGGCTCCATGGGCAAACCGCTGCCGGGCATAGAAGCGGCGATCATCGACGATGCGGGCAACGAGCTGCCTCCATACCGGATGGGCAACTTGGCCATTAAGACGCCTTGGCCTTCCATGATGCGCAAAATCTGGAAGAACCCGGCGAAGTTCGAAGAATACTTCCGTATTGCCGGCTGGTACATCTCCGGGGATTCCGCTTATATGGACGCGGACGGATACTTCTGGTTCCAAGGCCGGATCGACGACGTCATTAACACGGCGGGCGAGCGCGTGGGTCCGTTCGAGGTGGAGAGCAAGCTGGTGGAACATCCGGCGGTAGCCGAAGCGGGCGTTATCGGGAAGCCGGATGCGATGCGCGGGGAAATTATCAAAGCGTTCATCGCGCTGCGCGAAGGGTATACGCCTTCCGACGAATTGAAAGCCGACATCTCCAAATTCGTCAAAGAAGGATTGTCCGCTCACGCCGCTCCGCGCGAGATTGAATTTAAAGACAAACTGCCCAAAACCCGCAGCGGCAAAATCATGCGCCGCGTGTTGAAAGCATGGGAGCTGAACTTGCCGACAGGCGACCTGTCGACGATTGAAGATTAATTCGAACAAAAAGAAAGACAGCGGGCCTGAGAGTCCGCTGTCTTTTTTTATTTGCATCCGCATTGGGGGCTATCGGTTAGCTATCGTGCGAATGGCCGCGAAACGGTCGAGAATGTGCCGCAGGATGCGGAACGACTCCTCACTGCGGTGTGCTTCTTGACGAATGCGGTCTGCCGTTTGAATGAACGGGGCATCGCTCAGCTCGTCTTGCCAACGGTCGAGCATCATGGCCAGGCAGGAAGGCGTTGTCTCCAAATGGAACTGCAGCCCAAGCACCCGCTCCCCGTAGGCGAAGGCTTGATGCCTGCAAGCATCCGAATAGGCGAGGGACAGCGCGCCCTCCGGTAAGTCGAAGCAATCCCCATGCCAATGAAACGAGTGAAAGGAGGCAGGCACATCTTCGAATAAACGGTGTGCAGCGCGCGTACGGGTCACGGGATGCCATCCGATCTCCTTCTGTTCGTTCCGATACACCTTGCCGCCGAGCGCCTCAGCCAGCATTTGGGCTCCCAAGCAAATACCTAACACGTGTTTACCGTGATCAACGGCCGAACGGATGAATCGCTTCTCTTGCTGCAGCCAGTCCTCCTTGTCGTAGGCGCTCATCGGCCCCCCAAGAATGATGAGCCAGTCAAAATCGTCCATACGGGGCAGCGCGATCCCGTCAGGCGGGAACAACACAGTCGTCTGACAGCCTTCTTGCTCCGCCCAAGCGAGTATAACCGAAGCGTCGTCGAACGCGAAATGCTTAAGCAGTACAATATGCATATGAACCCTCCCGAAAACCGAACGTTCATCGCTTAACAGATGATTGCAGGTTTTAGTCTTATTGTAGTAGGGGAGTGAGGTGCATGTCAATTTACCTAACGTTATAAGTGAGGGGAACGGGTGCAAAAAAACGTCCGGCTGCCGGACGTTTTTTTGCACTATTTCACATACTTCACGGTCGCTGAAGGCTTAGACTCGCCGTATTCATTGGTTGCCGTGATGCGATAAAACCCATCGAACGATACGGCATAATAGCGGAACTGGGTGGCTCCTGTAACCGTGCCGATTTTCTCGAACTTTCCGTCTTCCTTCTCGTTGTAATATACGGTGTACGATTTTACTTTGTCTTTATCGGCGTTCGCTTTCCAGTTTAACTCGATACCGCCGCCGGTCGACTTGGCGGCTAGACCGGAAGGAGCGGCGGGAGCTGTTTTGGCTGCGGTAGCCCCGTTCGTGCTGCCGGGCTTCGATTCGCCTGACTTGCCTGGTTTTGCGCCTTCTGTTGAAGCAAGCGGGTCGCCGCTATCCGGATTCAGGAAGAGCAGTTCCATCGCTGTGCCGTCCGTGAAGGCGGCCTTGCTCGGCGGCGATTCGTGACCCGCCACATCGACCGCGGTGACATAGTAGCCGTGCAGTCCCGGAGCGATGTGGTCGGTGAATTTGGTCTCCGCTCCGGCGAGGACGACTTTCCCCGCGACCCTTTGATAATTGCCGTTATTGGTAGAACGGTACAACCGGTATCCGACCGTATCCGCGCTTTCGCTCGCTTGGAACGTGATGACGCTTGTTTCGCCGGAGTGGGTGGCGACAACGGTTGTCGGCGGCACCGGCGGTTTGCCGTCGTCGGTTCTCGGATCGGTTTCCGACGGGGCGTCCTCGTCAAAGTCTCTAGGCTTGTAGAAATCGATGCTGCGCTTGCGGTCTTGCGGCATCCGGCTCATAATTTCCCCGATTTCTTTGAACAGCTGATTTAACGACTTTTCGCGTTTGATCACCGTCTTCTCCTGCACGAACTCCGCCGGTGTAGATGGTTGCGCTATGTAGTTCAACCCGTTGTAGGTAATGATCGGAAGCTTCACCATGACATTATCTTCATCGGTCGGCACGAATTTCTTGTTGAAAATGTCGGTGGTCAGCTTGCCGGCCGCCGAAACGGCTTCGCTCGGCAGTTTGCCGGATAAGCTCGACACGGTCATTTCGACGATGTTCGGCGGGCGCTTGAATTGCTTGGTCGGGAACAACTCCGGATGTTTCTCGATCGCCGCATTCATGGCCATCGCCCACACGTTCTTGGCGCGGTTCGTACCGCCGGTTTTCTTGCTCAGCTTATGGATCGGCAGTTCATATCCGGCCCATACGCCCAGCGTAATATCCGGCGTATATCCCATAAACCAAGCGTCCGCGTCGTCCTGGGTGGAACCGGTTTTACCGACAATCGGAATTTTACCGTAACTTTTGTACTTGCTCATCAAGTCGGTTGCCGTTCCGGAAGTAATGACGGTACGCATCATATCTGTCATCAAGTACGCCGTTTCTTGAGAGAAGACGGTTGTCGGTTTACTCTCGTGCTCATAGATGATCTGGTTGTTCGAATCGGTAATTTTACGAATCATGAACGCCTCGTTAAAGACGCCCTCATTGCCTATCGTGGCGTAAGCGTTGGTCAGCTCTTTGACGGATACGCCGTATTTTAAACCGCCGATAACGCCCGTCTGCGCGACGTAATCGTCCGGGGTTATGGAACGGATGCCGAGCTTGCTTGCGAACGCCCAAGCTTCTTTGATGCCCACGGTTTCGGTGAACAGCTTGATGGCAGGAATGTTGTACGACTGGTTTAATGCCGTACGGGCCGTGATCAAGCCGTGATATCCGTCATCCCAGTTTTCCGGTATGTGATAGCCGACCTTCGTGCCGTCCTTCAAAATGATCGGCACGTCGTCGATGACGGAAGCCGGCTGAATGGCTCCCTTCTCGAGGGCCGGCAGGAAGGCTGCGATCGGCTTCATGGTGGAGCCCGGCTGGCGATAGGCTTGCGTCGCGTGGTTCAACTGCTCCTTGAAGAAATCCCGTCCTTCCAGCATGCTCAGGATCGCTCCGGTTTTGTTATCGATCATAACGGCCCCGACCTGCTCGATCCCCTTCACCTTGTCATCCGGGGTGAAGTTTTTTTCGTTCTGGGCGATGGAACGCATCTCTTCGTAAATATCTTTGTCGATCGTCGTATAGACGTGGTAACCGCCGCGGCTGAGCTGCGCCTGCATGCTCTTCAGAGCTTCGTTGTACGTTTCCGGGTTTTTCTCCGGGTCGAGATCCGGCTTCTCCGCCTTCAACAGCGCTTTCGCCGCTTCCTTCTCCACTTCGATCATCAAGAACGGGTAAGTGGAGTAAGCTTTCTTCACCCGTTCGGCGAGCGAACCCTTTAAATCGAAGGCAAGCGCCTCGTCGTGCTGCTGCTGGGTGATCTTGCCTTCCTCCAGCATGCGCCGAAGCACCAACTGCTGACGTTGCACGGCGCGCTTGAAGGCGGCGCTGTCGAAGATGCCCTGGCTGTTGAACGCCGAATAGTTGCTTGGCAGCTGTGGAAGTCCGGCCAAGTAGGCGGCTTGCGCCAAGTTCAGCTTGTTTAAATCCTCGATATTAAAAATCCCTTTGGCCGCAGCCTTGATTCCATAGGCATTGTAGCCGGACGAGCCGTTGCCGTAAGGGATTTTGTTCAGATAAGCAAGTAATATTTCGTCTTTCGACATCAGTCGTTCCAGGCGCATGGCGAGAAAAATTTCTTTCGCCTTCCGGCTGTCCGCTTTGTCGAGCGACAGGAATACGCGCCGGGCAAGCTGCTGCGTAATCGTGCTTCCCCCGGTTTGCACATCCTGATTCAGCAGCTTCTGGACTACTGCGCGGGCGGTCCCGGTAATATCGATCCCCATATGCTCGTAGAAATTGTTATCTTCGATCGCAAAGACGGCATCCAGCACGACCTGAGGAATGTCGCTCATGCTGGCGAGCTGCCGGTCTTCCTCGGTGCGCAGCTGGCCGACGACCGTATCGTCCCGGAAGTAAACAAAGCCGGTCAAGGCGTCGTCGTTCATTTGCTTGAGCATCGTTTCTTTATCGCGTACAGGGTCGTCCTTCACGAGTGCGGTTACATATCCGAATGCGGCGCCGCCGGCCAGAAAACCGGCAATAACGCCCGTAATGAAAAGCCATTTGATCGTCAGTACCGTGTATTTACCGGTCGCGCGTACTATTGTTTTGTAAGATCTAGTCTTGTTCTCCGTCTCCATGTAAACCGGGTTCCTCCTGATCTAGAAAAACATTCCTAGTTCATTATAGCATAAAGCGTCAAGCTGAACACCGCGCGGCGGTATCGCTTTCATGACTGTTCCATGACGTTTGGATGAGAGAAACGGGGCGAACCCGTTTGACAATGCCGCCGTTGTATGGTTAAATAATCGGTAATTGTATACGGACAAATGCCAGGATGGACAGCAGTAGGCCAAGGAACGAAGCTCCCAGAGAGCCGGTGGTAGGTGCGAACCGGTACTCGTCTTTGATCGAATTACGGTCCGGAGCAGCGGAGGGGAACGCTTCATGTTGGTTGTGAGCCATCGATGAGCCAGTAGCTTCCGATCGGGGGACCTCCGTTATTCAGATGAAGTGAAAGTTCAGGCGCAGATCTTGAGAGCCTGACTTTAATTAGGGTGGTACCGCGAGCAGAGCCTTCTCGTCCCTTTGTGGAAGAGAAGGCTTTTTTTCTATGTGTTCAGTTTATTTCTTAGGAGGAATCAGTCGTTATGGCAAAATGGGAGGAACTTTCGTCCGCGCAGCAAGAGGAGGTGAATCGTCAACTGGAGACGATTCGCCGCGGCGTCGTTGAGATCGTACCGGAGGACGAATTGAGAAATAAGGTGATCGACTCGGTCGCGACCGGCAAGCCGTTAAACGTTAAACTCGGGCTCGACCCGTCGGCCCCGGACATTCATGTCGGGCACACGGTGGTGCTGCATAAGCTGCGTCAATTCCAAGAGCTGGGCCATCAGGTACAGCTCATCATCGGGGACTTCACCGGGCGGATCGGCGACCCGACCGGCAAGTCGGAGACGCGGAAGCAGCTGACCGAAGAAGACGTGAAGCGCAACGCGGAAACGTATCAGAAGCAAATCTATAAAATTCTCGACAAGTCGAAAACGAACCTGTATTACAATTCGGAGTGGCTTGGTCCGTTGAATTTCGCCGATGTCGTGCAATTGTCGGCTAAAGTGACGGTCGCCCGGATGCTCGAGCGCGATGATTTCTCCAAGCGGTACGGCTCCGGATTGCCGATTCATATTCACGAGTTTTTCTATCCGCTTATGCAAGGCTACGATTCGGTTGCGCTCAAAAGCGACATCGAGCTCGGCGGTACCGATCAGAAGTTCAACTTGTTGATGGGCCGTACGCTGCAAAAGGAATATGGCGTGGCTGCCCAGGTCGCCATCATGAATCCGCTGCTCGAAGGACTTGACGGCGTTAACAAAATGAGTAAGAGCCTCGGCAACTACATCGGCATCGACGAAGAGCCGAACGAAATTTACGGGAAGGCGATGTCAGTGCCCGATGAGCTGATGGCTAAATATTACGAGCTGGCGACGGACATGTCGAACGAAGAGCTCGCCCGGCTGCGCAGCGGGCTGGAGGACGGTTCCGTTCATCCGCGCGATGCCAAAATGCGCCTGGCGCATACGTTCGTGCGGATGTACCACGGCCAGCAAGCCGCCGATGAGGCGCAGCACCACTTCGTCACAGTCTTCCAGCAGCGCGCGCTGCCGGATGATATCGAAGACGTGACGCTGCCTGCGGAGGCGCTCGATAACGGCGTCATCCGCGCGGCGAAGCTGCTGGTGACGCTCGGTCTGCAGACGTCCGGCAGCGAGGCGCGCCGCAGCGTGCAGCAGGGCGCTGTGAAGATCAACGAGCAGAAGGTTGACGACCCGAATGCCGAGCTCACCCCGGCCGATGGCGACATTGTACAGGTCGGCAAGCGCAAATTCGCCCGGATTAAGCTGGGATAAATACAAATACCTCCGTGCCCGAAGCGCTTTATGGCGAGCGGGGCGGAGGTATTTCTTTATGTGTAAATGAAAAAAAGAACTGTTCCCGGAAGGAACAGTTCGGTGTGATGTAGGATTAACGGCTGTAGAACTCGACGATTTGTTTTTCGTCAATTTCTTGGGCAAGCTCGGCGCGCTCAGGAAGACGAATGTATTTACCTTCCAGGGCGGCTTCGTTGAACTCCAGGTAACCCGGCAAGTAGTTGCGGTTCGCCAAAGCTTCTTTGACGGCGGACAGGTTGCGGCTTCTTTCGCGAAGACCGATCACGTCGCCGGTGCTAACGATGTAAGAAGGGATGTCCACTTTTTTGCCGTTAACGGTAATGTGGCCGTGAGCGACGAGCTGACGAGCGCCTGCACGGGTGTTGGACAGACCCAAACGGTATACGAGGTTGTCCAAACGGCTTTCGAGCAAGAACATGAAGTTTTCACCCGCGATACCTTGCAGCTTGGAAGCTTTGTCGAACAAGTTGCGGAATTGCTTCTCGTTCAAACCGTACATGTGACGAAGCTTTTGTTTTTCTTGCAATTGTACGCCGTAACCGGACAGTTTCTTACGTTGTCCAGGGCCGTGTTGACCTGGAGGGAAAGGGCGTTTCAATTCTTTGCCGGTACCGCTCAAGGAGATGCCGAGGCGGCGGCTTAATTTAAATTTAGGACCTGTGTAACGTGACATTGTAGGATGAACTCCTTTAACCTTAATATAGTTGAGTCAAGCTTGGAACAAACGCGTGAAGATCGTGCCCGATTCCGCTGCTACGCTCCGAAAGATCACCGGAGCTATCGACAAGAAAAACCAGCCGCGGTCCTGTCGGTAACGAAATCTTTAGAGGGTGACACGCCTTCCACCATAAACATGAAGCCCGTGAGGGATCACGCTTATTCTCGACTTCTAATTTTATAAGATTGAAGTAGGCTGTGTCAAGTGGAGGCGGCACGGATCGGGTAATATTTTCGAATAAAGATCACCGCTGCTTAAAGCTCGTGTATGTTTGCTTATTTTGATACAATAATAGAATGTGAGAAGGGAGGGACAACCTTTGGGCCATTGGAATGTCCAGCACATATCGGATGCTTTGGACTCGTTAGGCTGGATCGGCCATATCGGAGGAGCGCTGCTCGTACTGGTGCAGACGCTGGTGCCTTTTATCCCGTTTATCGTTGTCGCCGGGGTTAACGTGCTCTTGTTCGGCTTCTGGATGGGCTTCATTGTCAACTACGTGTTTGCCTGTTTAGGTGCGGTTATCGCTTATTGGGTCGCCAAAAACCTGGGCAGAACATGGGTGCAGCGCAAGCTTGCCAAATACAGCTATCTAGACAAATTTAACGAGAAGCTGAAACGGTACGGACTATGGTTTATTGCAGGCAGCCGCATCATCCCGGTGCTGCCTTCCTTCGCGATCAATTTGGGCGCCGCGGTTATGAAAGTACGTACCCGTCATTTCATTATCGGCACCCTGATCGGCAAAGCGCCGATGGTATTTATGGAATCGCTGATTGGGCACGATTTGCTGCATTTTGGGCAACATAAAGGGAGGTTGCTTGTACTCCTCATTCTCTTGGCGGTTATGCTTGCCGTGGGAAGTTATTACAAAAAGAAATGGACGCGAGCCGAACCTGTCGGCAAGTCCGGCAAAAAAGTTTAACGCGATAAAGGAGAGAAGAACGATGCGAGATCCTCGCTTACATACGTTGGCGCGCAATATTGTGCAATATTCGCTCGATGTGAAGCCTGGCGAGAAGGTTTTGATCGAAATGATCGGCTCCGAGCGCGAGCTGGTCCGATGCCTGGTCGAAGAAGTGTACGTCCGCGGCGGATATCCTTACGTGGAATTGATCGATCCCGCCGTTCGGGCGTCCGTGCTGAAGGGCATCACGGAGAAACAGCTTGAGCACTGGGCGGCCCTCGATTTGAAGCGTATGGAAGATATGGACTGCTATGTCGCCATACGCGCAGGTGAGAACGTGAACGAGCAGTCCGATGTGCCGGAAGACAAGATGAAGCTGTACAAGCAGCTGTATCAGAAGCCGGTACATTTGGAGCAGCGTGTGAAACGAACGCGATGGGTTGTGCTTCGTTACCCGAACGCTTCGATGGCCCAGCTTGCCAATATGAGCACGTCGCGGTTTGAGGACTTTTATTTCGATGTATGCAACCTGGATTATTCCGCAATGTCCGCGGCGATGGACCCGCTGCAGGAATTAATGAACAGGACAGACCGCGTACGGATCGTCGGACCGGGCGCGACCGACATCTCGTTCTCGATCAAGGGCATCGGATCGGTCAAATGCTGCGGACGCCGCAATATCCCGGACGGAGAGCTGTACACGGCGCCGGTGCGCGATTCCGTCAATGGCGTTATCGCCTATAACACACCGTCCGTGAGCTCGGGCATTACATTCGACAATATTACGTTCCGCTTCGAGAACGGCCGAATTGTCGAAGCGACCGCGAGCGACACGAAACGGCTGAACGAGATTCTGGACACCGATGAAGGGGCGCGTTATATCGGCGAGTTCAGCCTTGGCTTTAACCCGTATATTTTGTACCCGATGAAGGATACGCTATTCGACGAGAAGATCGACGGCAGCCTTCACTTTACGCCGGGCCAAGCTTACGAGCAGGCGGACAACGGCAACCGCTCGTCCGTTCATTGGGATTTGGTGCTGATTCAGCGCCCTGAATTCGGGGGCGGCGAAATTTATTTCGACGACCGGCTCATCCGCAAGGACGGACGATTCGTCGTTCCGGAACTGGAAGGATTAAATCCGGAACGGTTGAAGTAAATACGCCGAAAAATCTAGTTGCATGTTATTCTCTTCCAATGTATCATTAACTAAGCGATTTATTACGACCGTCTCATCAACACATGGAGGGATTTTTATGCCGAACGCAAACAACGCAGCTATTGTGGAGATTTCGCAAACCGCCAACAAATTCAGATCTTCGATTGTTCTCCAATATGAGAATAAGTACATCGACGTTAAAAGTATCCTTGGTTTGTTTACAACGCTCTTGACTTCGAGCAAATACGACCTGCACGTGCACGGTCCGGATGCTGAAGAAGCCAAGCAAGCTATGGCCGAAGTGTTCGAGAAACACGGCTTGAGCATCAACAGCATTCAAGAATAATAAGGTTTAGTCGTAGGGGGCGTTTTCGCATAAAGCGAAAATGCCTTTTTCTATGGAGTTGCACTTGTGTAATGGTTCGATTTCGACTAATATAAATATACAAGCTATTAATTAGATTCATAACGGGGATCACAGGGGGGAGCGCCATGTCGTCGGATGTGCTGCTCAGCTTATCGCAGAAAGCGCTGCTTCTTCTTCAGGAAGATGCGGATAAGATCGAGAAGCTGATCGAAGTACAGATGGAAAACTTGACCACACGCAAATGTCCTCTGTACGAAGAGGTCTTAGATACGCAGATCTACGGGCTGTCCCGGGAAATCGACTTTGCCATTCGTGCCGATTTAATTACCGAGTCGACAGGCAAGCAAATTTTGGTGAAGCTGGAGCGTAATTTGGCGACGCTTTACGAAGCGCTGGATTTGCAAAACAAAGGGTAACCTTCAGACTGAAGGTTACCCTTTGTTTTTGGGTTAAACGAGGAAGAAGGCGATGCCGAGCACCAGATACACGACCAAGAGCAGGACGCCCTCGAACCAGGTGGTTTTTCCGTCACTGGAAATCGATTTGGCAATAAAGGCGGCGACGCCGATGGCGACCAGCTCGTACCCGGTGAAGACGAGGTCCATCGTTTTGCCGAATAATACGGACACGAGGACGAGCAGCGGCGCGACAAACAGTGCGATTTGCAGGCTGCTGCCGATCGCGATCTCGACCGCGGCGCCCATTTTGTTCTTGCGTGCCATAATAATAGCGGCGCTGTGCTCGGCCGCATTGCCGACGATCGCAATGAGGAAAGCGCCTACGAACAGCTCGGATAATCCGTATTGATGGCTGAAGCCTTCGAGCGTGCCCACGAGCCATTCGCTCCCGAATGCGACCATGACCGTGGCAAGGATAAGAAACAGCACGGAGATCCCTTTGGACCAGGCCGCTTCTCCATGCTCGACAACCGGGTCCGAAAGCTCGTCTTTGTGGGTGACCATCGAGAAGTAAAGCCACAGCAAGTAGGCGACAATAAGGATAGCGGAAACGATAATGCTTAGGTTGATCGTCTCGTTCGTCGTCAAGCTTTTCGTGAAGGCGGCGGGAATGAACAGTGCGATGACGGCGAGCAGCATGAGCGAGCCGTTATGGCCGGCGAGCTTCAGGTTGAACGATTGCTCTTTGTACTTCAACCCGCCGAGCAGGACGCTTAATCCAAGCACGAGCAGCATGTTGCCGATAATCGAACCGGTGACGCTCGCCTTGACGATGTCGAACATGCCGTCCTTGACCAGAAAGATGGCGATGATCAGCTCCGCCGCATTCCCGAACGTTGCGTTCAGAAAACCGCCGAGCCGTTCTCCGGCATAATGAGCGACGCTTTCCGTCGCTTTGCCAAGAAACCCGGCAACGAACACGATCGATACCGCGGAAATCAGAAATTGCACCGTTGGGCTAAAGGTTGGAGCGCCGACATAATGAGCCACTCCGCTCAAAATGAAGCTAGCGATTAGTCCGATGGCAAAACCGTATCGTCTCATAACAATCACCTCATATGGGAAAGTATTCCTTAAATCAACAAACAATATTCTAATCCCCTACAAGATGTAAGGCAATCAAAATATTTATTGGACCCGCAGTCCGGTGATGAAAAGTACGGAATCGCGGTGCAATAACGCTAAGGGCGAAGCACCGGGAAAAGCCTTGAACTATCAGCTGTACCGGTGTCGAACCTTGTCAATCCGAGGGTACGTTGGATTTGCTTTCCATGAAAGAAGTTATTACAATAGAAGTATAATCGGTGAAGGAGTGATCCTCATGAACGAAGAAATTCAAACTGGTCTTATCCGCATTTCAGATGACGTCGTTGCAACCATAGCAGGACTCGCTGCATTGGAGACGCCGGGGATCGCCGCCATGTCTGGAGGGATGTCGGAAGGATTGGCCAAGCGCCTGAGCGGGAAAAACGCGCAAAAGGGCGTTTCCGTTGAAGTGGGTCAAGTCGAGGCCGCCATCGATCTGCGCGTAATCGTTCACTACGGAAGCAAGATCCAGGAGGTTTGCCGCGATCTTCAAGAGAACGTGCGCGAAGCGGTGGAGAACATGACCGGTTTATCGGTCATTGAAGTCAACGTGAAAGTGGAAGGGGTCGCCTTCCGCGAAGAAGAAGCGGTACATACCGAAGACCCGCAGCATCGGGTAAAATAGGAAGATAGCGCAGCAGGGGGTGCCGAGAAATCGCCCTCTGCTTTTTCATGTCCGGGGCGAGATGCCCATCGGATTAATTATTCGAAATGATGTGACAATGAGATGAATCAAGAAAAGATTGTGCGAGCATTGAATGGCGAACACCGCCATGATTTTCATTGACTCTCTAGCCTATATTGAGGGAAAAAACTATTTATTTTGGCAAGATTGTATCAATTCATAGGAGTATGCCATTGACTTGAACATGGATTTTGCGACCTGGCTTGAACTTCTAATTATAGCTCAAGGAAGTGAATACTGGTTCTGGCCATCTTTTGTTCCGGACAAACCTAATCCCTGATGAAAATCAGCATCCGAATACCCCAAAAAAACCTAGCGTTGAGCCGCTAGGTTTTCCCGTTTTCTCTCTATCTCGCCCATTGGCGCTCATTCAATTTCTTTCCCGGCTCCCGCTCTTTATCCGGCCGGTTGTATTCCCGCGAGATGCTGAGCAGAATTCCGAGACTCATCAGCGTCACCAGCATGGATGTTCCGCCTTGGCTGATCAGTGGAAGCGTAACACCGGTCATCGGAATGGTGTTGGTAACGCCGCCGATGTTGATGAAGGCCTGGATGCCGATCATGCCGACGATACCGACGCCCGCCAGCATGCCGAACAAGTCTTTGCAGCGTAAGGCCACGATAAGACCGCGCAGCAGGAATACTAAATAAATAATCAAAAATATGGATGATCCGATAAAGCCGAGCTCTTCGCCGATAATGGAGAAAATAAAATCGTTGTGCGCTTCCGGCAGGTAGTGCAGCTTCTGGACGCTTTGTCCGAAGCCGGCGCCGGTCAGACCGCCATGTCCAAACGCATAAAGCGACTGTACGATTTGAAAACTGCCGCCCTGCGGATCGGCGAACGGGTCCAAGAATGTCGTAAACCGGTCGACCCGATAGCTGTCTCCACCCGTTTTTAACAAGTAAACGGACGCCAGCAGCGCGAGGGCGGAGGCGCCTGCTGCGCCGAGCAGCATAATATGCTTGATGCTGGCGCCGCCAACGACGATGACCAGCGCCGCACTCAAAACTACGATCATGGTGGAACCAAGGTCGGGCTGAAACATGATCAGCATGCACAGGAATCCAACAACGAGCAAAGGAGGAACGAGTCCGCGCTTGAAATCGTGGATTTTATCCCCCTTTTTGCTAAGCAAGGCCGCCAAGTAGAGGATGACGGCCAGTTTGGCGAGTTCCGTAGGCTGCAAACCGAAGGAACCGATATAAATCCAGCTTTTGGCGTTGTTCACTTCGCGTCCGACGATCGGCACTAGAAGCAGCAGCACGATGGAGAAGGTAAGGAAGGGGGCCACCCATTTCTGAAACTTGCGGAAATCGACATTCATGCAAAAGAACATGATGACCGTTCCCAAGCCGACGGCCAAGCCTTGCCTAATGACCAAACTCCAAGGATCGTTCATCGCTACGCTTGCGCTGAATACGAACGCCAAACCGATGCACACGAGTAAAAACGTCAGAAAGAGCAGCAGAAAATCAGGCGTTCCTCGTCGCGGCGAATTCATCGAGAGTCTCCGCTTAGTGGGTCAACTTAACTTTCAATTCCGCCAGTTTACCGTTTACGGCTTTCATGATGGAGTCCGGCACCGGAGATTGATAGTCCAAACCGTGCGGGAAGGTCGCTCTTCCGATATAAACGTCTTCAATGTAAAGAATCGCGTAAGGGGATTCCAATTTACCGCTTTCCACCCGTGTATTGATGCGCAGGAAGTAATCTTCGCGGTTTGCTTTATCTTCCAGCTTCAGGTCGTAAGTGGCGCGGTAGTACTCCCATTGCCAACGCACGAACCCGAGTTGCTCCATACTTTCGTCCAAATGGGCGAGATCGCTTTTCAAGCCCTTCAATCCACTGTTCTCAATAATCACAGCAAGCCCTCCTAATCTATGTACATCACTTTACTCATGATAGTATGTTTCCCTTACTTGTGCAAGCCTAATGCATCCCGCCCAAGCGGCGTCAAAGGGAAAATTTGAAATTTTGTGACACATGGATGAAACCGCCCCGCGCATTTGTTACAATAAGAAACGAAGGTACGGATCGTGGACTTAAAGACGTATACAAAGGGGGAAAGACCATGAATATGAATGAAACGCTTGAATCGGTTTTTCCCGAGATGATCGAATGGCGCAGACATATGCACCGGAATCCGGAGCTTTCCTATTACGAATCGGAGACCGCTGCCTACGTAGCCGAACGGCTTCTGGCTTGGGGACTCGAGGTCCGTACATTTGCGGGCAAGGGACATGGCGTCGTTGCGCGGCTGGAAGGCCGGAACGCAGGGCCGACGGTGGCGCTGCGGGCGGATATGGATGCGCTGCCGATTCAGGATGAGAAAGCGTGCGAATACGCATCGACCGTACCCGGCGTCATGCACGCTTGCGGACACGATGCCCACACGTCTACGCTGCTCGCGGTGGCCAAGACGCTGAGCCGGCATCGCGACAGTCTGAACGGCACCGTCGTGTTCCTGTTCCAGCCTGCCGAAGAAACGACGCCGGGAGGAGCGCTGGGGATGATCGAAGACGGCGCATTGGACGGTGTCGATGTCGTATACGGCATTCATTTATGGACGCCGTTCGAGGTCGGCACGGCGGCTTGTAAGCCGGGACCGATGATGGCTGCCGCGGACGAGTTTGTGATCGAGATTAAAGGCAAGGGCGGTCACGGCGGACTGCCGCACGAGGCGATCGATAGTGTGTTCGTCGCTTCGCAGCTCGTCGTGAATCTGCAATCGATCGTCAGCCGTTCAGCCGATCCGACGGAGCCTTGCGTCGTATCGGTCGGATCGATACACGGCGGCACGACGTTCAACGTCATCGCCGAAACGGCGACGTTGAAAGGAACGGTCCGGACCTTTCATCCGGACTTAAGGTCGATGGTAAAGGACAGGCTGGAAACGATCGTGCGCCAGACCTGTTTGATGCACGGCGCCACGTACACGCTTGATTACAAGATGGGGTATCCTCCGGTCATTAATCATGCCGAGGAAGCAGACCGGTTCTTGCGCACGGCGCCGCAGACATTCGGGGAAGCGGGCACGAAGCTTTCGCCGCTTATTATGGCCGGGGAAGATTACGCTTATTATTTGGAGCAAATTCCGGGGTGCTTCATGTTCGTCGGCGCAGGCAATCGGGAGCGGGGAATCGTTTATCCGCACCATCATCCCCGCTTTGACATCGACGAGAATGCGATGCTGCACGCGGCGAAGCTGTTCGTGAGCATGACGCTCGATTATATGAACGAGTACCGGACTTCCCGTTAAGTGCTAGTTCTTCGAAGCGCATGGGATCGCGCCGCCAGGGCAAATCTATGGGAGACGGCGTACCGCCGATTTTTTTCTCAGGAGGATGAGCGCGATGGCATCGAGGACGCTTCGGGAAATCATGACGAAAGATTGCGCGACAGTGACGCTGAAGGACAACGTATATGAAGCTGCCGTAAAAATGAAGCAGGAAGATACGGGATTTATCCCGGTCGTCGACGGTAAGAAGCTGATCGGCGTGCTGACCGACCGCGACCTGGTCATCCGCGGCTTTGCGGCTAAAAAGGAAGGATCCACCGCGATTAAAGAGGTGATGAGCGATAAAGTCGTATCCGTCTCGCCGGATACGACCGTCGATGAAGCGGCGAAGGTGATGGCGAAGGAGCAAATTCGCCGCCTTCCGGTCGTCGAGAACGGGGAGTTTGTCGGTATCGTCTCCATAGGGGATCTGGCGGTGCGCGACAAGTTCGAGAACGAGGCGGGCGAGGCGCTCAGCCAAATTTCCGAGAACCACAAACAAACCGTCAATTAAATGATACGCTCGTATGAAAAATCCTCCGGGGAGCCGGAGGACTTTTTGCTTATTCTTTCGATTTGCGATAACCGGCGTTCTCGGCCTCCTTGGCGCTGCAAAACAGCTGCTCCGGCACGGTTTGCTCGTAGTAGCGGCCGCCGGGAACATGGTATATTTTTTCCTTCCTGGCGTTGATGTTGCCTTTAATCTCCGGATTCGCGCAAGTGGAATCGGCGGCTTCGTTATTTGTTCCCGCGGAGACGCCAGTGCTGCTGCCTGGTTTTTTTCCTGCGGCCCATAAGCCTTTGCCTTGCTCGCGAGCGCTTCTCTCCGCCTGGACGAACAGCTTCGCATACATCACATTCGGCGGAACGGTCATCGGATTGGCGTATCCTTCACGCACCAGCAGTTCGTTGTACATGATTCGCTCCCCTTCGACGAATACGTAGCGCAGCAGTCGGCCGTAAGTATCGGTGTTTCCTGTATCCGTAAACAGAAAGACCTTCCGATTAGACAGACGTTTCTTCGTATACTCGCTGGCCTCTTTGCCGTACGGCTCAATTTTGCCGATGCTTTCCGGCGTGTTTACGCCGATCAGGCGAACTTTATTGTTCGAGACCGTCTCGAACGTATCGCCGTCGACCACACGTTTCACTTGATCGACCGAATAAGGCTTTCCTTTTAATTGAGGATAATCCGCCAAGACGGCTTGTACGAATGCGTCGTCGTCCGATCCAGCCGTGCCCTCTGGCGGGACCCCGCACCCGGACAAGACGAATATCATTCCCCAGATCACTGCCGCCCAAAGATGTCTCATCATGATTGCAATCTCCTTTACGCCGATCCGCCCCAACGGTAAAGATCGGTTGCTCCACACATTTTTTCACAAATTTCGACGTTTTTCAAGGAATTTCGAGTTTGATTCTCGGTAAAGGAGGTTTAAATCGTGCGCCGTTCCCTCATACTACAAATATCTGTCAATGCTTGGAGGGAACTGCGATGCCTACGTTTCATAAAGACCGGCCGCTCGTTGTACAGCACGACTTCTGCATTTTATTGGAAACGAGACACCCCCAATTCGAGGAAATGCGCGCCGAGCTGATCCGGTACGCCGACCTTGTCAAATCGCCGGATAATATGCATACGTACCGGATGTCGTCGCTATCGCTTTGGAACGCCGCTGCCGCGGGAGTCACGGCCGAGGATGTGATCGCTTTTCTCGAAGCGAATTCGAAGTTCGGCGTCCCGGTGTCGGTCAAGCAGGACATCCGGCGATTTATTGAGCGGTACGGGTTAGTCCGGTTGGAAAGGCTTGGAGATGAGTTGCTTCTAATCTCCGACGATATCGATATCATTAAGGAAATGGCTCGTTACAAATCGCTCCGTTCCTATGGGCTATGCCAGCTGGATGAACGGACGCTGCGGTTTTCTGCACAGTACCGGGGTTTATTGAAGCAGGAACTGGTCAAGCTCGGATTTCCGGTTGAAGATCTTGCCGGCTACAGCCGAGGCGAATCGCTGCCGATCCAGCTGCGTTCGGATGCCGCCGGTACGGGCGCCTTCGCGCTTCGCGATTACCAGCGCTCTGCGGTCGATTCCTTCTACCGCGAGGGCTCGATGCAGGGCGGCAGCGGCGTTCTGGTGCTGCCCTGCGGCGCAGGGAAGACGGTTATCGGCATTGCGGCGATGGGGAAGCTGTCGTGCGCGACGCTCATTCTGACGACGAACAGCACGTCGGTGAAGCAGTGGAAGCGCGAAATTTTGGATAAAACGGACCTCACGGAGGATATGGTCGGCGAATATACCGGCTTGCAGAAAGAAGTTCGCCCCGTGACGATCGCAACGTATCAAATCTTGACGTACCGCAAGTCGAAGAACGAATCGTTCGTTCATATGGACCTGTTTAATAAACGGGACTGGGGGCTTATCGTTTATGACGAAGTCCACCTGCTG
Organism: Paenibacillus sp. tmac-D7; assembly: GCF_006519665.1. Lineage (NCBI taxonomy): Bacteria > Bacillati > Bacillota > Bacilli > Caryophanales > Paenibacillaceae > Paenibacillus > Paenibacillus sp. tmac-D7. The sequence goes on along the minus strand of NZ_VIDW01000001.1, from coordinate 63,541 downwards.
CCCGCTCCCGTATTCCGGGTGACGGCCGATATCCAGGCGACGCGGCGGCTGGGGCTTACCGCTACATTGATCCGCGAAGACGGACGCGAGGAGGACGTATTCTCGCTCGTCGGTCCGAAGCGGTACGAGATGCCCTGGAAAACTCTGGAGTCGCAAGGGTGGATCGCCTCCGTCGAATGTGTCGAGCTGCGGGTGCCGCTGCCGCCCGCCGAGATGGAGGCTTACCGGTCGGCGGCCGAACGGGAACGGATGCGCATCGCAAGCAATAACCGGGCCAAGCTGGACGTTGTGGATGGGTTATTGCGCAAGCATGAAGGCGAGCAGGTAATCGTCATCGGGCAATATTTGGAGCAGCTGCACAAGCTTGCTGAGCGGACCGGCGCGCCGATGATCAGCGGCGAGATGCCGCACGACAAGCGGGAGGCGTTATACCACAGCTTCCGCAGCGGCGAAATTCCCGTGCTGATCGTGTCCAAAGTGGCCAACTTTGCCGTCGATTTACCCGATGCGGCGGTGGCGATACAGGTGTCCGGCAGCTTCGGCTCCCGTCAGGAGGAGGCGCAGCGGCTGGGCCGCATTTTACGGCCGAAATCGGGAGAAAATAAAGCTTACTTTTATACGATTGTCAGCGAAGATACAAAGGAGCAGGAGTTTGCGATGAACCGTCAGTTGTTTCTGATCGAACAAGGCTACAACTACCGGATGGTCGGTGCGGCCGGTGTGTCGGAGGTGACCGTGCGATGAATTACGATCGACTGCTTGCCTTGATGCCGGCCGAACTGCGCGGTCGTCTTGAAGCGGAAACCGTTTATGCGCCGTGGCTGAGGCGAGGACAAGCGCTGGAGCGGCTTTGGCAGGACGATGTGGTGCTGGAGACTGTGTACAATCGGCTTGCGCCGGCGGAACGTACGGTGTTGGACGCTGTCGTGCGGCGGATCGGCTGCGAACCCTTTGACGACGCGCGTTTAGAGCGATCGGTTGGGGCGGCGCTATCCGGTGCGGAAGTACAAGCCGGATTCGCCGGCATTCGGCGTAAAGGACTGGTGTTCGCATTCCGCAAATCGTGGGGCGAGCTTGTGTACCTGCTTCCTGAGGACGCCCTTCCGCGGTGGCAGCGCATCCTCTACCCGCTGCTCGGCGAAAGAGCGGCGGCGGAACGGCTGGACCCGGGTTCGATTGAACTGCAAGCCGGGGGCGGCCGGGAACCTGTCATCGCCATCTTCGACATCCTGACGCTGATTGCGAAGCAGGATATGAAATTGACAAAAAACGGCACGCTGCCGAAGAAAGCCGTTCAACGGCTGAATGAAGGGCTGCCTTGGCAAGACGAATGCTTCCAAGGCGTGTCGCTGAAGTATGCCTATGCGGACGTCTACCCGTTGAAGACGGCGCTGGTCCTGGATATGCTGCTGAAAATGGGATTGCTGGAGATGGATGACGAAGGGTTGCGTCTGCAGGAAGAACAACTGCGGGCGTTTCTCCACGCGACCCGTGCCCGGCAAAACGAACGGTTGTACCGGCTGTGGAAGGAGCTTGCCTTCCCGGCCTATGCGTGGCAGCAGCACGCAGTGCTGCTGCTGGAGACGATCCCGGAAGGCGAATGGTTTGCCCCTGAGATGCTGCTGAGCTCGCTGCGCCGTTACGGGCTCGCCGAGGGCGCGGAAAACTCGGACGATGCGGCCGAACGCGTGCGTTTGCTAAGGGAGCAATGGTTGGAGCCGTTAACCGGGCTCGGCTGGCTGGAGCGAGGCTGCATCGGCCTCGGCCGCGAGGGCCAGGGAGGCGCTTCTACGTATTATCGTTGGCGTTGGCGAGCCGCCGGTACGGAGGGGGAGGCGGTCGAGGAGATGCCGGGTGCCTTCCTCGTGCAGCCGGATTTCGAAATCCTCGTACCGCCTGACGTGCCGCTTTGGGTGCAATGGGAGCTGATCTGCCTATGCGACCCGCCTGTCCGGGACGTGCTCTCCGTAACCAAACTGACCAAGGCGAGCCTCAAGTATGCCCTGGAGCAGGGGAGAACTGCGGACGACGTGCTGTACTTTCTGGAAGAGCACGCGGCATACGGGCTGCCGGACAACGTCCGGTTGACCGTCGAGCAATGGGCGAAGCCGTTCGGCAAAACGAATCTCACGCGTGTCGTGCTGCTGCGCTGCGCCGATGCCGATACGGCGGCAGCCTTAACGAGACTGCCGCCGGTGTCGAAGCTGTTGGGCGAGCGGATCGGGGACATGCATTACGTCATCGACGAGAACGATATCAAGCCGCTCGCCGCCGCATTGGAGAAGGCCGGATTTATGGCCGGGCTTCCGGCTGCCGATCCTGCTGCCGGAAGCGGAGGCCGCCGCTATCCTTCGCTGCTCCGGGATTCCGGGCAAGAGAGAACACAGCCGCCGCGTGAACCGGAGTTTGAGATTGATGCCGGAACGGCGAAGGGGCTCGTCTACTCGCGGCATTCCATCGCATACTTTCAGATGGAAGCGCGGCTGCCTGAGCCTGCCGATCTGTATCCGGACCTGCGGGATATCCCGGCGGCTTGGCTGCGGGATTATCGGAATTATCACCCATCTACGCGCAAAGATATGGTTGAGAAAGCGATCGAGATGCGGACGCTGCTGCAAATCCGCAAGGATGGCGCCGATGTTCGGTTCGCCCCCCGCAAGGTGCAGGAAACCAGAGGCACCTGGTGCATGACCGGGCTCGGGCCGGCGGAGGAACGGAGCGGGAACGCCGGCGAAATTCGTCTCCTTGCCGACGAATGGCAGGAGATGAAGCTGATTTTGCCTGGGATCAACGATAAATATTAATCCAACGGCGTATTTCTTTAAAATGTGATATGATAGAAGGGTAAGCTTATATTATCCGAAAGGCGGGTGCTTAAACATGGCGGTTATGGAATCGCGCACGCTCGATATGTCTGCCATCCTGTTGGAGGCCTACGATTTGGCCGATATGATCAAGTACTCCGCAGAAACCGCGGATTATTTATATTGGAAGCAAGCCAAGGACGCCGATCCGGAAGTGGCGCGTCTGGTGAAGGAGTTCGCCAAGAAGAAAGAGCTTTTCGAAGAGTGCGAACGCTTTGGCCACTATCATCCGAATTATCACGAGGCGCTCGATCAGGTGAAAGCCGTGCAGGCGCAGCTTGACGAAGTAGAGGCGGTTCGTAAATATAAAGAGGCGGAGAGGAAGCTGGACGACCTTCTATATACCGTCTCGGAGACGATCGCACGTTCCGTCTCGGAAACGATCAAGGTGCCTTCGAACGATCCGCTCGCAAGCTCCGGGGGTTGTTCTTCCGGAGGGAGCTGCAGCGGGAATTGCGGCTGAGGCGGGAGTAAGCCGGAACCAATGAAGGGCGGCAGACGCCGCCCTTTCTGTTTTATTAGCATGTGTGTTCTTGTGTGCGAATAAGCCGAAATACCGGCTGAATCCGTCCGACCGTCTCATTCCGGCGATTGACGACGTCCGGCCGGTGGAACGGGGCGAGCCGTTCCGCTTCCTCCTCGCTTAACAGACCGAGCTGCAGCAGCGCTTCCGTTGCAACCGGATACAGCGCCCGTTCGGCGCCATCGTCGACTTTAATGGCGATGCCGATGCCCAGCTCCGGGACGGTCGCCGCGTACAAGCCTTCAGCGCCCATCTTGCCGATAATCCGTCCGGCGGTTAATTCCGCCAAGCGCGTATCATAACGATCCGTGCCCGCTAGATAGAACGGGGAACGGCGGATGGCCGCTATAATGCGCCGACAAGCTTCCGCACGCTTCGGCGCCAAGTCATCCGGGCGCCCGAGGCGCGCATATCCGTAGGCAAGAGCAGCCAGCGGAAGCGCGAATACCGGAACCCCGCAGCCGTCGACGCCAAGCTCGATGCGCTCGGCCGGGATTCCGCACATGTCGCTGACGGTTTGCAGCATTTTGTGCTGGACAGGATGATCGGGGTGAGTATACTGATGAGTAGATACTTGCATCAACGAGGCTAGGGCGAGCATGCCCGCATGTTTGCCCGAACAATTGTTGTGAATCGGCGCGGCCGCGACATGCTCGTATTTGAGCCGATCCGCTTCGCGCCGCAGCAACGGCTCCTGCGGCCCGCAATCAAGAGCGCTTACACCCAGGCCGGCCTTGCCCAGCAAGGACATCGCCGCCTGTGTATGCTCCGGCTCCCCGTTATGGGACGCACAAGTGATGGCCGTTTCGGCATCGGTCAGCGACAGCCGTTCGGCGCCGCCCGCTTCGAGAAGCGGAATGGCCTGCAGCAGCTTGGCGGTGGAGCGGGCGAACGTATAAAAGTGCGGATTTCCCACATAAGCCAGCAGCCTTCCTTGCGAGTCCGATACGGCGATATGGCCGCGATGAACGCTTTCCGTAACCGGACCGCGCGTGACGGCGACAAGAAGTTCGGCATCTGAAGTGGACATCGAGTTTCATTCCTTTCATTGTCTAAGAAAGCTGGAGAAAGAAGGTTAACGATATGTTTACCGAGCGTACCGGAATCATCGTTTGGGTGTCCGACGTCAAGGCGGCGGCTAAGCATTTGGAGAAATACGGAAACGTCCATTTTATTTCCAAGAAGCTGCATTATGCCGCTATGTATGTTTATGCAAGCCGTTTGGACGACACGGTCAAACAATTGCAAAAGCTGCCCTTCGTCAAAAAAGTGGAGCGTTCCTACCGGAATGAAATCAAAACCGAGTATAGCAGTAATATGCCTGATAAAACAAGATTCTACACCCTGTAAGACAAACCCGCCGCCGCAAACGGCGGTTTTTTTAGCATTCTATGACGAAATGAAGGCTCTGGTTCGAACCGGGGCCTTTTATCTAAAGATTTTTTAAGTTGATTCTCGCGAGGGATGCTGTAAAATATAATAGTAGATTAAAAAAGTATATAGGTTTGACGGACTATTTTTGTAGGAAGAGGGTTTGGTTTGTGGCAGAACGCAGAGTCGGCGAACGTGACAACCGAAACGATACCAACCCGATCGTGCTTGGGGGTCGAGCAATTACAGATATCGTGATTACGCATCATGCCCGCAGCCGGTGGGCCGATCGTGTTGAATCCGAGAAAACCGGTTTCCATGACATCACCGAATTTTTGTGGAGCAAATTAAGATCAAATTCCATTCGGACTTACTACAAAAATGAGCAGGACGTCTTTCTGATCGATGATGATCTGGTGATGGTCTGCGAATTCGCCGAAACCGTGAAGCCCGGGCCTCAACCAGGGCCTCCGACTTACAAGATGATCGTCGTCACCTTTCTCGGACGGATGTCCGAAACGATGGAACTGCGCGATTTGCGTTCGTATTACTCGTGGCTGCGCCACTCCCGCCGCATGACATTGATCAAGAACAGCAGGAAGCGAAGATAACGCCAAGCTCTCCGACTTACGATGCGTTATTGAAGGTATGCCCTCAAGGCGTACCTTTTTTCATTTTTAACGCGGGCTTAAAACGTTCGGATGGCTAATCGCCGTTATTTTAGATATAATTTGAAGGAAGACCCTTGCGGAGGTACGTTATGGCGCTCAATTTTCATCAGCTTCACATTTTTTACACGGTCGCGGAAAAGGGCAGCTTCTCACACGCGGCCGGGGCTTTACATATGACCCAACCGGCAGTGACGATGCAAATTCAATCGCTGGAGGATTATTTCGGCACGAAGCTGTTCGTCCGTTCAACCAAGCGGGTCGAGCTGACGGAAGCGGGACGCACGCTGCTGCCTTACGCGAAGAAAAGTATCGAGCTGATTAAGGAAACGGACGTTAGTATGTCAAAGTTCACGCATATGCTGGAGGGCCGGCTTCATCTGGGGGCTAGCCTGACGGTCGGGGAGTACATCCTGCCGCGCTTGCTCGGTCCGTTCGGTTTGGAGTACCCGAATATTTCGGTCAGCATGAAGGTGATCAACACCAAGCAAATTTTGGAGGAAGTCCTGAATCATCAGCTTACGTTCGGGCTGGTGGAGGCTGAAGTGAAGCATTCGGATCTGCATACGGAAGCCGTGCTCAGCGACGAATTGAAGCTGATCCTGCCGAAGGATCATCCGCTTGGCGACTTCGACCTGGTGCCGGTGGAGGAACTGATGAAGTACCCTTTCGTCCTGCGGGAGCAGGGCTCCGGTACGCGGCGTGTGATGGAAGAAGAGCTGACGCGAGCGGGCTATGACCCGTCTTCGCTCAAAATCGTGATGGAGCTCGGCAGCACAGGAGCGGTTAAATCGGCGGTGGAGGCGGGACTCGGCATCTCGATCTTGTCCCAATCGTCGCTTAAACACGAGGCTGCGCTGGGGGTGCTGCAGGTAAAAGATGTGAAGGATGTAAGCTTCGTCCGCAGCTTTCATGCCATTTATTTAAGCTCGACCTTACTGCCGATTTCGGCGGTAACGTTTTTGACGTTTTTACGGGAGCGCGATCTCAGCCAATGGCTGTAGCGCATTGACATTAAGGAGAAGGGGATGTTGGCTCAAGTGGCATTCGCCGATTTGCACACGCATACGCTGGCTTCCGACGGTACGGGGACTCCGACGGACAATGTGAGATTAGCCTCGGAAGCGGGCCTCAGCGCCGTCGCGGTGACCGATCACGATACGGTCGGAGGGCTGGAGGAAGCGCTTCAAGCCGGCGCCGTCTACGGCGTCACCGTCGTGCCTGGCGTAGAGATCAGCACGATGCATGAAGGGATCGATATCCACGTGCTCGGGTATTGGATCGACAAGGACGACCCTGTGTTGTTGTCCCGGCTGGAACAGCTTCGGCGCGTGCGCGACCGGCGCAACGAGATGATTGTGGAGCGGCTGCGCGAGCTCGGCCTCGACCTGACGATGGACGACGTGCTGCAATCGCTGCAGACCGTTAAGAAGCAAGGCGATACGATAGGGCGCCCGCACATTGCGGACGCGCTCGTGCGCAAGGGCTACGTCGGATCGATGGCTGAGGCGTTCGAGCGTTACCTGGGCAGCGGAGCCGCCGCGTTCGTGTCGCCGCCGCGCATTACGCCCTTTGAAGCGGTTCGCTGGGTTCAGGAAGCCGGCGGCGCGCCGGTGCTGGCGCATCCCGGCTTATACGGGCGGGACGATCTTATCGCTTCTCTTGCCGCGGAAGGCTTGGTCGGACTGGAAGCCTACCATGCCGACCATTCGCCCGGGCAGGAGGCCCACTATGCTGCGATGGCCGATCGTTACGGCTTGGTCGTCACGGCGGGCTCCGATTACCACGGCGAGCGCGGGGGCGTCGTGTTTCACGCCCCGGTCGGAGGACGCCGGATCGACGCTGAGGTCGTCGAGAGGCTGAAACAGAGAAGAGGAGTGAGGACATGAGCGTACGCAAAGCGATTATTCCGGCGGCAGGACTGGGAACCCGGTTCCTGCCGGCAACGAAAGCGCAGCCAAAAGAAATGCTGCCGATCGTCGACAAACCGGCGATTCAATATATTGTGGAAGAAGCGATTTCTTCGGGAATCGAAGATATCATCATCGTGACGGGCCGCAACAAGCGGGCGATCGAAGACCATTTTGACAAGTCGGCCGAGCTGGAGATGATCCTGGAGGAAAAAGGAAACACCGAACTGCTCCAGATGGTCCAGTCGATTTCCAATCTGGCTGACGTTCATTACATACGTCAAAAGCAGCCGCTCGGCCTCGGCCACGCGGTTTTGTGCGCCCGCAAATTTATCGGGAACGAGCCGTTCGCCGTGCTGCTCGGCGACGACATCATTCAGTCGGACCCGCCTTGCTTGAAGCAAATGATCGACTTGCACAGCATGACGGGCACCTCGGTCATCGGTGCGCAGGAAGTGCCGTGGGAGGACGTGTCCAAGTACGGGATTTTGTCTCCGGTGAAGGAGGCATCGGACTTTCTTTGGATCGAGGATTTGGTGGAGAAGCCGGATCGCGATACGGCGCCGTCCAATCAGGCCATCATCGGCCGTTACGTATTGATGCCGGAAATTTTCGGCATTCTGGAGAACAGCGCTCCAGGCCGAGGCGGAGAAATTCAATTGACCGACTCGCTGCGGGTGCTGAACGGGCAGCAGCGTATGGTGATGATGCCGGTCGGCGGTCGACGCTTCGATGTCGGCGATAAGCTCGGCTATATTGAAGCAACCGTCGAGATGGCGCTCGAGCGCGACGAGTTGAAAGGGCCGCTTGAGCGATATTTGCGCGGGCGGTTAGGTTTGTAACGGGCGAATCGAATCAGGAATCGGGAGGCGTTTATGTTCGAACGGATTGCAGTGGTAGGAACCGGGTATGTCGGACTCGTCTCCGGCACCTGTTATGCAGAAGCCGGGCATTTCGTCATTGGCGTGGATCGGGCGGAGGAGAAAATACAGCTCCTGCAAAGCGGTCATATTCCGATCTATGAACCGGGCCTGGATGAAATGGTGCAGCGGCATCTGCAAGGCGGGCGACTGGCCTTTACGACCGATCTGAAGCACGCGGTGCGTCAATCGGATATCGTGTTTCTGGCTGTCGGCACTCCGACGCTCCCGAACGGCGAGGTCGATCTAAGCCAAGTCCAGGCAGCCGTTACTGAAATTGCGGAGGCGATGGACGCGCCAAAGCTCATTGTGATGAAAAGCACGGTGCCGGTCGGCACGTCGCGGCTCGTGGAAGGATGGATTGAGACAGCTTTACGCAAGCCTCTGGCGTTCGATGTCGTGTCTAATCCGGAGTTTCTGCGGGAGGGTTCGGCAATTCGGGATACGCTGCAACCTGACCGGATCGTCATCGGCGCGGACCGCCGGGACGCGGCGGAACGAATTGCCGCGCTCCATGCGTCCTTCGGTGCACCGGTGCTGTACACGGACCGAGAGAGCGCCGAGCTGATCAAATATGCGTCCAATGCCTTCCTGGCAGCCAAAATCTCGTTCATTAACGAGATGGCAAACGTATGCGAGAAGGTGGGCACCGACATCGACCTCGTCTCCAAAGGGATGGGGATGGACCGGCGCATCGGACCGCACTTTCTGGAGGCGGGCATCGGGTACGGCGGCTCCTGCTTTCCGAAGGATACGAAAGCGCAGCTCCGCTTGGCGGAGCATGTCGATTACGATTTTCTTATATTGCGGTCGGTCATCGAGGTGAACCGCCGCCAGCGGGAGAGGTTCGCAGATAAGATCGAGCAGACGCTGGGAGGCCCCTGCACGGTAGCGCTGATGGGCTTGACGTTCAAGCCGGAGACCGATGATCTGCGCGACGCACCGGCGCTCGATATCTTAAGCATGCTGGTGGAACGCGGCTTTCGCGTACGCGCATATGACCCGGTCGCCGCTGAGCTTGCGGCGGATGTTCTGAGTTTGGACGGCGCGGTTTACGTCAGCGACCCCTACGAAGCGTTAACCGGCGCCGATGCGATGGTCGTTACGACGGAATGGAGCGCCGTACGGACGCTGGACCTTGAGGAAGTAAAGGCAAGGCTCGCCAGGCCGGTCGTGATCGACGGCCGCAACTGCTTCGATCCGGTCCAAATGGCGAAGCACGGCATCCGGTATATCGGCGTAGGCCGTCCGGAGATCGTGATTCAGCCGGACAGCACGGCGCTAGTTCGCCAATGAAGCGGTGCGCGTATACGGAAGTTAATAAAGCAAAGCCCGGGAGCTTGTCAGCCCCGGGCTTATTTGCGCTGCAGGTCGTGCACATTTTGCAGCCCATCTGGCGGAAGCGCCGCCGTGCAACATCATCACTCGCATAGGGCGACGGGCCGAAAAAAAGGTATATGTTGGGTAAATAGGGATTTTGATGCAGACTACCCATTTTGATATAATAGACTGGACAACGGTGTGCGGAACAACGCCGAATGAAATGAGGTTGAGGTGAATGAGTGATAAACCAGCGATACAAGAAAGACGGAAGCAGCCTGCTGCGGGCGGTTATATCGTAGGAATTGGCGCCTCTGCAGGCGGTCTGGAGGCGCTGCAGCACTTCTTCGATCATATGGTAGCGGACAGTGGCTTGTCTTTTGTGGTCATTCAGCATCTTTCACCGAATTACAAGAGTTTCATGGCGGAGATTTTGGCCAAGAACACTCGGATGCGCATATACGAAGCGGAGAATCAAATGGAGGTGAAGCCGAACTGCGTCTATTTGATTCCGCCGCGCAAAGCGATTACGATCAACAACCGAAAGCTGCAAGTGACCGGTTATTTGCAATCGGCCGGTCTTTATCTGCTGATCGACATGTTTCTGACTTCGCTGGCCATGGATGTGGGCACCCAAGCGGTCGGCGTCATTTTGTCCGGCACGGGAAGCGACGGCACGCGCGGTGCGGAGGCGATCAAGGAGCACGGGGGTCTGGTTATCGTGCAGGACGAGAAGTCGGCGAAATTCGACGGGATGCCGAATAGCGCCCGATCGACCGGCTGCGTCGACCACGTGCTTGCGCCGAGCGCGATAGCTAATTACTTGTTGGGTCGGGCGGTCGTCGATCATGAGAAAGAAAGGGATATGCCGGGGGACGAAGCGCTGCCATCTATCGTCGGTTGGGACGAGCAAACGATGCAGCGCGTTTTCGAATTGCTGAACATGTCCAGAGGCATCGATTTTTCGCACTACAAGCAGAACAGCATCTTCCGTCGCATGGAGCGTCGAATGAGCATGATCGGCATGAACAAGCAGGCCGATTATTTGCAGCTGCTGCAGAAAGACGAGAACGAGCTCGGTTCGCTCGTCAAGGACCTGCTGATCGGCGTTACGCGCTTTTTTCGCGATGCACAAGCGTTCGAGGCGCTGCAGCACAAAGTGATTCCCGCGATCTTGGAAAGCAAGCAAAGCGAGCGGCAAATCCGAATATGGGCGGCCGGCTGCTCGACCGGAGAAGAGGCGTACTCGCTGGCGATATTGTTTCACCAGCATATGGCGAAGACCGGGCAATCGTTCTCGGTAAAAATTTTCGCAACCGATCTGGATCAAGACTCGATTGATTTCGCGGGACATGGCGTGTATCCGGAAGCTGCCATGAAGGGCGTCTCCAAGCGGCTTCGCAAGACGTATTTTACGCAAATCGGCGATATGCACCAGATCAACAAAGAAATCCGCAACATGGTTGTGTTTGCGTCTCACAACATGATCAAAGATCCTCCATTTCATAATTTGGACTTGATCACATGCCGCAACATGCTGATTTACTTGCAATCGGACATGCAGCAGAAGCTCATCTCTTTATTCCATGCTGCTTTGAAACCGAACGGTTATCTGTTCCTCGGGCCAAGTGAAACGCTCGGACGACTGGCGAATTTGTTCACGCCGTTCGAGCGTAAATGGAACATATTTCAGCAGCACAGCATCAACTCGAATAAAGCTGCGGCCGGAGTTCCCGGAATGAACGGTTCTGCGCATATCCCGAAGATTCATCAGATGGCACAGAGGTGGGTTCCGCTCTCGAAAGAGGTTCAAGGCTGCAAAAAAACGGACGATTTGGACACGACGTTCGTCGATGAACATTTGCCACCATGCATGGTTATCGACGAGAACAACGAAGTGCTGCACTTGAGCGGCAACATCAATCCGTACTTGGCGCTTGCGCGCGGAAAGCCGAGCTGGAACATCTATAAGATGGTGGAGGCGCATTTGTCGGTGGCGATCGTTACGGCGATCCAGAAGGTACGCAGGGAACGGCGCGCTATTTATTACAAAGACATCAAGGTCAACAATTCGGAGCATTCGCCGTACATTAACCTGATAGTCAAGCCGTTCTCGTTGACCAATAAAAAGTTCGACAAGCTCGTGCTCGTTTCGTTCGAGGAGTCGGCGCAGCAGCAGTCGCCGCAGGTACGCGTCGTCGAATCGTTCGATATTGAAAATAACGTAAACCAGCGTATGGTGGAGCTCGAGCAGGAGCTGCAGCGGGCCGAAGAGTCGCTGCAGGCTACGATCGAGGAGCTGGAAACGTCGAACGAAGAGCTGCAGGCGACCAATGAAGAGCTGGTGGCCGCCAATGAAGAGCTGATGAGCACGAACGAAGAGCTGCAGTCCGTCAACGAGGAACTGGTGACGGTCAACCTCGAATATCAGTACAAAATTTTAGAACTGACCGATTTGAACAATGATATCGATAACTTTCTGGTCAGCACAAGGATCGGCACCATTTTTCTGGACCGGAATATGTGCATTCGCCGGTTCACGCCAGTGATCGCTCAGGAGATCAATTTGCTGGATGCCGACTGCGGCCGGCCGCTCGCGCACATCTCGCACAACTTCCGCTATAACGGCTTCGTGGAAGACGCGAAGCGAGTGCTCCGAACGTTAGTGCCCGAAGAGCGGGAGATCCAGAACCAAGGCGGCAAATGGTACAGCATGCGCGTGCTGCCGTATCGGACGAGCGACAATGTTATTAAAGGAATCGTGCTTACTTTTGTCGATATTACCGAGCTGAAGAGCGCCAATATCGAAATGCTGAAGCTGTCGTACGCCATTGAACAAAGCCCGTCGATTACCGTCATTGCCGGTTTGGACGGGACCATCGAATACGTCAATCCGAAATTCACGGAAGTGACCGGATTCGAGCCGGCCGACGCCATAGGCGGGCACATTCGAGAACTGCAGCATTGGGAAGGTTCCAGCGTGCCGTTCACGGAAATTTGGAGCCTGCTGTCGGAGGGTCAAGAGTGGAAGGGCGAGCTGGAGAGCCACAGCAGGAACGGATTGACTTACTGGGAATCGGTCAAGTTTTTGCCGATCAAAGATAGCGAAGGACAGACGATTCATTATCTGAAAATCGCTGAAGATATGTCCGAGCGGAGACATACGGAAGAATTGCTGCGCAAGTCGGAAATGCTTTCGGCCGTCGGCCAGCTCGCAGCGGGCATCGCCCATGAAATCCGCAACCCTCTTACCGCGCTGAAAGGGTTCACCAAGCTGCTCCGTTCGGGGGCTCATAACGATAGTTATTTATCGATCATGTCCGCCGAGCTGGAGCGGATCGAGCAAATCGTCAGCGAGCTCCTCGTGCTCGCGAAGCCGCAGGCGGTCGATTATTTGCCGAAGTCGGTCTCCTCCATTCTGAACGATGTGATCATGCTGCTTGATACGCAGGCGATCATTACGAATGTCGAAATCGTCAATGAAATCGACGATCCGCTGCCGCTCATCAGTTGTGTGGAAAACCAATTAAAGCAGGTATTCATTAATGTGGTGAAGAACGGCGTCGAGGCGATGCCGGACGGCGGACAATTAATTGTGCGCGCGCGCCTTGCAGCAGACGGTATGGTGAACATCGGGTTTATCGATCATGGCTGCGGTATTCCCGAAAAGAAGCTTGCGCGTCTCGGAGAACCGTTCTACACGACGAAAAGCAATGGGACCGGCCTGGGTCTGATGGTCAGCTATAAAATTATTGAAAACCATCAAGGCGTGATGGTAATTACGAGCAAAGAAAATGTCGGAACGGCCGTTGTCATTCAGCTGCCGACGATCTCCTGATTTTCTTCCAATACAAGACCCAGCAGATCTTTTTTGGCGCAAGGGAAAGCGTACCAGCCTTCCTATATGTGGGGGAAGCGGGTGAAGCGCAAAAAAAAAGACCGCCTGTCCCGGAATGCAGCATGTCCTTGCTGCTTCATCAAGGGACCGGCGGTCTTTATGTCGTTCTCCCGGCGGCGAACGTTATTTCACGGTAAAGGGCAGCTGTTTAATCCGTTCGGGGTCCGGTGTGACGAACAGCGTCTTCTGATGATCGTAGATGACGAAGCCGGGCTTGGCGCCGCTCGGTTTACGGACGTGCTTGACCAGCGTATAATCGACCGGCACTCCGCTGGATTCCTTCGCTTGGCTGTAATACGCGGCGAGCTGCGCCGCTTCGAGCAGCGTGGCGTCGCCGAATTCCGCGCTGCGAATGACAACGTGAGAGCCGGGAATATCCTTCGTATGCAGCCACGTATCGCCGGGTCCGGCGAGCCGGTTGGTCAAGTACTCGTTCTGCGTATTGTTCTTGCCCACATAAAGAGCAATGCCTTCGCTGGATGTGTAGCAGGCGAGCTGCGGCCTGGCGTTTGCCTTCTTGCGCTTGCCCTTCTTGCCGCGGTCGCGCAAGTAACCTTGTTCTGTCAGTTCCTCGCGGATTTCCTCGATATCGGAGAGGCTCGCGCTCGTAAGCTGCTGCAGCAAATTGTCCAGATAGGCGATTTCCTCGTGCGCCTGCTGCATTTGCTCCTTCACGACGCTTAGGCTGTTTTTGGCTTTCGTATATTTTTTGAAGTACCGCTGGGTATTTTCAGACGGTGACAGCAGCGGGTCCAGCTCGATTTCGATCGGACGCTGTTCTTCATCGTAGTAGTTAATCACTTCGATACGGCTGTCGCCTTTGCGGATCTGATGCATGGAGGCGGTCAGCAGCTCGCCGAGAATCCGGAAACGATCGGCCTGCTGCGCGTCCTGCAGCGTTTCCTCCAGTTTCTCCAGCTTCTTCACGTTCTTGGTCCGCTCGTTCGTCAGTAAGCGGAACAGGTCGCTGACCCGCTGCTTGACCGTATCCCGCTCGGCTTTATCGCTATAATAGGCTTCCAGGCAGGCGCTTATCGAATCGAATCGGCGCATGCCGCCGCCGATATGCGTCAGTTCGAGGATGGAGAAGTAGCTCTTTCCCGACGACGGATGCTCGGTTATGACAGGCGTCAGCTGCCTTCGCTCCAGCTTGCCGATGAGCTCATGGAACGGCTCCCACAGCTTGCGTACGGCTGAGGCCGCGTCAAGCTCCGGGTCAAAGGCGCCGCCGAAGGCGCGGTATGCGAGCTCGCGCGCCACAAGCGGGCTGATGCCGCTAAAGCGCTGTACGATCGCTTGCTCCCACAGCCGGGCGCCGTATTCCCCGCCGGCTTCCAGCAGCCCGGCGGCCGTATCGCCGAGCTGCTGCTCGAATGCGTCCGCACTCAGGCCGAGCGGCAGCGTCTTGTGCTGCTCCGGCGGAGCCGTGTAACGTACGCCGGGCATGACGATCCGGTAGCTGCTGATCGCCGGTGTGACGTGATGAATGCCGTCCAGAATCGTGCCGGTCGCCGGGTCTAGCAAAATAATGTTGCTATGGCGGCCCATAATTTCCACGACGATCGTCTTCAAGGACAGGTCGCCGAGCTCGTCGCGCTGCCGGATGTGGAAGCGGATGACGCGCTCCATGCCCGGCTGATCGATCGCTTCAATGATGCCGTTCTCGCAATGCTTGCGCAGCAGCATGCAGAACATCGGCGCTTCGAGTGGATTCAAGAAGCTTTCCTCCGTAACGTGTACACGCGGATAGGTCGGGCTGGCCGATAACAGAAGCTTCGTATTTTTGCCTCCGGCGCGAAGCTGCATCACGATATCGTTCGCGGAGGGCATTTGCACTTTATTGATACGGGCGGGCAGGAGGCTTTGCAGCTCGCTTACGAGCCCGTGTGTAACGAGACCGTCAAAAGACATGAGGGAACAACTCCAATCGTGTTTGCCGCTGCGGCGCGGCCGGGCTTACCAGCCGGACCGGACACGCGTTGCGGGCAAACGTAGGCTAAGTTTTAAACGCTACCCCCTATCATGCCATATTTTCATCAAAAACTTAAGGTCTTTTTGCAGCTGCAGGAAAACGTGCTAATTTGCGGCTTGTCTGAATACATTTACCCTAGACAACCTTATGGGAGGGAATGAGCAGATGAGTCAGAAACCGTGGTATCAATGGACGGCCGAGGAGATCTTGCAGTCGTCGGGAACAGAGCCCTCACAAGGCTTGAGCTGGGAGGAGGCGGACAAGCGGCTCGGCTCGCAGGGCAAGAACGAGCTGGCCGAAGGTCAGAGCATCTCGCCGATCACGTTGTTCCTGAATCAATTTAAAGATTTTATGGTGCTTGTACTGGTAGGAGCCACGCTTGTTTCCGGATTGCTCGGGGAGTATTTGGATGCCATTACGATCATTGCGATCATCATTATGAACGGCATTCTCGGCTTTGCCCAGGAGTTTCGGGCGGAGCGTTCGCTGCGCGCGCTGAAGGAACTGTCGGCCCCGAACGCCAAGGTGGTAAGAGCGGGCAAGCTCGAGCTGATTCCGGCCCGCGATCTCGTGCCCGGCGATCTCGTGCTGCTCGAAAGCGGAGACCGGGTGCCGGCCGACATTCGTTTCATCGAAACGTTCGGCACTTACATCGAGGAATCGGCTCTAACCGGAGAGTCCGTGCCGGTGGCCAAGCATACATCCCCGCTGACGCAGGACGATATTCCGCTAGGCGATCAGCGCAACCTCGGTTTCATGGGAACGATGGTCACCCGGGGAACGGCCAGAGGGGTTGTCGTACGCACCGGCATGCAGACGGAGATGGGCAAGATCGCCGATCTTATCCAGAATACCGATGCCATGGAAACGCCGCTGCAGCATCGGCTCGAGCAGCTCGGTAAAATATTGATCATCGTCGCGCTGGCGCTGACGGTGCTTGTCGTCGTCGCGGGGATTGTACACGGCCAAGAGCCTTACGGCATGTTTCTCGCGGGCGTCAGCCTGGCGGTCGCCGCGATTCCCGAAGGGCTGCCGGCGATCGTCACGATCGCGCTCGCGCTCGGCGTGCAGCGGATGATTCAGCGCAAGGCGATCGTCCGCAAGCTGCCGTCGGTCGAGACGCTCGGCTGCGCGTCGGTGATTTGCTCGGATAAGACCGGCACGCTGACACAGAACAAAATGTCCGTGACGCACCTGTGGCTGGGCGGCGAGGTGCTGGAGGTGACGGGCGACGGGTACGAGCCGAACGGGAGCATCATGAACCGGGGCAAGCCCGCCGACCTGCGCGACAATCAGATGCTCCGTCGTCTGCTCCAGGTCGCCGTGCTGTGCAATAACGCCATGCTATATGAAGAAGCGAACGAAACGAAGAAGAAGAAGGAGGCGACCGAGCGGAGCGGCGTCTGGGCGATTAAAGGCGACCCGACGGAAGGCGCGCTGACCGTGCTCGGAGCAAAAGCGGGTCTTACGAAACAATCGCTCGAAGGGCTGTACCGGCGCACGCTTGAGCTTCCGTTCGATTCCGAGCGGAAGCGGATGTCCGTGATCGTCGAGCATCAAGGCGGACGGATGGCATGCACGAAAGGAGCGCCGGATTTGCTCGTTCAGCAATGCGCCTATGTGCTGTGGGACGATAAAGTCATTCCGTTCACCTCGACGCTGAAGCAAAAGGTGCTCGCCGCAGCCGAGGGCATGGCCAAAAACGCGCTGCGCGTGCTCGGTCTTGCGTACCGCGATTTGAAAGCGACGGAGCGGAATCTTGATGAGTCGACCGTCGAGAGTCAGCTCGTGTTCATCGGTCTGACCGGCATGATCGATCCTCCTCGCCGCGAGGTGCGCGACGCGATCGTGAAGTGCCGCCGCGCCGGCATCAAGACGGTCATGATCACCGGCGACCATCAGACGACGGCGGAGGCGATTGCGAAGCAGCTCGGCATTTTGCAGCAGGACGGGCTGGCCTTGAACGGCCAACAGCTTGCCGCCATGAGCGACGACGAGCTGGATAAGCGGGTGAACGACGTGTTCGTGTACGCGCGCGTATCCCCGGAGCATAAGCTGCGCATCGTCAAGTCGCTGCAGCGCCAAGGCCACACGGTTGCGATGACCGGCGACGGGGTCAACGACGCGCCTGCGATCAAGGCGGCCGATATCGGCATTGCGATGGGCATCAGCGGCACGGACGTCTCCAAAGAAGCGTCGTCGCTCGTCTTGTCCGACGACAACTTCGCGACGATCGTGGCGGCGATTGAGGAAGGCCGGGGCATTTACGAGAACATCCGTAAATTCATCCGATACCTGCTGGCGTCGAATGTAGGCGAAATTATGACGATGTTCCTCGCGATGATGGCCGGCCTGCCGCTGCCGCTCGTGCCGATTCAAATTTTGTGGGTGAACCTGGTGACGGACGGGCTGCCGGCGATGGCGCTTGGCGTCGACCAGGCAGAGAGAGATTTGATGCAGCAAAAGCCGCGTTCGGCCAAAGAAAACATCTTCGCCCGCCGGCTCGGCTGGAAAATCGTCAGCCGCGGAATCTTGATCGGGCTTTGTACGCTGGCGGCATTCTACATTACGCTGAAACAGGGCGCCGATAGCCCGAACGCGCTCATGAAAGCGCAGACCGTGGCGTTCGTTACGCTGGTCATGGCTCAGTTGATTCACGTGTTTGATTGCCGCAGCTCGCGCTCGATTTTCCATCGCAACCCGCTCCAGAACGTTTGGCTCGTGCTGGCGGTGGCGTCTTCGCTGCTGCTGATGTTCCCGGTGCTTTACGTCGACGCGCTGCAGCCGATCTTCAAGACGGTGCCGCTCGGTCTCGTCGATTGGGGGCTTGTGCTCGTGTTCGCGGGTATTCCGACGTTCCTTATGGGGCTGGGCAGCTTGCTCAGCACGTCCAAACGCAAACAGACGACGCTGCCCAAAGGGCGCAACCCGATGAAGCCCGTCGTCCGATAAGAATCTCTAAACATGCGGCCCGAGCCGCCTGCAGCGACGCAGGGGCTAAGGCCGTTGCTTTTTTTGGAGCGATGCGGTAAAATTTTGCGGAACCGCTTTGCAGCGTCACTTTTTTACGCTATAGTAGGGGATAAACCGTAAAAATGGGA
The DNA here is from genome assembly GCF_006519665.1 of Paenibacillus sp. tmac-D7. Lineage (NCBI taxonomy): Bacteria > Bacillati > Bacillota > Bacilli > Caryophanales > Paenibacillaceae > Paenibacillus > Paenibacillus sp. tmac-D7. The sequence goes on along the minus strand of NZ_VIDW01000001.1, from coordinate 44,994 downwards.
GTTTTCGCTATGAATTTCACGAAAATGCACGGATTGGGCAACGATTTCATCGTTTTTTCCAATACGGAGACGCTTCCCGCCGACGCTTCCGAGCTGGCTGTCCGCTTGTGCGACCGCCATTTCGGGATCGGGGCCGACGGACTCGTGTTCGTGCTGCCGTCCAACCGTGCTGACTATATGATGCGCATTATCAATTCCGATGGCTCGGAGGCCGAACAATGCGGCAATGCGATCCGCTGCGCGGCGAAGTACATTTACGACAACGGGCTTGTCGATGCGGGGCAAACCGAGCTGACGATCGAGACGATCGGCGCCGGGCCGCAAGTCGTCCAGCTCCAGGTGGAGAACGGACGGGTGACCCGGGTGCGCGTCGATATGGGCGAGCCGGTACTCGCCGGCTTGCAGGTGCCGACGACGGTCGACGCCGAGCCGGTGCTGGAGCATCCGGTCGCGGTAGACGGCCGTGAATTCACGTTTACCGCCGTGTCGATGGGCAATCCGCACTGCGTCATTTTCGTGGAGGACGCGGTCCGTTTCGACTTGGCCGCATGGGGGCCGAAGCTGGAAAAGCACCCGCTGTTTCCGCGCCGCATCAACGTCGAGTTCGCTACGGTCAAAAGCCGGGACTATGCGGATATGCGCGTCTGGGAACGAGGCGCCGGTCCTACGCTGGCCTGCGGGACAGGCGCCTGCGCGACACTCGTTGCCGGCGTGTTGAACGGCAAAATGGACCGGAAGGGCATTGTCGCTCTGAAGGGCGGCGAGCTGCTGATCGAATGGAACGAGACGGACAACCGCGTGTACATGACCGGTCCTGCCGAGACGGTGTATACGGGAACGCTCCCGTCACTTATATAAGAAGCAAGAAAGGGGAGGCCGCGAGTGAAACCGGATTTGAGAGAAGCGCTGCGCCGTGGCGTGCTGGTCGGAGATGGGGCGATGGGCACCTATTTATATCAAATGGGCTTTCCCGTCGGCATCTCCTACGAGGAATTGAATTTGCTCAAGCCCGACGTCATTCGGGACGTCCATCGGCGATATTATGAAGCGGGCGCGCGGTTGATCGAGACGAATACTTTCTCCGCAAACCGCGAGAAGCTGTCGAAGTTCGGTCTGGAGGGAGAAGTCGAGGCGATTAACCGGGCCGGCGTGAAGCTGGCGCGTCAAGCGGTCGGGGACGATGCCTATGTCGTCGGGGCTGTCGGTTCGATTCGCGCAGGCAAACGGAAGAACGTCCGTACCGCCAAGGTCAAGGAAGATTTGCGCCAGCAGATCGAGGTGCTGGTCGATGCGGGCGTGGACGGGCTGCTGCTTGAAACGTTTTTCGATTTGGAGGAAATGATGCTTGCACTGAAGCTGATTCGCAAAGTCAGCTCGCTGCCGGTCATTTGCCAGTTTACGACCGAAGGCGTCGGCGCGACGATGGACGGGGTGCCGATGCCCGAGGCTTTCTCGAAGCTGCTCGCGGCTGGCGCAGACGTCGTCGGCTTCAACTGCCGCAGCGGCCCGAACGGTCTCCTGCGCTCCCTCGAACAGGCGAGCGGCATGGACGAGAAGCCGCCGTTCTCGGTGTTCCCGAACGCGGGACTGGCCGATTACGTGGACGGCCGGTATACGTTCGCCGCAACGCCGTCCTATTTCGGCGAGTCCGCCCGTAAATTCGCCGATCTCGGCGCACGCATTGTCGGCGGTTGCTGCGGCACGACGCCGGAGCATATCGCCGCCATCGCCGCCGCTCTGGAAGGCTACATGCCGAACGAGAGCGGGGCGCAGACACGGGGGATAAGCGGCGAAGCTGGCGTCTTTGCGACGAGTGAATGGCAGAAGGTGCGCGGTATCGCGATCACGGAGCCGCCACCCGCGGAGCCGACGATTGTCGATCTCGTCAAGGAACGGCCGACGGTTATCGTAGAACTCGACCCGCCTCGCGATTTGGATATCGCGAAGTTTATGCAGGGCGCGGCCGCTTTGAAGGAAGTCGGCGTCGACGCGCTGACGATGGCCGACAATTCGCTAGCCGTGACGCGGATGAGCAATCTGGCGCTCGGTTCGATCGTGCAGGAACGCGTCGGGATTCGGCCGCTTATTCACATCGCATGCCGCGACCGCAATATGATCGGTACGCAGTCGCATATGATGGGGCTGCATGCGCTGGGCATCGACCACGTGCTCGCGGTCACCGGCGATCCGGCGAAATTCGGCGATTTGCCCGGCTCCAGCTCGGTGTACGATTTGACTTCGTTCGAGATCATTCGTATGATCAAACAGCTGAATGAAGGGGTTGCTTTCTCCGGGAAGCCGTTGAAGAAGAAAGCGAACTTCATCGTCGGGGCCGCCTTCAATCCGAATGTCAAATACTTGGACAAAGCCGTGCAGCGCCTCGAACGCAAAATCGAGGCGGGCGCCGACTACATCATGACGCAGCCCGTGTACAACGCCGAACTGATCGAGAGCATCTATCAAGCGACGCGTCATCTGAACATTCCGATCTTCCTTGGCATCATGCCGCTCGCCAGCGGAGGCAATGCGGAGTACCTGCACAATGAGGTGCCCGGCATTCAATTATCCGACGATGTGCGCCGGCGCATGAACGGGTTGAAGGGCGAGGAAGGACGTGCGATGGGGGTGCAAATCGCCAAAGAACTGCTTGACGTGGCGATTTCGCGGTTTAACGGCATTTACTTGATGACGCCGTTCATGGCTTACGAGATGACCGTAGAGCTGACGCAGTACGTGTGGGAGAAGGCGGGCCGCAGGGATTTCCACTTGTCCCCACTTGCAAAATGAATTAAAATAGGGTAACGGATGTGACTGCCATGGTGACGAGTATGACCGGTTTCGGACAAGCTGAGCGTTCCATCGCCGGATTTCGGATGCAGATCGACCTCAAATCGGTGAACCATCGATACTGCGAAGTGGCGGTTCGCCTTCCGCGCGAGTTTGCCCGTTATGAGAATACGGTGAAGCAGGCGATCCAACAGCGAGTGAAGCGGGGACGCGTCGACGCGTTCGTTACGGTCGAACGGGACCGTGAGGCGCCGCTCGAGGTCGATATCGATTGGGCGCTGGCGCAAAGCTACCGCCATGCGGCCGAGGCGCTCCGCGAGAAGCTCTCGCTTACGGGCGAGCTCACGCTGCGCGAGGTGCTGGGCTTGCCGGGGATTGTGTCGTTCCGCGACAAACCGGATCTCGATGAGGAGTCGCTTGAATACGAAATCGCTGCTTGCGCCAATGCCGCCGTCTCCGAGCTTGTTTCCATGCGGGAGCGGGAAGGGAATTTTTTGCTGGGGGATATTCACAGTCGCTTGGAAGCCATCGAACGGTTCCGGCAGCACGCCGCCCGGCTTGCACCTCAGATCATTCAAGAATATGCCGTCAAGCTTAGGAGCCGCATTCAGGATATGCTGCAGCAGACGGAGCTGGACGAAACGCGTCTGGCTATGGAAGTGGCACTGTTCGCGGATCGCGCGAGCATCGATGAAGAATTGATCAGGCTGGAAAGTCACGCGGAGCAATTCCGCAAGCTGCTGAGCGAAACGGAGCCCGTCGGTCGCAAGCTCGATTTTCTCGTTCAAGAAATGAACCGGGAAGTCAATACCGTCGGCTCGAAAGCGAGTCATGCGGGTCTTGCCGCCGTCGTCGTGGATATGAAAGCGGAACTCGAGAAAATACGCGAGCAGATTCAAAATATCGAGTAAATTCGGACTATCATTCTTTCTTTTCCGCTCGCGACCGAAACGCCGAGGGAAGCAAAGAACCAGGGGGAACCATTCAATGGCGATCAAACTTATCAATATCGGTTTCGGGAACATTGTTTCCGCGAATCGAATCATTTCCATCGTCAGCCCGGAATCGGCGCCGATCAAACGGATTATCCAAGAAGCGCGAGACCGCCATATGCTGATCGATGCGACCTACGGTCGCCGTACCCGTGCTGTGATTATTACCGACAGCGATCATGTGATCTTGTCCGCCGTCCAGCCGGAAACGGTGGCACACCGACTTTCCAATAAGGACGATGATCATGACGAGTAATGTAAGTGTTTCCCCTTCGGACAAAGGGATTTTGATTGTCCTGTCCGGACCATCCGGCGTAGGCAAGGGCACCGTATGCAAAGCGCTTCGCGCCTGTGCGCCGGACATCGTTTATTCGGTATCGGCTACGACGCGTTCGCCCAGAGAGGGCGAAGTCGACGGGGTGAATTATTTTTTCAAGTCGAGGGAACACTTTCAGCAGTTGATCGAACAGGACCAAATGCTGGAATGGGCCGAGTACGTCGGTAATTTCTACGGAACCCCTCGCAAATTCGTGGAAGATACGTTGAACAGCGGGAAAGACATCATTCTGGAAATCGAAGTGCAGGGCGCCTTGAAGGTGAAACAAAAGTTCCCGAACGGCGTATTTATATTTTTGCTGCCTCCTTCGCTGACTGAACTGGAAAGCCGCATCGTCGGCCGCGGGACCGAATCGGAAGAATCCATTAGAAACCGGATGTCGGTCGCCTTGGAAGAAATCGCGATGATGGAGCAATACGATTATGCGATCGTGAACGATCAGGTCGATTTGGCCTGCCATCGCATTCGCAGCATCTTGACGGCGGAACATTGCCGCAAGGACCGCATGGTGTCAAAAATTCAACATTGGATGGAAGAGGTGAGAAAATAACATGTTGTATCCTTCCATTGACCGGCTTTTGGATAAAGTCGACAGCAAATACTCGCTCGTCGTCGCAGCCGCCAAACGGGCGCGCTTGCTGCGTGACGGAGCCAAAAGCGAAGTTCGTCAAAAACGCTCGCATAAATTTGTTGGCCTGGCGCTAGAAGAAATATACGAAGATCATATTTCGTACGAGAAGCTCCAAAACAAAGAAACGATTAAGTAAAACAACCCTTCGTGGTTGTTATTTTTTTAGCGCAGAAAGGGAGAGGGGATTCGGCGGATGTCGAAAGGGTTGAACGGAAAAACGATCGTCCTCGGCGTTAGCGGAGGCATCGCCGCTTATAAAGCGGCCGCGTTGTGCAGCAAGCTGGCGCAGGCGGGTGCTGAAGTTCGGGTCATTATGACCGCATCGGCCGTTAAGTTTGTGGCGCCGCTGACGTTCCAGACGTTATCGCGTCATGAGGTGGCAGTCGATACGTTCGACGAGAAGGATGCGTCCGTCGTCCAGCACATCGATCTCGCCGACCGTGCGGACCTGTTCGTCGTTGCGCCTGCGACGGCCAACGTGATTGGCAAAATGGCGCACGGACTTGGCGACGATATGCTCAGTACGACGCTGCTTGCGACGACGGCGCCGGTCCTGGTCGCACCGGCAATGAACGTGCATATGTACGCGCATCCGGCCGTTCAGCAAAATATGAAGACGCTGGCGGACCGCGGCGTTCGTTTCGTCGAACCGGGTACCGGTCAATTGGCGTGCGGTTATGTAGGCAAAGGCCGGTTGGCCGAGCCGGAGGAGATCATGCGGGCGATCGAGCAGCATTTTGCCGAAGACGGACGGTTGAAGGGGAAGCGGGTGCTGATCACGGCTGGCGCAACGCTGGAACGCATCGATCCGGTTCGCTACATCAGCAACGATTCCTCGGGCAAAATGGGGTACGCGATCGCCGAGGCGGCGGCTCGTATGGGAGCGGACGTCACGCTTGTGTCGGGCAAGGTTTCGGTTCCGGTCCCGCCGGGCGTGACGCTCGTTCAGGCGGAATCGACACTGGAGATGCGCGATGCGGTATTGTCCCGGATGGACGATCAGGATGTGATCATCAAAGCGGCGGCGGTCGCCGATTATCGGCCGGCCGAGCAGTATGAACATAAACTCAAAAAGATGGAAGACGAAATGACGATGAGGCTGGTCAAAAATCCGGACATTCTGCAGCTTGTCGGCGAACGGAAAACGAAGCAGCTCGTCGTCGGTTTTGCGGCCGAAACCCGGGATCTGGAGAAGTTCGCGATGGACAAGCTGCAACGGAAACGGTGCGATCTGCTTGTCGCGAACAACGTGACGCTGGAAGGGGCCGGCTTCGGCACCGATACGAACATCGTGCGCATCTTCGATGCGAGCGGCTTGGTCGAAGCGCTGCCGATGCTGGGTAAGCGGGAGGTCGCATCGCGGCTGCTCAGTCTGATCGCCGACCGTCTGACGAAGGGGGATGCAACGGGCGCATGATCGCCAAAGTGATAGTCGATGTCCCGGCCAAGCCGACGAATCGCTCGTTCGACTATGTGGTGCCGGAGCCGCTGCTCGAGCTCGTGGCCGTCGGCAGCCGGGTCGGCGTCCCGTTCGGCCCGCGTACGGTGCAGGGGTTCGTGGTCGAGCTGCAGAACGGATCCGATATCGACGTAAGCAAGCTGAAGCCGATCAAGCAGGTGCTCGACGTTACGCCGCCGCTTACGCCGGAGCTCGTCAAGCTTGCCCGCTGGATCGGCCGTACGTATGTGTGCCATGAAATTGTCGCCTTGCAGGCGATGATTCCCGGCGCGTTGAAGGCGAAATATGAGCGTCACGTGGCGGTCGCGGAGGAGAGCGAACGTGCAGAGACCGCAGCGATGCTGTTTCCCGAGCATCGTATGATCGTCGATTACGTCCGCAAGCAGGAGAGCGTTGAGCTCGAGTCGCTGCTTGCGAAATTTCCCGAAGCCGGCGGGCGGATCAAGCAGCTGTTGGAGGAAGGCGTTCTTGTCGAACGGCAGATGGTCAAAGACCGGATGACGGTGAAGAAGGCGCTGACCGTGTTCCCGCCGGACGATCCGTCGCAGCTGGATGCGTGGATCGCGGAGCTGCCGGCGCGCGCGGCGAAGCAGCACGAGGTGCTGCGTTTTTTTCGCGAGCAGCCGGTACCGGAGCCCGTGAAGCTGACGGATTTGCAGACCAAGCTGCATATTACGGCATCGGCGGTCAAAGGTTTGGTGGAGCGCGGTTGGTTGCGGCTCGAGGAAGTGGAGGTGCGGCGGGATCCTTATGGGTCCCGCACCTTCAAGCCGACGACGCCGCTGCCGTTGACGCCTGAACAGCAGGACGTGTACGACCGGATTCGCCGGGCGGTGCTGGCCCGGGAGCGGCGCATCTTTCTGCTGCACGGCGTAACCGGAAGCGGCAAGACGGAAGTATACCTGCAGTCCATCCAGACGTGTCTGGATCAGGGACGCGAAGCGATCGTGCTCGTGCCCGAAATCTCGCTGACGCCGCAAATGGTGGAGCGGTTCAAGGGCCGGTTCGGCCACCAAGTCGCCGTGCTGCACAGCCGTTTGTCGCATGGGGAGCGTTATGACGAGTGGCGCAAAATCGTACGCCGCGAGGTGCGTGTCGTGATCGGCGCAAGATCGGCGGTATTCGCGCCTTTTACGAAGCTCGGGCTCATTATTATCGATGAAGAACACGAATCGACCTATAAGCAGGAAGAGAGCCCGAAGTACCATGCGCGCGACGTGGCGATCGCCCGCGCGCGCGAGCATGGGGCATCGGTTGTGCTCGGTTCGGCGACGCCGTCGCTGGAGAGCATGTACCGCACCAGCGTTGAGGCAGAACGGCTGGCCACGGAGGACCGGCCGCGCTTCGAGCTGTTGTCGATGGCAAGCCGGGTGGAAGGCCGTCCGCTGCCTCCGGTGCATATCGTCGATATGCGGGAGGAGCTCAAGAACGGCAATCGCTCGATGTTCAGCCGCGCGTTGTATAAAGCGATCGAAGTAAGGTTACACAAGAAAGAACAGATCGTTTTATTGCTGAACCGCCGCGGGTATGCGACGTTCGTCATGTGCCGCACGTGCGGGTATGTGGCGCAGTGTCCGCATTGCGACATTTCACTCACGTACCATCAGAGCTCGCGCGCCGTCCGCTGCCATTATTGCGGCTATGCGGAGCGGGAGCTGTCCGTCTGTCCGGATTGCGGGAGCGAGCATATCCGCCATTTCGGTACCGGGACACAGCGGGTGGAAGAGGAGCTCGGCAAGCTGTTTCCCGGCATCCGGGTCATCCGGATGGACGTCGATACGACGACGGAGAAAGGCTCGCACGAGAAGTGGCTGACGATGTTCCGCAACCGCCAGGCGGATGTGCTGCTCGGCACGCAGATGGTGGCCAAGGGGCTTGATTTTCCCGATGTGACCCTGGTCGGAGCGCTGGCCGCCGATTCGGTGCTGAATCTGCCGGATTTTCGCGCGGCCGAACGGACGTTCCAGCTGCTGACGCAGGTAGCGGGCCGGGCCGGACGCCACCAGCTGCCGGGCGAGGTGTTCGTGCAGACGTACACACCGGAGCATTACAGCATCGTCAGCGCCAGCCGTCACGATTATTTGGGCTTCATGCGCAAGGAAATGCTGATGCGCAAGCTTCACCATTACCCGCCGTTTCATCAGCTGGTGCTGATTACGCTGTCTCACGAACAGGTGCAACTGCTGATTCGTTCCGGGGAAGCGCTGGCCGGACGGTTGAAGGCGCTCGCGGTCGCTTTGCCGAAAGACTCGACGGAGTTTGAGGTCTTGGGCCCCGTCGCTTCGCCGATCTCCCGGATCAAAGATAGATATCGATTCCAATGCATGATAAAATATCGGGGAGATTCCCGCATCGAAGAGCTTGTGCAGCAAGCGGTTTCGGTGCTCGACGAACCGATGAAGCAGCACAAGCTGACCGTCTCGATCGATGTGGACCCGCAGATCTTGATGTAAGCCGCAAGGAGAAGCCGACTTGAACGCTTATTCGTCGGGTCGGCAAGCGTTGTTGAGGAAATAGCGGAGCCTCGAGTTCGTTATTTGCAGGTTGGCAAGCTTGTTTCCGGAACCGGGCGGCGTTTGAAACAGATAGCGTACGGAAGTTCCGCTATGATCCGGAGAAGTCCGTATTCGAAACAGACGGTGTTCTTGTTCCTCTTATTCCTAACGTTACCTTGTGCAGCTGCTCTACATACTATAGGTCTTAGAAGCAACAGCAAGTCATGTTTACTATAGAAAGGTGCTGAACGTTATGGCAATTAAAATCATCGTGAAAGATCCGGACCCCGTTCTGCGGGAAAAAAGCAAGCCGGTGCCGAAAATTACACCCAACATTCATAAGCTGCTGGATGATATGGCCGATACGATGTACGATGCGGAAGGGGTAGGCTTGGCAGCGCCGCAAATCGGTATTTTGAAGCGTGTCATTGTGATGGACGTCGGCGACGAGCACGGGTTGATCGAGCTGATTAACCCGGAAATTATCGAGAAGGACGGCGAACAATTCGGGCCGGAAGGCTGCCTGAGCATTCCCGGACTTCGCGGGGACGTGCGCCGGGCTGAGCGCGTGAAGGTGAAAGGCTTGAACCGCAACGGCGAAGAAATCGTAATTGAAGGCAGGGAACTGCTCGCCCGCTGCATTCAGCATGAAGTGGATCACTTGGACGGGATTTTGTATACGGACTTGGCGGAGTCGATGTATCGAACGCCTGAAGATTCGGAGCAGGACGAAGCATGAGTGTGAGAGTCGTCTTTATGGGAACGCCGGAATTTGCTGTTCCGGCGCTGCAAGCTTTACTGCGGTTCGACGGAGTCCGCGTGGTCGGGGTTGTGACGCAGCCAGACCGTCCCGTCGGACGCAAGCGTGTGCTGACACCGACGCCGGTTAAGGTCGAGGCCGAGAAGCACGCCCTGCCCGTACTGCAGCCGGAGCGTCTGCGACGGCCGGAATCGGTGGAAGCGATTCGCGAGCTGAAGCCGGATTTGATCGTCACCGCCGCTTACGGTCAAATTTTACCGAAGTCGGTGCTCGACCTGCCGAAGCTCGGCTGCATCAACATTCACGCTTCGCTGCTGCCGAAATACAGAGGCGGCGCGCCGATTCACTACGCCGTCATGAACGGTGACAAAGTGACCGGCGTCACGATCATGTACATGGCCGAAGGACTTGATACGGGCGATATGATCAGCCGTATCGAGGTGCCGATCGGCGACGAAGATACAACCGGTACGATGTTCGATAAATTAAGCGCCGCCGGGGCGGCGCTGCTGGAATCGACGCTGCCGGACTTGCTGGCCGGGCGCGTACAAGCGGTGCCGCAGGCGGATAGCGATGCGGTATACTCGCCCAACATCACGCGCGAGCAGGAGCGGATCGACTGGCACCAGCCGGCCACGGCCATCTGGAATCTGGTGCGCGCGCTGCACCCGCGTCCGGGCGCCTATACGCTATGGAACGGTGAGGTGCTGAAAATATGGGCGTGCGCCAAGCCGAATGCAGCGGAAGTTGCGAGGGCCGGCGTTCAGCCGGGCACTGTGCTGGAAGTGGGCCCCGGCGGCATCGTCGTAGCCGCAGGCGAAGGTGTGCTGCGGATTACGGAGCTGCAGCCGGCAGGCAAGAAAGCGATGGACGCCGCTACGTTCGTGCGGGGCGGACAATTGGCGCCCGGCACGGTGCTGGGTTCGCAGGATGACGGGAGCTGAGATCTAACATGAGCGACACAAGGAAAGCAGGGGCGGACAGCCGCCGCGAAGGGCAGCCGTCTGCCGGATCGCCGCAACGTGCGGGCAACGTACGCGGAGCGGGGCGCCCGAACGCATCGGGCGGCAGGAGCGGTCCCGCCGTTAAACCGCCGGCCCGCAAGCCTGTGCGGGGCACGGCCCGGGAAGCAGCTCTCGACGTGCTGACGCGGATCGACGCCGACCGCGCTTACAGCAACCTGCTGCTGAACCAAACGCTGCAGGCGTACAAGCTTGATAAGCCGGATGCGGGCCTCGCGACGGAAATCGTATACGGGACGGTGCAGCGACTCAATACGATCGATTATTTCTTAACGCCTTTTGTGGCGAAAGGGCTGGCGAAGCTGGAGCCGTGGGTGCGAAGCTTGCTGCGTCTAAGCTTCTATCAGCTGTATTACTTGGACCGGATTCCCGACCACGCGATCGTGAACGAAGCGGTCAATCTGGCGAAGCGCCGCGGCCATTCGGGCATCTCAGGCATGGTGAACGGCGTGCTGCGCAATGTGCTCCGGCGCAAAGGCGAGCTTGCGCTGCCGGCGGATTTACCGCCAGCGGCGCGAATCGCGCTCGAAGAGTCGCACCCCGAATGGATGGTGCGGCGCTGGATCGCGCAGTACGGCGAATCCGCAGCGCGCGACTTGTGCCGCGCAAACAACGAGCCGCCCCGGGTCAGCTTGCGCGCCAATCGTCTGCGGCTCGATCCGCAGACGCTGATCGAGCGGCTGCAGAAGCAGGGCCTGGACGCGCAGGCCTCCGCGCTGGCGCCTTCCGGCGTCGTCGTTCGAGGCGGCGGCAACATGGCGCTGACGCCCGAGTTCGCAAGCGGCCTGTTCTCCGTGCAGGACGAGAGCTCGATGCTCGTCGCCGAATGGGTCGATCCGCAGCCGGGCGAACGGGTGCTCGACTGCTGCGCGGCGCCGGGCGGCAAGACGACGCATATGGCCGAGAAGATGGGCGATCGCGGCGAGATCGTCGCTTGCGACGTGCACGAGCACAAGGGGCAGCTGATCGCCGGGCAAGCGGATCGACTTGACCTGAAGTCGATCCGCACGATGACCGCCGACGCCCGCGAGCTTGACCGCTATTTTCCGCCGGGGAGCTTTGACCGGATCCTGCTCGATGCCCCGTGCTCGGGGCTCGGGGTCATCCGCCGCAAGCCGGACTTGAAGTGGGCCAAAACGGAAGCGGAAATCACAGCCGTCTGCAGCATTCAGCGCGACCTCCTCGCGGCGGTCGCACCGCTGCTGAAGCCGGGCGGCGTGCTCGTTTACAGCACGTGTACGGTGGAGAAGGCCGAGAACGAAGAGATGGTGCAAAGCTTTTTGCGCGAGCACCCCGATTTTTCGGCGGACGCGCCTCCGGGCGGGCCGGCGGCGATGCGCCAGCTGATGCCGTACGAATACGGCTCGGACGGCTTTTTTATCGCCCGTCTGCGCAAACGAGCATAAGCGTTTAAAATGTGGTAAAATAAAACGTGGCCTTTTCGGCAGTATTGCCCGAAGGGCCTTCAATTTAGAAAAAACGGGTCGTGATAAGATATGGAACTGCCAGCAAGCAAAATGCCCACCAACCTTAAGCCCTACGTCTACGATTATACGTTAGAGGATTGGCAGGCTTGGGTGAAAGAGAACGGAGAGTCGGGCTTTCGCGCCGGCCAAATTTTTGACTGGTTATATGTGAAAAGAGTTTCAAGCTTCGACGCGATGACGAACCTGCCGAAATCGCTGCGGGACAAGCTGCGGGATCAGTTCGACTTCGTCACGTTAAACGAAGTGGCGCACTACCGGTCCAAAGACGGTACCGTGAAGTTTCTATTCGAATTAACGGATAAGAACGCGATCGAAACGGTCATCATGAAGCACAGCTACGGCAACAGCATTTGCGTCACGACGCAAGTCGGCTGCCGGATCGGCTGTACGTTCTGCGCTTCCACGCTAGGCGGCTTGAAGCGGAATTTGACCTCGGGCGAAATTATCGCGCAGGTGGTCAAAGCCCAGCAACTGCTCGATGAAACGGAAGAGCGCGTCAGCAGCATCGTCATCATGGGCATTGGCGAGCCGTTCGAGAACTATGACGCCGTCATGAAGTTTCTCAAGGTGATGATTCATCCGAAAGGTCTGAACATCGGGCAGCGCCACATTACGGTATCGACGAGCGGCATCGTGCCGAACATTTACCGTTTTGCGGACGAAGATACGCAGATCAATCTGGCGATCTCGATACACGCGCCAAACGACGAGCTGCGTTCCAAGCTGATGCCGGTGAACCGGCGCTATCCTTTTGCCGACTTGCTGGAAGCCTGTCGTTACTATGTGGCCAAGACCGGCCGCCGCATCACGTTCGAATACGCTTTGATGGGGAATGTAAACGACAGACCGGAGCATGCGGAGGAGCTGGCTCGGGTGCTCAAGACGTTCCCGATGGCTCACGTCAACCTCATCCCGGTCAACTTCGTATCCGAGCGCGACTACGTGCGTACGCCGCGCAACGATATCTTCGCGTTCCAGCGCATTCTCGAGAAGAACAAAGTGAACGCCACGATCCGCCGCGAGCAGGGCAGCGACATCGCCGCGGCTTGCGGACAATTGCGGGCGAAGCATATGGAGTCGGGTGCGAGGTGAAACCTACGATGTTGAAAATGGCCTTTTTATCCGATATTGGACGGGTCCGCACGGTCAATGAAGACCGTGCGCTCGTTCAGGATCAACCGGACGGATGGGCGCTCGCCATCGTCGCCGACGGCATGGGCGGTCATCAGGCGGGCGATATCGCAAGCGCAATGGCGATCGAATGGATTCCGCAAGGTCTGCATCCGATGGACGCTGATCTGAACGGCGAGCAGCGGGGCCAGCGTCTGCGTTCTGCGATCGAAAAAGCGAATGAGAAAATATTTGAGTACGCTTCCGAGCGGGAAAACTACCACGGAATGGGAACGACGGTGGTCGCTGTTCTGGCCAGCAGTGAATCCGCTGTGATCGCGCATATCGGGGACAGCCGGGCTTACCGCATTCGCGGCGGTCATATCGAACAGCTGACGGAGGATCATTCGCTCGTGAACGAGCTGGTCAAGAGCGGGCAAATCAGCCGTGAAGAGGCGGAACACCATCCGCGCCGCAATGTGTTGACACGGGCGCTGGGCACGGAGCCTACGATCGAGGTTGACGTGCAGGAAATTTCCTGGCAGTCCGGGGACATGCTGCTGCTGTGCAGCGACGGCCTTAGCGGTCTCGTGGAGCAGCAGCGCATTTTACATACGGTGTTGGGAGAAGGCGATCTTGAGGACAAAGTTCGCGGCTTGATCGACGAAGCGCTGGCTGCGGGCGGCGACGATAACGTCACTGTCGTATTGATGGCTAACGATTCCTGGCATCGGGCGTCGGAACCTAACGGAGAAGCGGGGTGAGGGATGGAATGATCGGCAGACAGCTAGGAGGACGTTACGAAATTCTCGAGCGGGTCGGCGGCGGAGGAATGGCCATCGTATACAAAGGACTAGATATTTTATTACATCGACATGTGGCCGTGAAAGTGCTCCGCCAGCAGTACGTGCACGACGAGGAATTCATCCAGCGGTTCCGCCGCGAAGCGCAAGCGGCCGCCTCCTTATCGCATCCGAATGTGGTCAGCATCTACGACGTCGGTCAGGAAGAAGACGTGCATTACATCGTGATGGAGTACATCGAAGGGACGACCTTGAACGATTTGATTAAAACGAGGGCGCCTCTGCAGGTGGAAGAAGCCGTGCATATCGCCGGTCAAATCTGCGATGCGCTCGATCACGCACACCATAATCAAATCATCCATCGCGACATCAAGCCGCACAATATCCTGATTGGCAAAAACGGACGCGTCAAAGTGACCGATTTCGGCATCGCGCGCGCCGTTACATCCTCTACGATCACACAAACCGGCTCGGTGGTCGGTTCGGTGCATTATTTCTCGCCGGAGCATGCCAAAGGTACGCCGACCGGCGAGCAATCCGATTTGTACTCGCTAGGGATCGTCATGTACCAAATGCTGACCGGTCGTCTTCCTTTTCTCGGGGAGAGCCCGATCAGCGTCGCACTGAAGCATTTGCAGGAGGACGTCGAGGAGCCGCGCAAAGTAAATCCGCTCATTCCGCAGAGCGTCGAGAACGTCATTTTGCGGGCGATGCGGAAAAGCACGACGGAACGGTATCGTTCCGCCAAAGAAATGCTCGGCGATCTGGAATCGTGCCTGCTGCCGCATCGCCGAAACGAGCCGAAGGTCAACTTCCTCGATGACGACGAGCTCGATGAAGAACGGACGCGCGTCATGCCGGCTCTAAGGCCCGACCAATTTACGATCGACCGTTCCTCGCTGCAGGCAGCCGGGGACGACGAGGACGATGAGGAGGAACCTGCGGCTCTGCGCAAGAAGAAACGCTGGGTAAAGCCGCTGGTTATCATCCTTGTGCTGCTTGCGGTGCTGGGCGGCATGTGGTATGCGGTCGGTGTGGTTAAGGCTAAAGTGATGATCGAGCGGGTGGACGTCCCGACCGTCGTCGGCCTGCAGCTCGTGCAAGCGCAGCAGATGCTGCACGACGCGAAGCTGGAGTCGGAATTCGAGTACGTCAAGGATGACAAAAATTCGCCTAAGGACACGGTTGTCCGTCAAAGCCATTCCGACATGAAGGTGAATGTCGGCTCGAAGATTACGCTGTACGTCAGCCAAGGGCCGGATAAGAAAAAAATGCCCGACCTGGTGAAATTGAAGCTTGGCGATGCGACAACGCGGTTGAAGGAGCTGGGCATCGCCGAGAAGAACATCGTCGTCGAATCGAAGTTTATGGACGAGCCGCCGGACACGGTCGTGAGCCAGACGCCGGCGGCGGACGAAGAATTCGCCGATCCGGCGGCCGTCATGGTGAAGCTGGTTGTGTCCAAAGGGCGCGAATCCATCCCGATGCCGAATTTGATCGGCAAGACGGAGAATGAAGCGAAAAACATGCTGCTGGTCAACAACCTGAAGCTCGCTAAGGATGGAATTACCTACGAGGCTAGCTATAAGCAATCGAAGGGCAAGGTCATCGGGCAGTTCCCTTACCAGCCGAATGATTCCGTGCCGCCGGGAACAGAAATCACGTTAACGGTCAGTTCGGGTCTTCCGGAAGAAGCCGGACCGATGTCCGTCAGCATACCGATCAAGCCTGCGCAAGAGGGGAAAGCGTCAACGGTCAAAATTTTGTTGACCGACGCGACTTACGACACGCCGACGGAATATCAAACGCTGAGCAACGTAACGAAGACGGAGATGCTTCAAGTGAAGCTGGTCGTGTCCCCGGATAAAAACGCGGTCATCCAGGTTAAGGTGGATAACAATATCGCCGATCTGATTACGGTGACGTATCAGGATTATTTGATGCAAAAAAGCGGCAAGCCTGTAACGCCGAGCACTGGAACGCCGAATACCGGCGCCGGCGGGACGGGGATTCAGCAGCAGGGCGGCACCAACAAGCCGGCCGGGACGGATAGTCAGGCTCCTGCAAACAACGGCGGGGCGAAGCCCGCGCAGGGCGGCACAAGCGTGCCGGCCGGAGGAGCAAGCGGAAATACGACAACGGGAGGCCGAATGTCATAATGCCCAACGGATTGATCGTCAAGGCATTAAGCGGATATTACTACGTGCTGGCGGAAGGGTCTCACGATTCCGAATATATTCAATGCCGGGCGCGCGGCGTCTTCAAGAAGCGGAACATCTCGCCGCTGGTCGGAGACCGGGTCGCTTACGAATTGACGGAGAACGGGGAAGGAACGGTCACGGAAATTTTGCCTCGGTCCTCGGAGCTCGTGCGTCCACCGATCGCCAACGTGGAACAAGTCGTTCTTGTGTTTTCGGTCGGGGAGCCGGCGCTTAACATTCCGCTGCTCGATAAATTTCTCGTGCATACCGAAAGCGCGGGACTGGATACGATCATTTGCTTGACGAAGCGGGATTTGTGGTCCCCGTCCGCATCGGACAAGACGGATGAGGATTCGTCGGAGGAGCTTGAGGCGGTCGTGCGTTTGTACGAGTCGATCGGCTATCCGGTGTTTGTCACGAGCTCCAAGGAAGGGGTCGGCGTGGAAGAGGTGCGTAAACGTCTCTCCGGACGGATCAGCGTGTTCGCGGGTCAGTCGGGCGTCGGCAAGTCGACGCTGCTTAATGCGATGATTCCCGGGCTGCAGCTGGAAACGAACGAAATCAGCATGAAGCTTGGCCGGGGCAAGCATACGACGCGTCATGTCGAGCTGCTGCGCCTGCCGAACGGCGGCATAGTCGCCGATACGCCGGGGTTCAGCCAGCTTGACTTTCTGCAGGTTGACGCCGAAGGTCTGGGCGCATGCTTCCGCGAGTTCGCGCCGTTCGCGGCGCAATGCCGATTCCGCGGCTGCCTTCATCTGCACGAGCCTGATTGTAAAGTGCAGGAAGCGATGGAGCAGGGGAGGATCGCGGCCTCGCGGTATTCGGATTACGTACTGTTTCTGGAAGAAATCCGCGGTCAAAAAAGGAGGTATTAACGATGCTGCGCATAGCGCCATCGATTCTTTCCGCCGACTTCGCCCGTCTGGGCGAGGAGGTGGCAGACGTGGAGCAGGGCGGAGCCGATTGGCTTCACGTCGATGTGATGGACGGGCACTTCGTGCCGAATATGACGATCGGACCGCTTGTGGTGGAAGCCCTTCGGCCGAGAACGAAGCTTCCGCTCGACGTTCACCTGATGATCGAACAACCGGATCGTTATGTGCCGGCGTTCGCCAAAGCCGGCGCAGATCTGATCTCCGTGCATGCGGAAGCGTGCGTGCATCTGCACCGCACGCTTCACGGCATTAAAGAGCAGGGAGTCAAGGCGGGAGTTGTCTTAAACCCGGCTACGCCGTTATCGGCGATCGAATACGCGCCGCTGGAAATCGTGGACTTGGTGCTCGTCATGACGGTAAACCCCGGCTTCGGGGGCCAAAGCTTCATTCCGGGGTCGCTGGAGAAAATTCGTTCGCTGCGTAAGATGTTGAATGAGCGGGGTTTGGCGCACATCGACATCGAAGTGGACGGAGGCATCAATGCCGATACGGCCAAGCTTGTGGCGGCTGCCGGGGCCAACGTGCTGGTGGCGGGCAACGCGGTGTTCGGCCAACCGGACCGTGCCGCCGCGATCCGCGCCATTCGCGGGGAGGAGCGCTGATTCCAGCTTGCGTGCGGCAAAAGTTGTGGTGTTCGGCCTGTCAGGCGGCGGTCTTATCTTTCTATTCTCGATTATGCAGGATCTGAGCAAGTATGTGTTCTCACTGGGAGCACTGTACGTCGGCTACCAGTTTTTTACGCGCAACGACTCGCGCGCCATGCGCATCGGTTTTGTCGCCGCGGCAGTCGGCTTTTACTTTCTGTTCATATGCTTCTACGCGGTGTTTTTGTTTATGAACGAACCTGCGCAGCCGGCTTGACGCTGTGTAAGCGCCGCTCCAACTTATCGGTTGGGGCGGCGTTTTTTTTTTCGGGCGTGAGCTTTACATGGCGGACGCATCGGCATTACCATCCGGCTCACCTTGTGCCCCTCCTTCAAACCAAGCGTGACACCTGCAGCGAATCGGCGTGCTCGGCGTGCTGCTATCTTGCTTAGGGTCAAGCGGGAAAGCCGAGAGGAAGAAAGTCCCCCGGACTGCGTAAATCTTGTCTCGTGTGAAGTCATAATTAATCGGAGGAGTTAATAATATAAAGTAAAAAGTTATGGCTCTAGCATGCCATTGGATGTGTGAACCGGAAGAAAAAGGTAAGTCACCTTTGGGGAGCGGTACGAATATAATGCTTACGAAAATGGTTTTGCCGGGCAAAGCCGAGCAACTGCTTACGAAGCGACTTTGCTTTCGCAAAGCTTATGACTATGCTGACGAAGTGGCTTTGCCAGTCAAAGCCCGGGAGGAGGATGCAAAATGAAATTTTACACAATCAAGCTTCCGAAGTTTTTAGGTGGGTTTGTGAAGGCGGTACTTAATACATTCAGTAAAAACTGAACGTACGCCACCCATACTTATACGGGTCGACTTGCAGCCTTCGAAGTTCGGGGCAAACTAAAAAAGCACCTGAAACAGGTGCTTTTTGTCTGCAAGCGCAGATTACACGCGAGTTACTTTGCCGGATTTCAAAGCCTTCGTGCTTACCCAAACACGTTTAGGTTTGCCGTCCACCAGAATGCGGACCTTTTGCACGTTAACTCCCCATGTGCGTTTCGCTTTGTTGTTCGCATGGGATACGTGGTTTCCAGTGCTCGGACTTTTACCGGTAATAAAACATTTACGGGACATGTGTTACACCTCCTTAAAGCATACGCGCTCAAAGCATACTTAACTATGATAGCACAGTGGGTAAAAGCCGTCAACGGAACGAAAGGACAATCTTGGCACTTTTCATGGAAGTTTATTTATTTCTTGCAACAGATATAGTACAATGTTACATAGTCCATCGTAATCTAAATTAAAGGAGCGTTCTAAAGATGGCTATTGAACTGGCTTCACCCTATGGCAAAATATATGTGACGGACGAAGTAGTCTCCGTACTCGCCGGCTCCGCAGCTCTGGAATGTTACGGGCTTGTCGGCATGGCGTCGCGCAACCAGTTCAAGGACGGAATCGCCGAGCTTCTGCGAAGGGATAACCTGAGCCGCGGCGTTGAAGTGCATCGCGATGAAACGGGCATTCTCGCCATTGATTTATATATCGTCGTTAGCTATGGCACGAAGATTTCCGTTGTGGCGCACAACGTTCAAACCAAAGTGAAGTACATGCTTCGCGAAGTGGCGGGATTGCAAGTCGATGCCGTCAACATTTTCGTACAAGGCGTTCGTATCGCCCAATAAGACTAAGCAGAGGCATCAGTTGCGACCGGGCCAAGGGCCTGGCGCGGGATAGGGAATAGCAGGAAGGGGAATGGTCTTTTTGAGTAAGCGCTTCAATGAATTGAACGGTGCGGATTTTATCCGAATGGTGGAGGCGGGGGCTCTTCGGCTGAAGACGAATGTCGATCGAGTCAACGCGCTGAACGTGTTTCCGGTGCCGGATGGAGATACAGGAACGAATATGAATCTAACCCTTACATCCGGGGTCGAGGAGCTGCGGCGCAGGCCGTCCGAACACCTCGGGAAGGCAGCCGAGGCGCTGGCCAAAGGGCTGTTGATGGGTGCACGCGGTAACTCGGGCGTCATTCTGTCGCAGTTGTTCCGCGGTTTTTCGAAAGCCGTGGCCGACCTTAGCACAGCGAACGCGCAGCAGGTCGCAGCCGCTTTTCAGAACGGCGTCGATATTGCGTATAAGGCAGTGGTGAAACCGGTGGAGGGCACCATTCTGACGGTAGCCAAAGAAGCGGCCAAACAAGCGGTCGTGACGGCAAAGCGTCAATCGGATGTGACGACGGTTGTGTCCGAGCTTCTGCGTCAAGGGCAGGACGCTTTAAACCGTACACCCGATTTGCTTCCGGTGCTGAAGCAGGTTGGCGTTGTCGATTCGGGTGGACAAGGCTTGGTATTGATCTATGAAGGGTTTATGTCGGCGCTTGAAGGTCAAGATGAGGTGGTTGAGCCGGCGGATATGCCGTATGTGGCGTTTGGCGCGGTGCAGCCGATCGACGAGCTGCTGGAACCGGAGAATACGGCCGTGAACGTCCAGGCTCACGCCGAACCGAAGAGCGCGCAGGCCCACCTGGCGACGGAAGATATCGAATATGGGTACTGCACCGAGTTCATGATCCGGTTGAACCCGTCCAAGACGGCCTCCCGGCCTTTTGACGAAGCGCTCTTCCGCGAGCAGCTGTCCGCGTATGGAGATTCGCTGCTCGTCGTGGCTGACGACGATCTGGTCAAAATTCATATCCATGCCGAATATCCCGGAACGGTAATGACGCATGCCCAGCAGTACGGCGAGCTGAGCCGGATCAAGATCGAAAATATGCGCGATCAGCATACGCACATTTTGGAATCGGAGCAGCCGTTCGGAACGGTAGAGCCTGCGATTCAAGCAGCCGCTGCCGCGGTTCCGGCCGAAGCTGCCGCAATCGCGGATACGGACGATTTGAAGCGATACGGCTTCGTAGCGGTGTCCGCAGGCGAGGGGCTGGGCGGAATCTTCACCAGCCTGGGCGTCGATCGCGTGCTGCACGGGGGACAAACGATGAATCCGAGCACGGAGGACATCGTAAAGGCCGTTTCGGAGGTCGAAGCGCATACCGTGTTCGTACTGCCCAATAACTCCAACATCATCATGGCTGCCCAGCAGGCAGTCGAGCTCGTGGAAGACAAGCAAGTGATCGTCGTTCCGAGCAAGTCGATTCCGCAGGGCATCGCCGCCATCATCGCGTTTCAGGAGGAAGCGGCGCCTGACGAGAATGCCGACAATATGCAGCAGGCGCTCCAGCAGGTGCATGCCGGTCAAGTGACGTACGCGGTCCGCGATACGCAGATGGACGGCATCGACATTAAGCAGGGCGATTATATCGGCATTCACAACAGCAAGATCGTCGCTTCGAACCCGGACTTGGTCGCCTCCTGCCGGCAGCTGATCGACAGCCTGCTTGCGGACGGCGCGGAAATATTAACATTGTACGCGGGGGCGGACGCCGAGGAATCGACGACGCAGCAGCTTGTCGCGTATGTGCATGAGGCGCACGGCGACGTCGAAGTGGAAGTGCACGAAGGCGGTCAACCGTTGTACTATTACATTATTTCCGCAGAGTAAGGCACGGTTCGAGACCGTCTCGGTCTCGAGGCGCGTCACCCAATTACCATTTGGACGGGGGGAGGCTCCCATGAGCCAAGTTCGTATCGTAACCGACAGCACAGCCGACATTCCCAAAGACGTACGCGAGAAGCTGGGGATCGAGATGGTGCCCTTGAAGGTATTGTTCGGCACCGAATCTTACCGCGATGCCGTTGATATTAGCGCAGATGCGTTTTATGATAAATTGACGGGTTCGAACGTCATGCCGACTACTTCGCAGCCGTCGCCGATCGAATTTCTCGAAGTGTATCAGCAGCTGGCCGAACAGGGGGACGGACCGATCATCTCGATCCATCTGTCTTCGGCGATGAGCGGCACGTACCAGTCGGCGCTGATCGCGAAGACGATGATCGACGATAAGATCGACATTGACGTCGTCGATTCGAAGTCCGCGTCTTACGGCTTCGGTCTGCTCGTCGTCGCAGCGGCGGAAGCCGCACGGCAAGGGAAGAGCAGGGAAGAAATCTTGGCAATGATTGCCGGGATTCGCGAAAGCACGAAAATATATTTTCTGGTCGATACGCTGGAATTTCTGCAAAAAGGCGGACGTATCGGCAAAGCGGCTGCATTGGTCGGCTCGCTGCTCAATATTAAGCCGATCTTGTCCATCAGCGACGACGGCCAAGTGTTTTCCGTCGATAAAGTACGCGGCACGAAGAAAGCGATGGGCCGCATTGCCGAGATGCTGAAGCAGGATTTCGGCCATCGTCCTCTTCATCTTATTTTTGCTTATACGAAGGGGCAAGAGCATGCGCAGGAGCTGCAAAGGCAGCTGGAGTCTCAATTTCAAGTGCAGAGTATCAACTATACGCAAATTGGCTCCGTTATCGGAGCTCATGCCGGACCGGGAACCATTGCGGTGTTTGCCTATCCGGCTCAGGAGTGAATGAACATGTCGATCGATTTGTACAAAGTACCGGTCGGTCAAGTCGTCGGCGTTAAAGGAAAGAAGCTGGAGGAGCTGCACGCGCTTGGCATTTCAAGCGTGGGGCAGCTTCTTGATTATTATCCTTTCCGCTACGAAGATTACACGCTTCGCGACTTGACCCAGGTAAAGGATGGGGACAAAGTTACGGTGAAGGGTCAGATCGTCGGCATCCCGCAGGTGCAGATGTATGGGCGAACGAAGTCGCGCATGCTCTGTAAGGTGCTGGTCGATACCTGGTTCGTGACGGCGGTTTGGTTTAACCGGCACTTTCTGAAGGACAAGCTGACGAGCGGCGCCGAGATCGTGCTGACCGGCAAATGGGATCAGAAGCGGCAGCACATCACCGTAACCGAATCCGAATTCCCCGGACAGGGCGCTTCACAGACCGGAACGTTACAGCCCGTCTATTCCATATCCGGGGCGTTCACGCAAAAGTGGTTCCGCCAAACGATGAAGCAGGCGCTGCTTCAGTTCGGGGAGATGATTCCCGAGGTGCTGCCGGCCGAGCTGCTGTATAAATATGAGCTGCTGCCGCGTAAGGCCGCCGTGAAGCTGCTGCACATGCCCGGCAATATGGAGCAGGGGCAGCGGGCGCGCCGTCGCATGGTGTTCGAGGAATTGTTCCTGTTTCAGCTGAAAATGCAGGCTTACCGGGCGATCAACCATAAGCGCGCCGACGGCGTCGCGCACCCGGTCGATCTGCCGGCCGTGCGGGCGTTCGTCCGTTCGCTGCCGTTCACATTAACGGATTCGCAGAAGAAGGTGATCGCCGAAATTTTGCATGATCTGCAGCAGCCTTACTGCATGAACCGTTTGCTGCAGGGCGACGTCGGTGCGGGAAAAACGGTCGTCGCAGCGGTTGCTTTGTTCGCCGTCGTCAAGGCCGGGTACCAAGGCGCGCTGATGGTGCCGACGGAAATTTTGGCCGAGCAGCATAAACGCTCGCTTGACCGCTTGTTTGAGCCTTACGGCATCCAAACGGCGCTGCTCACCGGGAGCCTGACGGCCCGCGGGCGCCGCGACGTCTTGGGCGCGATGCAGATGGGGCTCGTCGATATCGTCGTCGGGACCCATGCGCTGATTCAGGAAGACGTGTTCTTTCGCGCGCTGGGGCTCGTCGTAACCGACGAGCAGCATCGCTTCGGCGTCAACCAGCGCAG
This sequence comes from Paenibacillus sp. tmac-D7, assembly GCF_006519665.1. Classification (NCBI taxonomy): domain Bacteria; kingdom Bacillati; phylum Bacillota; class Bacilli; order Caryophanales; family Paenibacillaceae; genus Paenibacillus; species Paenibacillus sp. tmac-D7. Next base: position 21,702 of record NZ_VIDW01000001.1, on the reverse strand, counting down.
CGTGCTGCGCCGCAAGGGCATGAACCCGGACGTGCTGACGATGACGGCGACGCCGATTCCGCGCACGCTGGCGATTACGGCGTTCGGCGATCTGGACGTGTCGACGCTGCGGGAGCTGCCGAAGGGGAGGAAGCCGATCCAGACTTATGCGGTGCCGCATTCGATGCTGGAGCGCGTGCTCGGGTTTATCAACCGCGAGGTCGAGTCCGGGAGGCAGGCGTATGTCATTTGTCCGCTGATCGAAGAATCGGAGAAGCTGGATGTGCAGAACGCCATCGATATCCACGCGCAGCTGCAATTTGCGTTCCCGTCTTACCGCGTCGGGCTGCTGCACGGCCGCATGTCGCCTGGCGAGAAGGACGAAGTGATGCGCGAATTCAGCGAAGGACGCGTGCATGTGCTCGTCTCGACGACCGTCATCGAGGTAGGCGTCGACGTACCGAATTCGACGCTGATGGTCGTTTACGACGCCGACCGGTTCGGGCTCTCGCAGCTGCACCAGCTCCGCGGCCGGGTTGGCCGGGGCGAGCATCAGTCGTACTGCGTGCTCATCGCCGACCCGAAGAGCGAAGTCGGCAAGGAGCGCATGAAGGCGATGACGGAGACGAACGACGGCTTCGAAATCGCGCGGCGCGACCTGGAGCTGCGCGGACCGGGGGATTTCTTCGGAACGAAGCAGAGCGGGGTGCCGGATTTCCGCCTGGCGGATATGGTGACCGACTTCGAGGTCATGGAGCAGGCGCGCGACGACGCGGCGGAAATCGTCCGGCGTCCGGAATTCTGGACCGGGGCGGCGTACGTGCCGCTCAGGAGCTTCTTGCAGCGGGAGCACATTTTTGAAAGCGAGATGCTGGACTAATTCATGATTTGGGTGCCCGAAGGGTAAACATGGTCAAGCCATCCGTCATAGACTTACGGTATAGGTATGTTTCTATGCTGAAATTGACGGAGGTGGGCGGCGTGAGCTACACGAAATACGGTTTTGACCCCGCACAGGTGGAACGGATCAAGCAAAAGATGAAAAACCCGGAGACGAAGGAACGGGTGAAGATGATTCTGCAGGGCGTGACGAAGGCCGATTTGCAGGATCGGGTGAAAGTGCGGCGTTTCGTAGGGATGCTGACCAAGGCGCTCGGAGAAAAGGTAACGGATCTCCAAATGGAGAATTTGGTAAATTTCATAATTTCGCAAAAAATCGATCCGAACAATACGTTCCATCTTATTAAATTGTGGACCATGTTCCGTTAAACGGAGCATGGTTTTTTTGAAGATCTTCCCGGCTGCATTGTCAAACGTTCAGGCTACGGCTATAATTTTCATAGATTGCTAGATTATGTAGATTTACGGGAGGTACATCGGTATGCCATCGGACTCTTCTTCAAAGCAACAGACGTGGTCGCGGCGCAAGCTGCTGGCGGCGATCGGTACGGGCGCGGCGGGACTTATGTTGGGAGGGAGCGCAAGCTTCGAGCGGACCGCTTCGGCGGCAGCTCCGCTTCCCTCGGCGGCGGGCCCTTGGTTGAACGTTAAGGATTACGGCGCCAAAGGCGGCGGGCTCGTCTTCGAGAATGATGCGCCGGCCATCCAGGCGGCAATCAATGCGGCCGGGTCTTCCCGGTTCGGCGGCACGGTGTACGTTCCTCCAGGACGATATATCATCGATGCGCCTTTGTTTCTGTATTCGAATGTCCGGTTGATCGGAGACGGGCCCGTTTCTTCGGTCATCAAGTCGAACCGTTCGTCGATGGTGATGGTGCAGGGCGCGAAACTGAAGCACTCGTCGGTGGAACGGCTCGGCTTTGAAGGCTCGGGATCGCTGACAGGCCGCAACGACTTGCAAACGGAGAAGGCGATCGCGCTGACGGAATGCGAGCAGGCTATCGTCCGCGACTGCGCGTTCCAGGCGGTTGCCAACGGCGTCTGGCTAACCGGCTGCCGCGAAACGACGGTGGTCGGCTGTTCGTTCATCCGGCTGTACTCATCGGAAAGCTTGTACGAAGGTTACGGAATCGTTGCTGAGGCGGGCGAGAAGCTCGGCCTTGTCGACAACCGGTTTCAACAGCTGGACAAGCCCTGCATTTACGTATCGGGCGGCTGCTCGCATTCCACGATCGCAGGCAATACGGCTGAAGCTTGCAAGGAATCGCTAATTACCGTTACGTCACCGCTCAAGGCGTGCTCCCACTTGCGGATCGAAGGAAATACGGTGACGTCAACCGGTCTGGCCGCCGGGGAGAAGAGCTGCAGGCATGGAATTGTGCTGCGCCATTACTGCACGGATAACGTAATTGCCGACAATAGAATCGCCGGCGCGTCCGCGGCCGGCATTTGGCTGGAAGGCGACGGGGCGGCGGAGGCGGAACGCCCGAAGAGCAATCTGATCGCCGGCAACCGCATCGTAGATTCGCCGAAAGGCATCGCGCTGCTGAACAGCGACGCCAACACGGTGAGCGGCAACGACGTAAGGCGGACGAAGGTCGGCATCGAGCTGGACACGTCCGGCGAGAAGGGCGGTTCCGTTTGCCGGGATAACGTCATCACCGGCAATACGGTGTTTCGCTGCACGGAGGCCGGCATCCGCCTTGCCACGCAGCGCTGCGAAGCAAACGCCGTATTCGGCAACGGCGGCTCCGCGAACGGCGAAGCGTTGGCCGATGCGGGCAAGGGCACGATCCGCAGCGGGTTTTGAAGTAATGAGGAAGGCTCGGCGCGCATTGGCGCCGAGCCTTATTCATCTTCACCAATGTACTAGTTTAGAATGCTCCTGTATTTGGTAAGGGTTGAAGTGAAATTCAAGAAATCTTTTTGGAGTTCGTAGGCAACCAACAAGCATTCAACAGCTTGTTTAATTAACGGATGGCCGGGTGCCAGTTTTTTTTCATAGATCCGAAGTGCCTTGTTGAAATACGTAACCGCCTTATCCAAATAGAACGGAAGACGCGTCATGCAATACGAGAATCCCAAATTGAGATAACTCTTCGCTAACTCGCTATGATCGGATTTATAAAATTTTTTCTCCATAGCCAGTCCTTGTTCCAAATATTCAATGGCTTCGGTCGTTTTTCCTAAACTTTGATAAGCCGTTCCAATATTAACGAGCTGCGTTGCTGCTTCCAATGAACCGTCCGGGAATGCTTTTTGATTGATGGCAAGCGATTTTCTGTAAAATTTGATGGCAAGTCGATGCTTCCCTTTATGATTATAAGCGAGACCTACGTTGCAAAGGCGAACCGCTATTTTCGGGTGATCCATGTCCAGGTATTGACGGTCGATCCGGTAACAGCGTTTAAAATAAGCGAGCGCTTCGTCATATTGCTCCTGATTAATGAGCGCCAGTCCGAGGTTATTGCAATCGGTTGCCACTTTGGGATGCTCGCGGCCAAACAACTCTTCATCCATCCCGAGGGCTAAACGGCAATGCTGCTCCTGCTCATTGAATCGGTGAAGATTGCTGTAGGCTTGACCGAGGAGAATGTGGCAGGTCGCTATGGAAGGATGCTTGTCGCTGTACAAATCCTGTAACAACTTTATGTTTTGGTTAAGAATTTCTAACCCTCGTTCGTTTTGATCCAGTCTTAAAAGCAGCTCGGCATAGTTGCCATTAATATTGACGGTTTGCAATGATTTTTTTCCAAATTTTTTCCTTGACCCCCGCAGTGCTTGAATAAAAAATGTTCTCGCTTCGGGAAACCGATTCGTTTTCAACAACAGCAAGCCGTAATGATTGTAGGTGGCGTACTCGTTGCTTGCCTTACTTCTCGAAATCAATTGTAGCGCTTGTTGATACAAAGACTCCGATTTTGCGTATTGTGCCATGCGGTAATAGGTAAAAGCCAGCCCGCTGTAGGGGTCGATCAAGCCTTCATATTGTTCGCCTAAAGACTTTTTGACCCAATCGATCGTTTCTTCATAAACATGGATCGCTTTTTCGTAGTTGGAGGTTAGCGTGAAATACTGTCCTAAAAAAGTCATTAAATCAATGGCTTGATCCGTAAATTGATCCATTTGCAGCGCATGTTCGGTAGCGCGTACCAGATGGGGAACAAGCCGTTCGCCGCTAGCGGTGATCTCCAGTTCCGTTTCGTTGCATTTGGAGGTCGATTTTTCCAATAGCCGCAGCACCAGACGCAGCGTCTCCCGTTGCTGGGATTCCGGCAATCCCGCGCGTACAATCTCTTGGATCAGCCGGTGCATGGATAGCGAAGCCTGATCCGCATGAATGATAGAAAAACGCCGTAATTCATAAATATAAGAGTTAAGCGTTAATGAATCCCTAATGGGGTAGTGTTCGAGCTCCAAATCTGTATCGTCCTGGACAAACAAGTCCTTGGGGATATCCTCAGGATGAAGGAAGCTCATCGCGTTAAGCAGACATAGCGCATCCGGCTTACTATCGCGTATTCGCTCCAGCGCTAGTTCCGTGACCTTAACTACCGTAAAATTGTAATTGTACGGTTGGAAAAGCTGGAGCAGCTTTGACTTATATTTATTGTATTCCTCGATATAATCTGCAAGTGAACAGCGGGTGGCTTCAATGTAGGCCCCTGCTTGTTCCAGCGCTAGTGGAAGATTGCCCAGAAGATTGGCCAACTGAAGGGCGGCAGCAGGGTCTGAAACGCCGGATCGCTGCTGGAGATACAACGCTGAATAGTCAGGATCCAGGAGGCCCAGTTCAATCGGTTCGGCAGCATGCATCCAGTTCGGGTTTCTGCTCGTGAGCAGAATGTTACCCCGGACCTCGTCCGGTAAAAAAGTTTGAAGAAGCTTAGGATCATCCATATTATCAAAAACTAACAGCCACCGTTCGTTCGCGCCAAGCCAGTTTTTGACCAGTTCCAGATTGCTGCGTTGCTCCTGATCCGGGTCTATGGGTAATTTCAGCTTTTCTCCGAGCCCGATAAAATCTTTCAGCGCCAGCGTTTCATCTTCTGCGCTCATCCAGTAGATCAGGTCGTATTGATCTTTGAATGTACGGATGTATTCGTACACAATCTGGGTCTTGCCAATCCCGGCCATACCGTGAATAGCAAAAATGCGGTTAGATACCGCTGTATGAACATGGTGGTTCAGATCGGCTATAAACGTATCTCTGCCTACGAAGTTTTTGTTTTTCAGGTGGTGCGGAATATTCCAGTGTGAACGTCTGGCAGACACGGTTTGTGGGCCCATCAAGTGTGTGTCTGATTGTCCCGATGAGCCTGCTAGGGGTTTACACGATTACCCGGGAACGGAACAGTCTTTGCCGCTGCTCCCGGAAAAACGGGTGCTTGATTTGGCTTTGCCCGCCCTAGCTGCACGCCTTGAAGCAGCGCTTCTTCCGCTTCACCGGCCGGTTTGTCGAGCAGGTCGATGTAGATGAGCGGTTTTAACAGACCTTCCAGTTCGCATGGTTTAACGCGCACAGTCAGCAGGGTAGACTGATTACCAGTCGGATCATGAACAAATGCACTTGCCCATTCCGGCTGCGTAAATGCTGAATTCAAATAATCTTGCGACAACACGGCGATGGTTCTTTGGCATTGACTGGCAGCTTCCTGCATTTTTAGAATAAAATTATTTCCCGGTCTGAAATCCCAAGCCTGGATGACGGTTTGATAACCTTTTGCTTCCAACACCCAAGCGATCCATTCCGCCCACTGCACGTCGTTCTTGTTGTAGCTAATAAAGAAGTCTTTATTCGACATATTCATACCCCTCATCATTCGCTATAAAAGATGGAAACAGCTATATATTCGACATCATCCATACATTTCCTTTTATTGCCCGACATGTGAGCTTGTCGCGCTGCCGGTGTACGCGCCTGGGAAATGTACCTGATTTTATCCGAAGGCGCAACTTTGGAGCCCGAAAGTGCGTCTAAGCGAAATGGTAATGGGTAATGCGGCCGTTGTTACGAAACGAATCTTTAGGCGCGGTTGCACGTATGAATGGTACGGATGCCGGATAAGGGCGGATGCAGCCCGCAGGCTGCCCGAAGCGCGGACGACGCCTTGATGCCTCCGCGCGGTCGATGACGGAAAGGAGCGGTTTACTTGGCGCGATTGGAATATCGGTTATATACGGAAGGCGGCGAGACGTTCCCGGTCCTTTATTACTACGAGCAGATCGGGAGAGACGAGGCGGCGCTTCGGTTCGCTTGCGATTATTTCGTCAAAAGCGGACGGGTGTATGAAAAAACGTCATGCGCCGTCGAGTCGGACGGTTACGTCATTTATGTGAAAGAAGCTGAAGAGGAACGAACGATGCCATGGCGCCGGCCGGATGTGAACGGCCCGCGCGGCATCTACATGGAGCTGCGGGAGTACAGCGAAGGCACAGCCGACTACCGGCTGGTCGAGACTTACCGCTTCGCCGATACGCTGGAAGCAATGCTGCATGTGCAAGCGAATTATTTATATGCGGAAGGTCGGGAGTGGCAGCGCACGTCTTCGGAAATCGATGAAGACCGCGAAACGTATGTATATTACGCCATTTCGACTTCGACGTAAATGAATTGCAATAGCCCGGAGGGAGAGGGGGCGGAGTTTGGCTTGCCCGGCTCCCGGGCTATGTAATCGCGGTCAGCCGCAAGGGGAGGGGTGAAACGAACGATGGGTCTAACGAAAAGCAGAACGCGCAAAGTCGTTTCGCTGTTCGTCGCTTCGGCGCTCGTGATCGGCGGTGCGGCCGGCTGTTCAAGTAACGGCAGCTGCACAGATCGAAATCAAGACGGCTATTGCGATGACGGAAGCGGGGGACATTCGTCGGGCTACTACGGCGGCTCCAGCGGTAAGGTGAAAAGCGGCACGAGCGGTGCGACATCCGGGATCAGCAAGGGCGGTATCGGCAGCAGCGGGAGCTCCGGCTCTTGACGTGACGGCTCGGGTACAATCGAAACGGAGGAGATGGACCATGACCAAGGAAAGCCGGAGGGTTGCAGATCTCACCTATGCCGAGCGTCGAGAAGCGCTGTATGAGCCGCTGCGCCGGGAAGGCGTGTTCACTTGGGATTGGTTGTACGGCCAAGAGTATGCGCTGGCCGGGCTGTGCCGTATCCGCCGGAGCCGGCTTGAGGAGATGCGCCGCGCTGCGGAGGCGCTCGGGCGCGTGTATGCGCGCACCGTGCAGATCGTACAGCAGGGCGAGCCCGCTTTATGGACGGAGCTCGGGCTGCCGGAGGCGTCGTTCGGCGCGCTTCGGCTTCGCTTTGATGACACGGTGCCGACGATGATCGGCCGGTTCGATTTTGCGCTGACGCCGGACGGCCTTAAGATGCTGGAGTTCAACAGCGATACGCCGACGGGCATCGTCGAGGCTTTTCACGCGAACGGGCGCATCTGCGCAGCCTACGGCGCGGAGGACCCGAACGCGGGCTGCAGCGAGGCGCTGGGCGAAGCGTTCGAGCGGATGCTGCGGCTGTACCGGGAGGCCGGTTACCCGACGGAGCGCTTTGTGTTCAGCGCGCTCGGCTGGCACGAGGAGGATGCGGGTACGACGCGCTACCTGCTGCAGCAGTCTGGCGTTACCGGCGCTGCGTTCGTGCCGCTGGCCGACCTGCGGGTGAAGGGCGAACGCCTATGGGCGCCCGGCCTGCCGCCGGCCGGCTCGACCGCCTTCGCTGAGCCGCCGCTGCAGCCGGTTGACGTGTTATACCGGCTGCACGCGCTTGAGAAGCTGGCCGAAGACCGCGACACGGACGGTTACCCGACCGGCGAGCATGTGCTGCGGCTGATTGCGGACCGCCGGTTGGCAATCGTCAATCCGCCGTCGGGCTTTGCCGCGCAGACGAAAGCGCTGCAGGCGCTCATCTGGAACCTGCACGAAGCGGACGAGTTTTATACCAAAGAGGAGCACGACACGATCAGGCGGTACATGCTGCCGACTTACTTGGAGCCTTGCTTCGAGCCGGGAACGCCGTATGTGGCGAAACCCATACTCGGGCGGGAGGGCAGCAGCGTCACGATCTATGACGGCAGCGGCGCCGCCCGGGAATCGAGCGGCGAACAGGAGTACGCCGATCAACCGATGGTGTACCAGCAATTCACCGAGCTGCCGCCGATCCGGGTAGAGACGGCGAACGGCCCGTTCGACGGTCGTCTCCTGTGGGGCTGTTTCCTGATCGATGGCAAAGGTTCGGCGGTCATCGCGCGCGTCGGCGGAACCATCACGAGCAATTTATCCTATTATTTGCCGTGCGCTTTGGAGGAAGAGGGCACTGAAAGCTAATTTGCGGGAGGAGAATCGAAGGTGGAGCAATTCGAAAGCGTCGTTAATTTTTTCATGTATTTGGGGGTTACGGTGCCGCTTGTCGGGTTAGGGCTATTGTTTTTCAACCTCGTCACGCCTTACAATGAGTTCCGGTTAATTCGCGATGCCGGGGATGTCACCGATCCGGTCAAGGCGGCGGCAGGCAAAGCGGCGGCCTACGATCTCGGCGGCAAGCTGATCGGTCAAGTGCTGGTGCTCGCTTCCGCGGTGTATCATTCCCTGGGGCTTGTCGATTTGATCGTATGGGGATTGATCGGCATCGCCTTCCAGATCCTTATCTTTTACTTGTTCGAATTGTTGACGCCATTTACGGTGTTGGCCGAAATTCCCAGGGGAAACGTCTCCGTCGGCATCTTCTCGTTCTGCTTGAGCCTCGCCTCCGGTTTGCTGATGGCCTCGCTGATCAGTTACTAAGGAGCGGACGCGATGATTCCTATTAAACGCATTCATCATGCCGCCATCATTTGCTCGGACTATGAAAAATCGAAGCACTTTTACGTAAACATCCTCGGACTTACGGTACTTAACGAAACGTATCGCGCCGAACGGAACTCCTATAAGCTGGATCTGAGGGTCGGCGGCATCTACCAAATCGAGCTGTTCTCGTTCCCCGAAGCGCCGGTGCGCTCGAGCTATCCGGAGGCCCGGGGGCTGCGGCACTTGGCTTTCGAGGTGGACGACGTGGAGGCGGCGGCCGCCCGCCTGACCGCTCAAGGCGTACAGGTCGAACCGATCCGGGTTGACGAGACGTCGGGCAAACGGTTCACATTCTTCGCGGATCCCGACGGACTGCCGCTCGAGCTGTACGAAGCTTAGCGCTGCCAGGAAGGAATAACCGCGCGCAAGACAGGAACGAAACGAAGCGCCTGCTGCCGGCAGGCGCGTTGCCCAGCATGCCCCGCAAGAAGATGTGCCGATCTCGGGCGGTCCCGGGACCGGTCTTCAGAATATGACAACGAAGTTGAAAGAAGGACGGTCCTGGAATACGGCTGGACTCGTTTGCCGGATTGAACCGTCTGAAGAACTTAAGATCGTTGCATCGGCATAACGAACCGTTCGCAGCTGCGATCGGTAGCAAGGAGCGGGAGGGGTTGTGCATGGGAGGGATTTTCATCTTTGTCGCGGTCGTTGCCGTCAATTTGATGTTGCTCCTGTTTACCAGTCTGATCGGGGTTGTGCTGATGGATTTGTCCCTCATCGTCACGTTATTAATCGTCGTCTACGAGAACCAATTGAAGCTGCTGTAAGGGGGAGCCCCGGAGCCGGACTTATCGAGGCGGGAGGAGCTGCTGCGGCAGGCGGAGCAATCCAAAGAGGAATTTGACGAGAGTGATTTGCCGAGCGCCAAGGACATTATAGAGTTGTCGGATCGTGACGACGAAAGGCGCAGCGACAACTAGTCAAATTGAACGTGGTAAAAGAAAGCGTCTTCGGTTATAATTGAAAATGAAAATCGTTATCAGCCTATAACGAGGTTAACTTTCCTTTATCGATCCGCGAAAGAAGGCGCTGCATCCTGATGGACTTTCTGACATTGGAACAAAAATATCATATTCGTCGAGAAGACCCGGAGCACTTGATTTGTTCGATTCCTGCCGCCGAATTGCTGGAGCGGCCTAATATGCAGCAGTTTCTGGAGCTTTACGGGACGCGTATCCACGCGCTTGAACCGGCTGCGTCCGCCGCTTATTTCAGCGGATGGCTTGGTTATGCGGCGTTTGCACAGCAGTATGCGCTGTCGTTTCACAATCAGGCGTTAGACCTGTCGCTCTCAAACTTCGTTGTGCAGCTGCACGTCAAGGAGAGCTATACGGCTATCTCGTTTAAGCTCGTTCGCGAGGCGGCGCAGCCGGCTCCCGCCGGGGAAGCGGAAAGAACCGCGTGGCTGCGCCGAACGCTGACGGAGCTCTACGGCACGACGTTTCGTCCGCTGCTGGAGGCCGCTTCGGAGGCCGCGGGAATCGAAGTCGGCCAATTATGGGGTCAATTCCCGACGAAGCTGAATTACTTGATGGACGATCTATTGGCGGAGGCGGAAGAGCATGAGCTGCGTGAGCGGATTGCTGAAGACTACAACCGCTTAAGACAGGAATTGAACGGCGAGGTGTTTGGCCGTGCCAAAAATCCGCTCGACGTCAAAATTCGCTGGATGGAAGACTTGAAAGATCCGGACAAGCGTATCCGTATGAAAAACGCCTGTTGCTTGTATTATCGAACCGAAGGCGGCTTTTGCTGCTATACGTGCCCGCGCTTGACGGAAGAGCAGCGCGAGGAGCGCCGTACACAGGCGCGGAAGACGGCAATCGCGCAGGGCTCTTAGCGCTAGGGCTTGCCATACCAAACAAAAACGGAACGAAGGTCGATGACTTTCGTTCCGTTTTCATTAGGCGTGATAGCTGCCGACCGGTTCGTTCAATACCCATTCAAGCAGCATGATTTGTTCGTCGAGCCGGTCGATTTGCTGCCGCAGCGGATGGTTGTCCGCGCCCGCGGCTTCGTTTTCCAGCCGGGACTCCAACGTTTTCTTCTGCATCAGAAGCTCGTTGAGCTTGCGTTTCACTTGATTTTCGGTTCTCATCGTTCCCACCCTTTCTTCTCTGGTATGATCTTACCAGAAAAGGGGAGAGCCGAAAAGGCTGGTCCGCTTAAACCATTTCTGCGTAGACGTGTTCATGAGCCTGGCTCAGGAAGGCATCGGGAACTGGGGCCTGAAGCTCGTAGAAAGGAACCGCGCGAACTGCTGCGCGGCACATCGCGGCGGTTTTGGCCGATTCATGCGTGTCGAGTGCTTGAAAGGCCAGTAAATGCCGCAGTCGGCTGACGGCTTCGGTTTCGCTGAGCCGAATTCGGCGAGAATGGAGCGTAGGGCGGTTCAGCAGACACTCGTCTAGCTCGCCATTCAGATGGATTTCAAGCGGATTTCGCAACGAACCGCTGCGGAAAGGCGAATTGAACGCCCGGAGATGATCGCCGGACACTTTAATCAGCGCAGCTTCATCCGATAACAGGGTGTGGGCAAACGGCTTTTCGTTCGTCATGAATGGCCGTGGGGAGGACGTATCGGCGGACATGAGGACACGACCGTCTTCGATCCAACAAGTCGCCCGTACGAGGAGTCCCCACTCCCGGTATGTAATGAGCGCGCTGTACAACGTCAGGAGAGCCTGATTTAAAGCCAAAAGATCATACGCCTCGATCGTTGCTTCCGAATAGTCGCGTGAGACGACGATCAGGAAGTCGCTTCGCCAATATTGTATGAATGCCGCAGTGCAGGAAATTTGCGCTGGCCGCCCGTCGAAGGATTGACCGTACCCTACGTTCGCGCTCAGGATGAGGTCGATCGGGGAGGCGAAGGTATAGCTGGTTGCCGGAACCGCGCAAAATGTACGCGCCGCCCACGTATATAACGTGTCCGAAGGCACTTCCATAACGAGACGGTGTTCGGCAATGTTCAATTCCAGCAAATGAAACATGCAAATCCCCTTTCTATAAATACGATACAAACCGTATAACGTCAGCTGTGACCTTTTACATTGCCGATAGTTTTCTGAAAGGAACAAGAGCTGCTCCATTATGTAACTATAAGATACGTAATGTATCGAGTCAAGCGCTTTTATACACCGTTTGTATCCTAGATAAGAGAAAAGCGGAACTAAGGCATCCTCGTTCCAGGCTATCAGGCCGTAAAGCCCGGATATGAGCCGGAATGAAGATCCTTGTTCCGCTACTGCGGGATAGTTGGCCGCTGCTCTTTTCTCAGCCTCAGGTCGAACAGGAATGGCCCGAACGGCACGAAGGCGGCAATAATCGCAAGCCCTATTTTCCCCATGGACCAGCGATGCACGAAGGCAGCGTTGGCAATGGCCAGCAGGTACAGCACGAAGAAGAGGCCGTGGAGTTGCCCGACTGTCGTAACGGCTTGCGGCATCTCGAAGGCATACTTCAGTGGCATGGCGATTCCGAGCAGAATGAGGAAGGAAAGGCCCTCGATCGCACCGATCAAGCGCAAACGTCCTAGAGCGGTTGTGAGCATCGTTACACCTCGAATGACATTTATCGTTTAAAACTCACTCTTCATTATAACAACAGGCCGCAGGGAACGCCATGGACGAGATGTGAACATGAATCGAAATCAAATATTGATAATCTTCGGTATAAGATTGCTTCGATCGGATATCCTAACTAAGGACGGTGACAAGAGAGGTGTGGTTCCGTTGGGCGATCTAACGAGCAATACCAGGGAAGTTGTTATTGAAACCAATTAGGAGCGAGGGGATGTGCCGCAGACACGTTAATGTAGTGCTAAACTGCATGGTGTGATCAAGGTTTGACCCGAGGTTCAGAAGGTTCAAGGCAGTGTACCCATTCCATCACCGTCAGGGACTCCGAGAGGAGTCCTTTTTTAATGCATGGATAATCGAACGTGTGTTCTTTGTTGGCCGTAAACAGGCCTGGACATTTGTGCGAAAGACGTGCTATTGTAACTTTGGTTACATTTATTTTGCATAAAGAATAAGGGGAATGGCCTTGAATCAGAACTTACGTATGTTCCTCTCGTTATCCGATGCCGTCATTATTACCGATGCCGACCATCGTATTCTTGATGTGAACCAGACATACGAGGAAATTACCGGGTACAAACGCGAGACCATCATAGGTGCCAGAGCAAGCATTCTAAAAACGAAATTTACCACAGAAGCGACCTATAGAAGCATGTATGAGGCGTTGCATAAAAAAGAGAGCTGGGCAGGCATTTTTATCAATAAAAAGAAGAGCGGCGAACTTTGGCATTCTTCCATTTCGATTACTCCTTTTCTTATCGAAGGGGAGTGGTTCTACGTCGGACTGTTCAGGGAACTGGAAGATTTGCGAGAAGGCATCTACATAGCGGAAGAACGAAGAAGCTCCTTTCAAGCCGCGCTTCTGAAAGTGCTGGCTATTTCCTGTGAAATCAGAGACCCCGCGATCGAGGAACATCTAACAAGAGTCCAGCAGCTAACGGAGCGGTTAATAACGACTCATAATGAGCGCTTGAATCTTAAGCTGAAGGATGAATATGTCCGCAGTGTAAGTCACTCCAGCATTATGCACGATATTGGGAAATCCGGGGTACCCGAAGGTATTTTATATAAGCCGGGGCAGTTAACAAGCTATGAACGTTTAATTATTGAAATGCATCCGCTCATTGGTGTAGATATTCTCGAAAAAATAAATGCAGAGCTGGACGATGAGTTTTTTAAAGATGAATTCGATGTAGCCAGAAACATTATCCTGCACCATCACGAGAAATGGGACGGATCTGGTTATCCTCATCGATTGAAAGGCGCTGACATCCCATTAGAAGCTCGTATTGTCAGTGTGGTGGATGTTTATGACGCTTTAACTTCACGAAGGCCTTACAAGGAAATTTGGGGAGAGGAGAGAACATTGGAATTCCTGCTGGACCACCGTGGATCGTTCTTTGATCCGGATATTATAGATTCGTTTCTTCTTATAATGAAATAAAAGTAGAGTAAGCAGATTTGACTTCATGATGCAGAGGAGCGTACCCATGCTAAACTTATCGGAAGCACGAAAACAACAGCTTGATTACATCGGCATTACCGGCGAAGATTTAACGCTTTTGCAAAGTAAAGAACCTATATTTAAAGAAGTCGTGGACACACTGGTTGATGAACTGTATGAACGGATCATGCAGCGATCAGAACTGAAACGGATTATTGAGGCTCACAGCACGGTTGAACGATTGAAGGAGACGCAAAGGTGGTATTTTCTTTCGCTTGCGACCGGTACCATTGACAATGAATTTATTGAAAAAAGGATTTTTATAGGTCAGGTTCATTCTCGAATCGGTTTAACGACGCAGTGGTATTTAGGAACGTATTTGCTGTATTTGGACTTGGCAACCCATCATTTCAAACGGACGATGCCTGACGCATGGTTATCGGTCATCCAAGCGCTTACCAAAATGTTTAATCTCGATTCTCAATTAGTTTTGGAAGCTTATGAATTCGAAGAGAAGAAGAAAGTCCAAACGCTCGCTGATGAACGGGGCCGTCTCTTGCACGGGATTAGTTCCGCCGTCCAGGAACTTGCTTCGATGATGGTGGAACTCAGCAGCAGCAGCCAATCGGTTGCAGATTCCGCTATTCGTTCCTCGGAATCTCAGGATAAATCCTATCATATGGTGCAATCGCTTACTCAAGAAGTGACGCATATTGAAAATATGGGTTCCCTGATCAAAGAAATATCGGATCAAACTCATTTACTTGGTCTCAACGCGGCCATTGAAGCGGCGCGCGCCGGTGATCAGGGGCGCGGCTTTGAGGTTGTAGCCAATGAAGTTCGTAAATTAGCTTCAAGGTCGAAGGAGGCGCTTGAGCAAATTCAGGAGAAGCTTGAAGTGATTTCACGTTTACTGCGAGAGGTTGAGCATGAGTCCCACCAAACGTCCATCCAAGCGCGGACCCAGGCGGCCAGTTCCGAGGAGTTATCTTCGTTTGTGCAGATGATTGAGAAAGTGACCGCTGATCTTGAGCAATTGCAATCCAACTGAAACCCCAGTGATTCCCTGATTATTCGTGCATAATCCCCGTGGTACAATGATTGCGGGTGATTCTTATGTTCATAGCGCCGATGCTGCTTGAATCACGTCCGGAGCCATTCTCAGACGACGGATGGATTTTTGAACCGAAACTTGATGGTCATAGGGTGATCATGTCGAGGCAATCCGATGAAACCAGATTATGGACGATGCAGGGGAATGAATGCACGAGGCAATTTCCCGAGCTGCACCTGCCGCCAATGGCCGGCGATTTCGTGCTGGACGGCGAAGTCTGCTGCACCGATCCGGAGACAGAAGCGATAGATGTTGAGCTTGTGATGGAACGATTCCGGCTGAAAAAGAAAAACAAAATCGATGCGTACTCGAAACAGCAGCCGGTGAATTATATAGTTTGGGACATTTTGTTCCATAAGGGTCGGGATTTGCGGCAGCTGCCGCTAATGAAGCGACGCTCGATTCTGGAGTCTGTTCTTGAGTCGAATCCGAATATATCGATCGTGCCGCATATCGATGGCCGCGGTGAGGATCTATGGGAATATGTCGTGGCGAACCGAATGGAGGGGATTGTCGGAAAGCGGAAAAACAGTAAATACGTGTCCAGGCAATCCCATGATTGGCAGCAAATTATTAACTACCAGTTTGCGGATGTGTACCTTGCAGGGTATCGTAAAGATGGATCGGGTTGGCTGATTCATCTGGAAGAGAACGGCAGGCTGCGTCCTTCAGGCATGCTCGAGCTTGGGGTGACGGCTGAGCATCGAGAAACGTTTATGAGCCTGTCCCGGAAACTCCAAGCCCGTGAAGGCCCCAGCTTTGTCTATTTGGAGCCGAAGATAAGAGCTCGGGTGAAATACCGGAACCGGACGCGCGGCGGGATGCTGCGGAAGCCGGAGCTTGTTCAAATTTGTGCAGAATGAACGCATGCATGAAGCGGGTGGATCGGCTATACTCAGGAGAGTGCAGGCGATCCCCGCACTTGGTAAACAGAATCGTTACATCAGGAGGATGAACCCGTGATCGCATTTACAGCTACGTTAAAAGCAAAGCCTGGAAAAGAAAAGGAACTTGAAGAAGCGCTGATTCATATGGTGTCACAGGTGCAAAACGAGGAAGGGGCGTTGGCGTATACCCTGCTCCGGGCCAAAGACGATCCGGGCCAATTTACATTCTACGAAAAGTATAAAGATCAAGCGGCCTGGGATTTCCATGACAACACTCCGCATATACGGGAATTGCGCGAAAAGTTTGCCTTGCTGGTAGATGGAGAAATTAAGCTGACCCATTATGAAGAAATCGCATCCATCCGCCGGTAATTTTTTTGAACGTAGAGATACAATAATTTCTTTGTCACGGGACATCCTACATAAGGACGGTGACAAGAGAGGTGTGGTTTTCGTTGGGCGATCTAACGAGCAATACCAGGGAAGTTGTTATTGAAACCAAATAGGAGCGAGGGGATGTGCCAAAGACACATTAATGTAGTGTACAACTGCATGGTGTGATCAAGGTTTGACCCGAGGTTCAGAAGGTTCAAGGCAGTGTACCCATTCCATCACCGTCAAGGGACTCCGAGAGGAGTCCTTTTTATTTTGCGGCGCGATGGGGAACGTATGTTCCGGAGATATGAGATGAGATGACCAAGCCTGGCAGGACAATGGCCATTACAAAAAAACGATATACTTTTATGGTGATATTTGTTATTTTTTATATGATTGAACTATAGGGTTGTTTCCAATGGTGCAGGAACGTTTGTGTATGGTGACAGGCCATCTTTCGAAGAGGTGCACAGATGAAAGTCTTTATTAGTTACAGCCATGAGGATAAAGATATAACCAATCGAATTGTACGCGAATTAGAAACAGCGGGTCACCACATTTGGCTGGATTCCTGGAGAATCGAACTGGGTGACAATATTTTTGAAAAAATTAAAGAGGGCATTGATAACGCGGATGCCATCATCGTCGTCATCAGTAAAAATTCTCTGAACTCCAGAGGGGTGTTAAAAGAATTTTCGGCAATGGCGCTGGCAGATATATCAAGGGGCAGCAGAAGGATCATACCGGTCCTCATTGACAAAAGCAGCGTGCCCAGTTATCTTTCGGAAATCAAGTATTTAGATTTATCGTCTAACTTTGAAGATGGACTTAAAGAGTTAATCGAAAGCTTGTTCGATAGAGTCGAAGATGGATTTACAGCAGCGGCATCGAACACTTTTACAGTTTCGCACGATAAAGATATTAAAGTCATTGCCAAATCGTTGTCGGACGGAAGGCTCACCTTGATTTGCGGAGCCGGTATTTCCATAAGTGCGGGGATTCCGGCTTGGAATGTGCTATTAAATAAACTATTGGAATCCATGATGACCCGAATATCGAATAATCATGATATTTCAATCGATTTCAGCAATATCGATGACATTAACAGCAGATATTCCAGTCTAATCATCGGCAAGTACCTGAAAAATAATCTGGGCGATGACTTCCAGGCAAAAGTGCGCAATGCCCTGTACTCCTCCGATATTAGGATTAACGATACGATCGAATCCATAGCAAATCTGGCACGGCCCCAACGGGATCGCAAACCGCTTGATTCCATTATAACCTTTAATTTTGACTCGCTCATTGAAGAGCATCTTACTAACAATAATATAAAAAATAAACCGATTTATTGTGAAGGTTTAAAACACAATTCCGATGAAATCCCCATTTATCATGTGCATGGTTACTTGCCAAGATCAAGCCCTATTCCAAAGGATTCCAATATTGTGTTTAGTGAGGATTCCTATCATAGTCAATTTATCGAACCTTTCAGCTGGTCCAATCTTATTCAGCTCAATAAGTTAAACCAGAACACGTGTCTATTGATTGGTTTAAGTTTAACGGATCCTAATTTAAGGCGCTTGCTGGATGTGTCCTCCAGGAAAAATTCAGAGAAGAAAATCAATCATTATATTATTAAGAAGGTACCTACAACTTATCGCGGGGATACTGAGATCATAGATAGACTGGCTTTTTTATTGGAAGAGCAGGATGCGAATGATTTAGGGCTTAATGTATTGTGGATTCATTCGTTCGAAGAAATTCCCGACATTTTAAATCGAATCAATATTGAATCATGATGATGTAGAATGACTAGAACAGGGATGAATGCACTCAAGTCAGGAAAAAATACGGCAACGCGTATGTGTTTACTGGAAGTGCGTGATAAACTGGATCAGGCGAATATAGTCCTCGATAAACATAGGATTCGCAGCTGCAAGCTGGCCTCTGTACCCTACAGACGTCAGCTTGTTTGGTTTTCGTTTATAAGAAAAGTGCTGGAAGGTTGTACAGCCGATTAGAAGCATGGAGAAGTTGGAGCAGATGAGGTCAGTTTTCAGAAAACGGTCGGAGCGCGACTGGTTTCTGCTGGTGATGGGCGTTAACGTGGGCTGCGGATCGGTGACCTGCTGCAGCAGATACTTAGCTACAGCGTGCCGAGCATCACCATGCGATACATGGGGACCAACCAAGACATTATAGACGAAGCTATTGGCGACTTTCACTTGTGAAGTGCAGCATCGGATTGATCCCCTATGAAATCCCGATCATAGATGCCGGAAGCCACCCTATTCCTAAATGTCTACACAAATGGATTCACTGCGGGGTCTATAATTTAAATAATCAAAAGCTTTTTGAGGATGAATTCAATAAATCCTTGCTTCTTACGTTTTCTTTTCGATCTAGGTATAAATGGAGATTCATGGGCACTCTTTCTTGAGAGAAGCAGGTTTAGTTCTTCTTGAGTCAAGCCGGCTTCGAACATGGTGATTCAACTCCTTAATAACATCGTTCCCATTAAGAATATCGGCAACCTCGAGCACTAACTGAATAGGGAGAAAAGGGGAATCTCTTTCGCTTTCCAAAGGAATGAGATTTTAGGGTGGACGGGAATCCCGGAACGATTGCAGGCGGCAGTGACAACGGATATCTTGATGTTGTGTTCGACGGCAAATATTTCGAGGAGAATTGCCATCCATGGTGGCGGACAGGTCTGAAAATGATGTTTCTCCCTCTAAAGGGGAGAAGAGGCCATCTTAATGCCCCTCTTCTCTGTGCTGCGATTGCTTCTTACAGCTGTCCTTGTATAAAAATTTTAAGAAGAATAGCGGCGACGTGTAGAGTTCGGTACTTCCTAAAGTCTCCGCCCAACTAATAATAACTAAGAAAGGCAAAAGACCTATGACGAAGACAGCTAAGAACAAGCCAACAGAAAGCGATAAAAGTGCTTTTCTGATCGACATACTTCCCACCTCCCGTCTGTCTTTATCTTTTATGTATATGCATGAAGGCTTGGTCATATTTGGGAAAAGCCGAAACATGTCCGGAATGGCTAGCATTGCTATCGAAGAAATGAAAACACTGACGGGAAAACGCTTATGGCGACGGACCCGTACTTGGGTGGCTCCTGGAGTAAAACGCATCCTTTTTGGGATGTTATCCTGGTTGGGACCGGCAAAAAGTAACTTTATCCTATTTACTAAATAAGGCGGGGCATATTGCCCCCACCAGTGAAGGGCGTAGAACCCATCCGCCCTTCATATTTTAGTTAAAAAGTTACTCAGTAATGGCGGCGAATCCTACTCATCTTGTTTCTGAAGCACAGACTGAATATTAATCCTCCTGCGATCAATCTCCTCCTCGAGCATTTGTACAAAATCCCGGTCTAACTCATGTTCAATAGCTATTTTGTATGCATCGATTAGTTCGGCGTCAGTCATCCTTCGCACTCAAATGTCTCCTTTGAAGCGAATGGATTCCATCCCTTCACCGTAGTTCAGAATCCTACAGATGGAATGAAATGTATATAAAAAAATTGGTTAATGCTTCATGCTGATATTCACATCATGCAAACTCATATTCTGTAATATGTGGGTATAAACCCGTTCGAAGAGGTTAGACATCGGGAGAGCATTCAGCACTTACGCCAAAGACAAGAGATGACCTTATTATTGCTTTAAAGCAGCTGGACTAGCTATCGTAGTCGATTAAAGTGTTGGAGAAACCGGTTTAACGGCGTTGCAACCCCATATTTGCAACACTATTTTGCTTGGTATCGTTATTTAGATAGCAAAGAATATGAAAACACGAAGGCAAACAAGGAAAATATGCTGTCTTGTCTAGCTTGAACGCTGTAACTAATTCTAACAAACGGTTTCAACAAATGGAGGCGATTTCATGAAACCAATAATAACATCTTTTGTTCTACTATTCGTTATTCTCCCTTTTATTGCTGGGTGCAGTAAAACTGTACCAGAACCTCAATTAACCACGAAAAAACTGTATGAGCTATACCCTGGCGATATTCAGAAAGTTGATTATATCGAGATTCGCAGTGGGGAAACGGGTCATCTCAAAACGTATACAGACAAGAATCAGATACAAGATTGGATTGGTCAGGTTCGTAATTTTAAATTCGTTCCCGACCCCAATCAAGAAGATAGAAGCGGTTTTCTATATGGGGTTTCTTTGTTTGAAAACAAGGAACTAAAGCTTGGGTTTACTCCCAATAGCACGGGCGGGCATTATTATATTTACAATGAAGAATTGAAAAATAAAATTCAAGAGCTATACGAAAGTAAACAATAGAACAATAATGAAGACAAGAGTTTTTCCCACGCGTTCGGATATTGCTATAGTTAGAACAAAAAGTGATGAGTATGAACAACTTAGTAACAACATTGAAGACGTTCTCGCAATTATTGAATTAAAGTTTAAAGGATATGCCACCAACATTGACCCATTTAATAAAGATATCAAGGAGACACAAAAATATTTAAATAAAAAGAAGTACAGAAACGGCCAGTTTTACTTGGGATTTATACATGAAGCAGAATACCCACTTGCACAAGCATCATGGCTTACTAAACGTCAACAAAACTCTTGGGCCAGAGGCAAGCTTACTGAATTATCAGGATTCTATAATGATGACAAAGGATGAAGACAGCCTGATGCTAAACCAAATGCCCAACTATACCATTTTCGGAAAAGTAACCAGTGGGATGGATACGGTATTAAAGATTGCTGAGACTCCAGTTAGTAGGAGCAACCTGACGGGTGAATCTAGTCAACCTACTGAAAATGTAATTATCCAGTCAGTTGAGATAATTGAAAAGGATATTTAATAAACTTACAGCGGCACCTAACAAGGTGTCGTTTTTAGTTCTTTTTTCCTGAAAAATGATATACTCTTTTGGCGAATTTTGTTATTTTATTATAGTGGAAATATGATAATGCCTCGGTTGTTTGACTGTTGCATATAGTTGTTATGTTTAATTCTGTAATTGAATATTCAGTTTGAATCATCAATGAGTGTGGCAGTGTTCTCAGAAAATAAAATTCTAAAGTGAGGGAATAGCTCGGTATGTATTCAGCTGTAGAAAATTTTAAAAGTAAAATAGAACTTGATCCCCCTAGATTAGTGAAATTTTTAGAAAGTAGGAAAAGTGAATTCCTTACCAATATTTACGAGCTTGCTAGGAATGTAGAATTTGTATTGAATAATGAGATTCCAAAAACGTTCCCTAAGTACACAATGCATGATATTAATCATTCGATCCGAGTTATGGAGAATATGTTTAGCTTGATTCCTAATATTGAAGAACATGATGAACTGGATATAACCATACTTATTTATTCAGCATTACTTCATGATATAGGGATGGCTGTTACTGATGCTGAAAAAATACAAATCAAAAGTAATACCTATCCATACTCAGACATAGTTTTTGAAGCATTACTAGAGAAATTCTGTGGTAATGAGACTGAAGCAATGCAAGAATATATTAGGAAGATTCATGCAATAAGATCTGCAGAAATTGTAAGAAAACAATATTCGAATTATTTTACTAT